>CBDUOT010000005.1:0-60111 GCA_965368915.1 uncultured Rhodobacterales bacterium | reverse complement strand
AAGCGCTGCTGCCGCATATCGGGCATATCCAGATCGCCTCCGTTCCCGATCGAGGCGCGCCGGATCATGGCGAAGTGAGCTACGAGCATGTCTTTGCGGCGATCCGGTCGCTCGGATGGAAGGCGCCGGTCGGGGCTGAATACAAGCCGGGCGGCGATACCGATGCGACGCTGGACTGGCTGAAGCCCGCTCAGCAACTCTGACAGCGGCCTACTCGCGCCACCTGCGCACATTCCCTCTGGCGCGCGATGTTGAATTGCGGTACTTAACTGGTATGATGAGTTTACCAGAACAAATCTTCCGCCGGAGGCTCTTTGGTAAGGCGCAGAACCGACCCCTGCTCGGCGATAGGCATTCGTTCGAAGGGGTATTGGCAGATCTCGACAAAAGGCCGCAGTCGCAACGCGATCACCGCGAATGCGGGAACTCCGTACGTCAACGGAGAGCAGTGATTTGAGCGACCGGATCGAAGCCGACTACCTGATCGAAACGCCGGTCGATCCGACGGCGGCTGCCGAGGCCATGGCGGGTGAGCAAAGCTCCGGCACATTCGTGGCGGTGCCTGGAGAGACGCCAGAGCTTCGCCAACGCTCCGCGGCCCGGGTCGAGGCGCTGAAGGTTCTGGACTCGATTGCAGCGCCATCGCTTCCCGGTGGGGCTACGGGAGGTCGATATACAAGGGCGGAAGTGACCCTATCCTGGCCCTTGGGCAATATCGGCCCCGACCTTCCCAACCTGATGGCGACGGTCGCGGGCAACCTGTTCGAGCTGCGGCAGTTCTCGGGCCTGCGGCTGCTCGACATCCGGCTTCCCGACGCGTTCGCACAAGCCTATTCCGGCCCGAAGTTTGGCATCGAGGGCACGCGTCGTCTGTCAGGCGTCGCGACAGGGCCGCTGATCGGCACCATCGTAAAGCCCTCTGTAGGCTTCGGCCCGGAGGAAACGGCCAATCTGGCGAAGACTCTCGTCGATGCCGGGATCGATTTCATCAAGGATGACGAGTTGCAGGCTGACGGGCCGAACTGCCCGTTCGACGACCGGGTGCGCGCAGTCATGCGAGAGATCAATGCCCATGCCGACCGGACCGGCAAGAAGGTGATGTACGCCTTTAACCTGACGGGTGAGGTCGACGATATGCGGCGGCGCCACGACCTCGTCCGCGATCTCGGCGGCACCTGCGTGATGGCGAGCCTGAATTCGGTTGGCCTTGCCGGGATGATCGCGCTTGCCCGTCACACGGACCTGCCGATCCATGCCCACCGTAATGGCTGGGGGTATCTTTCGCGCGCGCCGATGCTCGGCTGGGACTATCGCGCATGGTCGAAGCTCTGGCGGCTGGCGGGGGCCGACCACATGCATGTCAACGGGCTTCGGAACAAGTTCAGCGAACCCGACGACAGCGTGATCGCTTCGGCCAAGGCGGTTCAGACGCCGATGTTCGAGACGAAGCCCTGCATCGCGATGCCGGTCTTTTCCTCGGGCCAGTCCGCCGTGCAGCCGCCTGAGACCTATCGCCGCCTTGGCAACGCCGACTGCATCTATGCCGCCGGCGGTGGGATCATGGCGCACCCCGATGGTCCGGCGGCGGGCGTTCAGTCGCTGCGCGACGCCTGGGACGCAGCGATGGCAGGCATTCCGGCAGATGACTATGCCCTCGATCACCCGGCGCTGGCCCGCGCGCTTGGGACGTACGCGACATGACGTTCCTGCCCGACGGCATTCTGGTCGGCTGGTACGGCGACGACTTCACCGGCTCTGCCGCGACGATGGAAGCGTTGGAATTCGCGGGCGTACCGTCGGTGCTGTTCCTCGACGTGCCCGGTCCTAAGCTTCTCGCACGGTTTCCGGACGCGCGGGCCATTGGCATCGCGAGCACCGCGCGGAGTCATGGTCCGGACTGGATGGAAAGACATCTTCCGCCGGCCTTCGCGTTTCTCAAATCGACCGGCGCGTCGGTCATACACTACAAGGTCTGCTCGACGCTCGACAGCGCGCCGCATGTGGGATCGATTGGCAAGGCGATCGACATCGGAGCGCCGATCATCGGCGGTGACTGGGTGCCCTGTCTGATCGCCGCACCGCCGCTTCGGCGCTATCAGGCGTTCGGACACCTGTTTGCTGGCGCTCCTGATGGCGTCTTCCGGCTGGACCGGCACCCCGTCATGGCCCGCCACCCGGTCACGCCGATGGGCGAGTCCGACGTGGCGCGCCATCTGTCGAGGCAGACCCGCCGGGCTTTCGGATTGATCGATTTAGAAGACCTGGAACGGGACGCGAGGGATGCGCTGTCCCACGAGATCGGGCGTGGGGCAGAGGTGATCTGTCTCGACACGATGAGCGCAGCGCATCTGCGGATTTGCGGCAAGCTGATCTGGGAGGCGCGCCAGGGACAAATTTTCGTCGTCGGCTCGCAGGGCATCGAATATGCGCTCGTGACGCATTGGCGCGAACAGGGCGCGCTTCCTGCTCGGGACCGAGAGGATGGGGCGGGGCCGGTGGACCGTATGATCGCCGTGTCGGGCTCGGTCTCTCCGGTCACTGCGGCGCAGATCGACTGGGCCGAACGGAATAATTTCGCCTGCATCCCGCTTGACGCCGCCGCAGTCGCCTTGGGCGACGGATCGGCGGAGGAGGCGGCTTTCGCATCGGCGATGACCGCGCTTTCAGAAGGGCGTGACCCTCTTATCCACTCTGCGCGCGGGCCAGACGATCCGGGCGTGGCGCGGATGCGGGCGGCCGTGCGTTCAGCGGACCTTGACGAGGCGACCGCGAATGAGCGGATCGGTGCGGCCCTTGGCAGGATTCTGGCGCGGTTGATCAAGGCGAGCGGCATACGCCGCGCGGTGATCTCGGGCGGCGATACGTCCGGGCACGCGGCCCGGCAGCTCGGCCTTTGCGCCTTCACAGCCCTTGCGCCGACGATACCGGGCGCCGCGCTGCTGGAAGCGCATTCGGATCACCCCGAACTGGTTGGACTGCAACTCGCCCTGAAGGGCGGTCAGATGGGAAGCGCCGATTACTTCGGCTGGATCAAACGCGGCGGGGGCGCCGCAAGGTAGAAAGGTACGCCAATGACCAAAATTGCTTTGCTTGGGGCCGGCGGCAAGATGGGCGTGCGGCTCGCGCGGAACCTCAAGGCGTCGCGCTTCGACATCGACCCGGTGGAGGTGTCCGAGGAAGGGCGCGCACGGCTGAAGTCCGAAGTCGGGCTCGACGCAGTCGACAATGACGCCGCGCTGGCCGGGGCGGATGTCGTCCTCATGGCTGTGCCGGACCGCCTGATTGGCAAGATCGCGCACAGCTTCATCGACAAGGTCCGTCCGGGCACCGCGATCATCGTTCTGGACGCCGCCGCGCCCTATGCGGGCGAGATGCCCGAACGGGCCGACGTCACCTATTTCTGCACCCATCCGTGCCATCCGAACATTTTCGACACCTCGCCCGATATCGACGCGCAAAAGGACTATTTCGGCGGGATCGCGATGCCGCAGGGTATCGTCTGCGCGCTGATCCAGGGACCCGAAGAGCACTATGCGCTTTGCGAGGAGATCGCGAAGGTGATCTACGCACCGGTCGCCCGGTCGCACCGATGCACGCTTGAAAACATCGCCGTGCTTGAGCCCGCGCTGTCCGAAACCGTCGCGGCGACGCTTTCTCTGGCGCTCAGGGATGCGACCGACCGCGCCGTTGCGATGGGCGTGCCCGAGGCTGCCGCGCATGACTTCGTGCTGGGCCATCTGAAGATCGAGCTGGCGATCGCGTTCGGCATCTTTCCCGAAGGCAAGTTCTCGGACGGTGCTCTCATGGCGATCGACAAGGCGAAGTCGGTGATCTTCCGCGACGACTGGCTCGATGAGGTCTTCAGCCTCGACGCGGTGCGGAAATCGGTCAAGGAAATCTGCGCCGGTTGACAGTGGGGTGGAACCGCCTAAACGTTGGTATACCATTTCTGCCCCCGACTGCCGGAGCATCATATGACCGCCACTCTCGTCATCGGCCCCTACAGCGACTCGGACCTCGACGCGCTGGAAAAAGCCTTCAATCCAATCTCCATCGCTGATCCTTCTGGTATCGCCGGTCTTGATGAGAGCACGAGGAAGGCCATCACCGCCGTCGCGTTCAAGGGCCACCTACCCTTCGGCGGAAACGAGATGGACTTGCTGCCGAACCTCGGGGTGATCGCCAACTACGGTGTCGGCTACGACGCGATTGACGTCGCGGCGGCAAGTGCGCGGGGCGTGAAACTGACGAATACGCCCAACGTTCTGAACGACGACGTGGCCGACCTTGCCGTCGCGATGCTTCTGATGCAGGGGCGCGAGATGGAGCATGCCTCTCGTTGGGCGCGCTCGGGGCAATGGAAAGAGAAGGGCGAATACCGCCTGAACCGCAAGATCAGTGGCGGCACGGCGGGGATCGTCGGGCTGGGCCGGATCGGGCGCGAGATCGCCGACCGGCTGGCCGCATTCAAAATGGACATCCACTATTTCGCGCGCTCCGAGAAGGACACGCCGGGCTGGACCTACCATGCCGATCCCGTTTCGCTGGCGTTAGCGGTCGACTACCTCGTCGTCGCCCTCGTGGGCGGGAAGGAAACGGAAAAGTTCGTTTCGGCTGAGGTGATCGACGCGCTCGGTCCGCGAGGCATCGTCGTCAACATCTCGCGCGGATCGACGGTAGACGAGGCGGCACTGCTCGACGCGTTGGAACAAGGCCGGATCGCCGGGGCGGGACTGGACGTCTTCCTCAACGAGCCGAATATCGACCCCCGGTTCTATGCGCTCGACAACGTCGTGATCCAGCCGCATCAGGGTTCTGGCACGGTGGAAACCCGCGCGGCGATGGGCCAGCTGCAGCGGGATAACGTTTCGGCCTTTCACGCGGGCGATGCCCTGCTCACACCGGTGAACTGACATGGACCTGCCAAGAAACGCCTTCAAGCATGCCCTAGCCAAGGGCGATCAACAGATCGGGATCTGGAATTCCATCCGGGACAATGCGGTCATCGAGATGCTCGCCGGTTGCGGCTTCGACTGGATGCTGATCGACTGCGAACACACACCGAGAGGCGAGGCTGAGGTGATGGCCATGCTTCAGGCGCTGCAGGGTTACGACATCTCGGCGATGGTGCGGCCCAGTCGGCTCGATGCGTCCGAGATAAAGCGCATCCTCGATGTCGGCGCGCTGAACATCCTCGTTCCCTACGTGGAAACGGTCGAACAGGCCGAACTCGCCGTTTCATCGGTCACCTATGCGCCGGAGGGCATTCGAGGCGTGGGCGGGTCCACACGGGCGAGCCGTTACGGGGCGATCCCGAACTACACGCAGCGCGCCCGCGAAGAGATCGGGCTGTTCCTGCAGGTTGAGACTCGCGCAACGCTCGACCGTATCGAAGAGATTGCGGCGGTGCCGGGCGTGGACGGCATGTTCGTCGGACCGGCCGACCTTGCCGCGAGCCTGGGCCATCCGGGCGACATGAACCATCCTGAGGTGCATGAGGCGATCTTCGATGCGATCCGACGCATTCGTGCGGCGGGCCTTGCGGCAGGCTTCCTGTCGGCCGATCAGGGTCTTCTGGAAAAGGTCGTGGAGGCGGGATCGAACTTCACCGCCATCAACGTCGACCTGCCTTTGCTGAGGCAGTCGGCGCTGGCGCGGCTTGACGCCTGCAAGCACTGGAAAGCGGGCTGACGCAGACCCGCGAGCGTCAAGAAGTCGGTTTGTCGTCTGTGAGATAGTAGCGGACGTTGTCCTCGAAGCTTTCATCCGCCGTCAGTCCCAGTTGCAGGGACTTTTCGGGGCGCAGGTCGAAGCGCCATCCCTTCACGATGCGCTGAATCTCGGGCTGCGCCTCCCACCGGATCAGCTTTGCCGGTTCCGGCCCGGCCACGGCGGTCATCGCGTCAATCAGCTGGCGGATGGTCCACATTCTGCCGGGCATCATCATGCAACGGTTCATGCCCAGCGCCTGTTCTTCGATCTCGGCACCCTTGATCAGGTTTTCAACGCATTTGCGGGGGGAGAGGTAGTAGTGTGGGAAATCCTCGTCCACAGGGCAGATCGCCTCTTGCCCGTTCAGCGGTTCACGCAGGATCGATGACATGAAGCTTGACGCTGCGCGGTTCGGCTTGCCCGGGCGGATCGAGATCGTCGGCAGGCGGAAGCCGCGGCCGTCGACAAAGCCCTTGCGGCTGAAATCGTTGAGCAGCAATTCCCCCATCGCCTTCTGCGCACCGTAGGATGTCTGGGGGTTGAGGAACGTGTGATCGCGGATCGGGTCGGGGACTTCGCCGCCGTAGACCGCTATAGAGGACGTGAAGACGACGACGGGCTTTGTGCCCAGCGCCCGCGCGCGCTCAAGCACGTTGAGCGTGCCCATTAGGTTGATCGTCATGCCGGCATCGAAATCCTCTTCGGCATGGGCCGAAACGATCGCCGCGAGAAGGTAGATCACGTCAACATCCGCCGTCACACACGCCGCCACCGATGCAGGATCTGCGATGTCGCAGCGCGTGGTTGCGACCGGCATCGGGGCGTCGGCAATGCCTGGGGGATCACCGATATCGGCAAGCGTGATCCTGTTGATTTTGCGGCCCCGAAGCTCGCCCCTTGCGGCCAGTGCGCGCCCAAGCTTCTGGCCGACGACTCCGCCGCCACCAATGATCAGAATGTTCATCCGGTTGCCCCCTCGAATATCTCTGGAACGAGCGCGCCGCGCGCCTGTATGACCTTGGCCGCGAGTTCCATTGCGGCGCGTGCGGCGTCCTCAGCTGTATGACCCGTCGCAAGACCGGCGAGAAAGCCCGCGCCGAAACTGTCGCCCGCCGCCGTCGTATCGACGACCCGCTGCACGGGCTGCGCCGAAAGGCTGAACCCTCCGGTATCGGAATCCCAGAGCGAAAGCGCGCCGCCGCCGTTCTTCACTGCGACGATCTTCGCCCCGCCATCGCGATAGCGCGCGACGGTCTCTTGCGGCGTGGCGTCGCCAAAGAGCCCGGTTTCCTCGTCGAAGGAGGGCAGCACGATATCTGCGACCGAAGCCCCCAGCGTGATACCCTCTTTCATCGCCGCCTCGCTTCCCCAGAGCCGAGGACGGAGATTGGTATCAAATGCCACGAGCGCGCCGTTCGCGCGCGCCTTCGCAATCGCTTGGCACAGTGTCTGGCGGTGATCGGGCGGCAGGATCGCAAGTGTGATGCCGGAGAAATAGAGAACTTCGCACCCGCTGAGAACTTCGGCGAGCCATGCCGGGTCCTCGGCGACGGCACGCGCGGCGGACTGGCTTCGCCAGTAGGAAAAGCTGCGCTCTCCGTGCTCGACGGAGATCATGTAAAGCCCGACCGTGCGGTCAGGCACCCGGCGCAGCGTCGAGGTGTCGATGCCCGCGCTTTGCATGAAGGCCGCCATTTCGTCCGAAACGGCGTCGGCGCCGATGCAGCTCGCGTAGCTGACCGTCCAGTCGGGCGGCAAAAGGCGGCGTGCGTACCAAGCAGTGTTGAACGTGTCGCCAGCAAAGCCGCGCCGATAGGTGTCGTCACCGGTCTGCGCCAGCTCCACCATGCATTCGCCGATCGACAGGAAGCGCTTTGTCACAGGATCACCCGGTGCTCTTGCTGCCCGGTAGCATCGACATCGGCACAGTAAGTGCGCCCATCATTTTCGGTCGGCTCGGTCATCTCCTGACATGCGGTCGTGACGTAAAGCGTGCGAAGGTCGTTCCCGCCGAATGCGGGGCAAGTGCTGCGTTTTGCGGGAACCGCGAGGCTCTGCAGTTCCCGCCCGTCCGGGGCGTGGACCGTCACCTTGCCGTGGCCATAGTGTGCGCACCAAAGATTGCCGTCCGCGTCAACCACTGCGCCATCGGGACGGTAGGTGTCGGCGGGCAGATCGAGGAACAGATCCGGCTCTCCCTTGGGCCAGCCTTTCGAATCGAGCGCCTGCCGCCAGATCTTGCCCTTCGGCGTGTCAGCCAAGTAAGCATGTCCGCCGTCGGGCGCAAAGCACATCGCGTTGGGGATCGACCAGGGCGCGTATAGCTGGCGCACTTCACCCCGGTAGTATCGGTAGATCGCCCCGACCTCCCTTTCCTTGTTCTTGCCCATGGTGCCGATCCAGAACCCGCCATAGGGGTCCGCGCGTCCGTCATTAGAGCGAGTCACCGGGTTGTCGGCCTCAACCAGACAGATCACTTCTTTCGCGCCGGTTTCGATGTTCAATTGGATCAGCGCGGACTCGCTCGCGACCATCAGATTGTCGGCGTCGATCCAGCCCGCCGCAGAGACGTATTCGTCAAACTGCCACAGCTTCTGTCCTGCATCGGTGCGGGAAAAAAGGCGGTACGCATTAATATCGAACCAGAAGAATTCCTGACGCTCAGGGTGCCACAACGGCCCCTCGCCCAGCGAACATTGCGTGTCGTCGAATACCTGCATCTTGGTCACAAAAGCCCCCTTTCCGCTAGGTTGCGCATAAGCGCCGCGGTGCCAAACTTCCATTCCGGACACTCGGTGGAAAGCCTGACGGTGTTCCGAAGTTCTCCCAGTGCCTGGTCCGAGATCTTCACCACGTCGCCGGTATGATGGGTGAAGCCCTGCCCGGGCGCATCGCGGTCCTTCACCGGCGCGAACATCGTGCCGAGGAACAGGAAGAACCCATCCGGATATTGGTGGTGGCGACCGATCGTCTGGTCGACGATGCCGGCCGGGTCGCGGCTGATCTTGGCCATGGGTGAATGACCTTCGAGCGTGAACCCGTCCTCTCCCACTATGCTCATCGAGAGTTCCGCCTTCCGGACATCTTCAAG
This sequence comes from uncultured Rhodobacterales bacterium, assembly GCA_965368915.1. GTDB lineage: Bacteria > Pseudomonadota > Alphaproteobacteria > Rhodobacterales > Rhodobacteraceae > Albidovulum. The sequence goes on along the minus strand of CBDUOT010000005.1, from coordinate 51,308 downwards.
GTCGAAGTTGCTGTCGAAGAGCCTGAGGAACGGCCCGATCGCGCAGGAGGCGTTGTTGTCCTTCGCCTTGCCGAGAAGAAGCGCCGAACGCCCCTCGACATCGCGGAGGTTCACGTCGTTGCCAAGCGTTGCACCGACAATCTTGCCGCGCGAATTGACGGCGAGCACGACTTCCGGCTCGGGGTTGTTCCAGCTGGACATCGGGTGAAGCCCGACCGCCGCGCCCCAGCCAACGGAGGCCATCGGCTGACACTTGGTGAAGACTTCGGCATCGGGTCCAATGCCAACCTCAAGGTACTGAGACCAGAGGCCCTCGGCCTGAAGGACCGCCTTCACCTTCATCGCCCGGTCGGACCCGGGCTCGATCCCTGAAAGGCTTTCGCCGATAATCGCGCCGACCTTGGCGCGGATCGCCTCTGCCCGGTCGGGGTTGCCGGCCGCCTGTTCTTCGATCACCCGCTCGACCATGCTTTCGGCGAAGGTCACGCCGCTCGCCTTGATCGCCTGCAGATCGGCGGGCGCAAGAAGATGCAGAACCTGCTCATTCGCCGTTTCGGTCGAACCCGCGACAAGATCAGCGAGTGTTCCGATCGCTTCACCTTGCGCATTCAGCGCCGTTGCGGCCGGGTCAGGCGTGTCCAGCAATGCCTGCATGGTCGGCTGTTCGCGGCTGGTAATGTCGACGACGGTCTCACCGTCGATCCTGACCAGCGAGGGTCCGATTCCGGGCCGCCACACCCTGCCCACAACCAGAGCTTCAGGGGTCGGGTTTGAATAAGGCAGCATCCTCGCCTCCCATTTGACCAGCCGGGGCGACCGGTCGTGTTCGTGTTAATTCGTGCCTCGCAGCGCCGACCACGTCGCGAGCGCGACGACACCCAGCATCGACAATGCCATCGCGATGTTGATAGCCCGATGGGTGCGTTCCGGCAGATCGAGCCTGTGCAGCATGACCCCCGCCCACAGCCAGGCCAGGTGGATCGGTATCCAGATGGTATTTATGATCAGGGCTTTCGCCACGACTTCGAACACCGGGTTGTCCGGGGCGAAGTTGAAGCCTGTGATCAGCGACGTGTTGACTGCATATGCCTTGGGGTTCATCGCTTGCAGCAGCAGCCCTCCCCCGATGCCCGGTGGCGATTTTGCCTCGATGAATGCGATGCGGGAACCGGCGAGGGCGATACGCGCCGCGAGGTAGAGCAGGTAGCACACCGACGCGACCATCAGGACGGTGCGCAGCCATGGAATGGACAGAAGAATGGCCGCCAGGCCAGAGATGACGGCAAGCATTACCATGTTAGTCCCGAGGAACAGGCCCAGTACATAGCGCAGCGATGGCTTGAACCCGTAGGCGGCGCCGAAACCGGCGGTCGTCAACACGCCGGGTCCGGGCGTGATGATCAGGAGAATGACAGCCGCCGCGAAGGTAAGCATCAGGTGAACTCCAGCTGCACCTTCATCGACCTTGCGCGGTCCGAGGCAGTAGCGAAAGCGTCCTCGAACTCGGTCAGCGGGAAGCTGTGGGTGACTAGTGGCTTCACGTCGATCAGGCCGTTGCGCATCAATTCGACGGCGACTGCGAACTCCTCGTGGAACCGGAAAGAGCCGACAAGCTCGATCTCTTTCGCGGTGATTTGCATCATCGGAACCGCCATGTCGCCAGAGAGGCCGAGTTGAACAACCCGGCCGCGCGGACGAAGCGCGGCGATCCCGGCGGCAAGCGCGGGCTGCGCGCCCGAGCATTCGAACAGAACGTCGAGCGTTCCCTTGCCTTGAGCATAGACGCCGAGCGCCCCAGGATTCGCACGGGTGTCGAGGGCGACATCCGCCCCGGCGGCAAGCGCGAAGTCCAGCACGTTGGCCGAGATGTCCGTGGCGATGATTTCAGCGGCACCCGCGCGCCGCGCGGCGAGGATGGTCAGGACCCCGATCGGGCCGCAGCCCGTGACAAGCACGCGCCGGCCCAGCATCTCACCCGCCCGCCGGACCGCATGAAGCGTTACGGCAAGCGGTTCCGCCATCGCAGCCTCGCCCGCCGATAAGCCGTCCGCGCGAACACATTGGCTGGCATTGACGACAAGCTCTTCCCGGAAGGCGCCCTGAATATGTGGAAACGGCATCGCAGAGCCGTAAAAACGCATGTTCAGACACTGGTTCGGCAGGCCGCGCAGGCACTCGCCGCACGTCCCGCAGGGCCGCGAGGGCGAAACCGCGACGAGATCACCTTTGGCGAGCCCTTCGACCCCCTGCCCTGTTGCCATGATTTCACCCGCCACCTCGTGCCCGAGGATCATCGGTTCGCGTAGCTTTACTGGGCCAAAACCGCCGTGGTTGTAGTAGTGCAGATCGGACCCGCAGATCCCGCCGCGCACCATCCGGACCAAAACCTCGCCCGGTCCGGGAACGCCGCACGTGCAATCGGTCAGGCGCAGGTCATGCGCCGCGTGGACGTAGAGCGCTTTCACGAGAAGGAACCTCCCCCGGGGGCTTTGGCTTGCATCGGTATCGAAATGGTATACCATTTTTATCAAGGCGGGTTTGCCCGAATTTGTCAACTCCGGCTCCGAAGGACAGGGAAACAGCATGAGACTTTTCGATCTGACGGGCCGAACCGCGCTCGTCACGGGCTCTTCCATGGGAATCGGCTTTGCCTTGGCTCGGGGGCTTGCGCATGCGGGTGCGAGACTGGTCCTGAACGCACGGAACAACGACCGGTTGGAAGAGGCGGCTGGAAGGCTGCGCGAAGGTGGAGCGCACGTCACAACACTTTGCTTCGACGTGACCGATGCCGCAGCGGTCCAATCGGCGGTGGACGGATACGAGGCGGACAACGGTCCGATCGATATTCTCGTCAACAACGCCGGTATACAGCACCGCGGACCGCTTGAGGATTTCCCGGTCGAAGCCTTCGACCGCCTGATGCGCACGAACGTCAATTCCGCCTTCTACGTGGGGCAGGCAGTTGCGCGGCACATGATCCCGCGTGGCGCCGGCAAGATCATCAATATCGCGAGTGTGCAAAGCGCCCTCGCCCGGCCCGGCATCGCCCCCTACACCGCGTCGAAGGGTGCGGTCACGAATTTGACCAAGGGAATGGCGACGGACTGGGCGAAACACGGACTGAATTGCAACGCCATCGCGCCGGGCTATTTCGACACTCCGCTGAATGCAGCGCTGGTCGCGGATGCCGAGTTCTCCGCATGGCTGGAAAAGCGCACGCCCGCCGGGCGGTGGGGCGAGGTCGAAGAGCTTGTCGGCGCCTGCATCTTTCTTGCCTCCGACGCGGCGAGTTTCGTCAACGGCCACACGCTGTTTGTCGACGGTGGTATCACAGCAAGTCTCTGAGGGAGGGCACCATGGGTGACAAACCCGTCATCGGTTTCATCGGCGTGGGCTTCATGGGCCACGGCATGGCGAAGAACATCCTGAAAGGTGGCTACACGCTTTGGGTGAAGGGACACCGCAACCGTACGCCCATCGACAATCTGGTCGGGATGGGCGCGACGGAAGCCGGATCAGCGCGCGAGATGGCCCAGAACTGCGACATCATCCATATCTGCCTGTCGAATTCACCCCAGGTCGAGGCCGTGATCCGTGGCGCAGACGGTATACTCTCCGGTGCGCGCAAGGGGCTGATCGTAATCGACACGACCACTGCGGACCCGACATCAACCTTGGCGCTATCCGAAGAAATGGCGGCGCAGGGCGTGACGATGGTTGATGCCCCTTTGGGGCGCACTCCGAAAGAGGCAGAAGAGGGTACGCTTGACGCGATGGTCGGCTGCGACGCAGCGACGCTGGAACGCATCCGCCCGGTGATCGAGTGCTGGGCGGGCAGCATCACCCACATGGGCCCGACCGGTAACGGCCACAAGATGAAGCTGCTGATGAACTTCATCGCGATGAGCTATGCCGCCCTTTACTCTGAAACAGTGTCGCTGGGCGCCAAGGTCGGGATCTCTCCGTCGCAGATCAGGGATGTCATCGCGCCGAGCCGGATGGGGAACGGCTTCTTCGATACGTTTATGCGCTACACGGTGGACCGGGACCGCGACGCGCACAAGTTTTCCATCACGAACGCCGCGAAGGACATCCGTTATGTCAATGCCATGGCGATGGACGCGGGCCTTGTCAGCGTGATGGCCTCTGCCGCCCGGCAATACTTCGCCCATGTCGAAGCGATCGGGGCGGGCGCGGATTACGTGCCTATGCTGGCCGATCACGTCGCGCGCATGAACGGTCTGGACATGGAGGAAGAGGCGAAAAAGGGCCGCTGAACAAGGCATGCAAGCTTAGGGAGGGCTGGCATATGCTGACGCAGGAACAGAAGGAATTCTACGCCGAAAACGGCTATCTTATGGTCGAGGATGCGGTGACGCCGGACCAGCTTGCCCGGCTTCGCGCGATCACGGAGCGGCTGATCGACGCTTCGCGCGGGGTGAGCGAAAGCAACGAGGTCTATGACCTGGACAAGGGCCACGGGCCGGATGCCCCGCGGCTGACCCGGATTAAAATTCCGCACAAACGCGATCCGTATTTCTGGGAGGTTCTCCGCAACTCTGCGATGACCGAGGTGCTAACGGACCTTCTGGGACCGGATACCGCCATCCTGACCTCGAAGCTCAACACCAAGGCGCCGGGCGGCGGCGCGGCAGTCGAATGGCATCAGGATTGGGCGTTCTATCCGCACACCAACGATGACGTGCTTGCCTTCGGGCTGATGCTGGAGGATGTGGATGCGGACAACGGACCCTTGATGGTCGTGCCAGGCACCCACAAGGGACCCGTCCTCAGCCATCATGTGAACGGTGTCTTCGCAGGCGCGATCGACCCGGAGGACCCGCTGTTCGACAAGGACAGGATCGTGTCGCTGACCGGCAAGGCGGGTAGCATGACGGTGCATCACGTCCGCCTGCTGCACGGCTCGGCGCCGAATGTCAGCGATCACCCGCGCCTGATCCTGTTCTACGAGATCGCCAAAGGTGATGCCTGGCCGATCCTGGGGGCGAGTTCGTATATCCATTCTCTCGGTCAGGCGAGGTTCTGGGAGGATCTTCAGGACCGGGTCGTCACGGGCGAACCCTGTGTGACGCCGAGGCTCGAGAAATTGCCCGTCCGGATGCCCCTGCCGCCGGCACCCGACAACTCATCAATCTTTAAAACACAGGAATCAGCAGGCGCGAGGAGCGCCTTTTCAAAAGCGATGTAATGGCCGGTCGATGGTTGCGATGCGTCGTCGCAGGTCACACCGGTCTTTGCGCTTGCTTTTGGTATACCAAATGGGAATGCTACCGGCAGGGCCGCCCTCGCGACGATGAATGCTGCAGGGAAACCCGGGAGGAGAACAATGTCAGACACACGCGCGAACAAGCGCTTCCGCTCGCAGGAGTGGTTCGATAATCCCAACAATCCGGGGATGACGGCGCTTTACATTGAGCGCTACCAGAACCAGGAATATACGCGCGAGGAACTGCAAAGCGAACGGCCGGTCATCGGCATCGCCCAGACCGGCAGTGACATCGCGCCCTGCAACAAGATCCATGTCTTCCTTGTAGACCGGATCAAGGCAGGCATCCGCGAAGCCGGCGGCATTCCGATGGAATTCCCGGTTCATCCGATTCAGGAAACCGGCAAACGCCCGACGGCCGCGCTTGACCGCAACCTCGCTTATCTGTCGCTTGTCGAAGTGCTGCATGGCTACCCGATTGATGGCGTCGTGCTGACAACCGGCTGCGACAAGACCACGCCCGCGATGCTGATGGGCGCGGCGACCGTGGACCTTCCCGCGATTGCGCTCAACGGCGGACCCATGCTGGACGGGTGGTGGAAGGGCAAGCGCGCGGGGTCGGGCACCATCGTCTGGGAAAGCCGGAGATTGCTTGCGGAAGGCGAGATCGACTACGACGAATTCATCAGCCGCGTCTGTTCGTCCGCCCCCTCACTCGGGCACTGCAACACAATGGGGACGGCCAGCACGATGAACGCGATGGCCGAGGCGCTGGGCATGTCCCTGACGGGCAACTCGGCGATTCCCGCACCGTTCCGAGAGCGGATGGCAATGGCGTACGAAACCGGCAAGCGCATCGTGCAGATGGTGCTGGACGACCTGAAGCCGTCCGACATCCTGACGCGGGAAGCGTTCGAGAACGCGATCGTGGTCAACGCGGCGATCGGCGGATCGACCAACGCACCGCCGCATTTGCAGGCGGTCGCGCGCCATATCGGCGTCGAGTTGAGCGTAAAGGATTGGGAAACGGTCGGATTCGACGTGCCGCTGATGCTCAACATGCAGCCCGCAGGTGAATTTCTGGGCGAAAGCTTCTTCCGCGCCGGGGGCGTACCCGCCGTGATGGGGGAGTTGAAGAAGGCGGGTCGCATCCATGAAGGCGCGATGACGGCAACCGGCCGAACCATGGGCGAGAACCTTGAAGGCTGGGAAAGCCGGGACCAAGGGGTCATCACTACCTACGAGGCGCCGCTTCGGAAGAACGCAGGGTTCAAGGTGCTTTCCGGAAACCTTTTCGATTCGGCGCTGATGAAGACGAGTGTGATCTCCGCCGATTTCCGGAAGCGCTTCCTGTCCGAACCGGGCAACGAAGGGGTGTTCGAGGCGCGCGCCGTCGTTTTCGAAGGACCGGAGGACTACCATGACCGTATCAACGATCCGTCGCTGAAGATCGACGAGCGCACGATGCTCTTCATCCGTGGGGTCGGGTGCGTGGGCTATCCAGGTTCGGCCGAGGTGGTGAACATGCAACCGCCCGACGCGATCATTCGGCTGGGGATCAACCACCTTCCGACGGTCGGCGACGGGCGGCAATCAGGCACGTCGGAAAGCCCGTCGATCCTGAATGCTTCGCCCGAAAGCGCGGTCGGCGGCGGTCTTGCCCACTTGAAGACGGGCGACATGGTGCGGTTGGACCTCAAAAACTCGACAATGGACGCGCTTGTGGACAAGGCCGAATGGCAGGCCCGCATCGACGCATGGAACCCGCCCGAAATCGTAAGCCAGACTCCGTGGCAGGAAATTTACCGGACCCACGTCGGCCAGCTGGCCGACGGCGGCTGCCTGGAGCTTGCGACCGCCTATCAGAAGGTGGCCCGGAACCTGCCACGCGACAATCACTAGGAGTAACCGATGCAAACCATCATCATCACCGGCGCCGGGTCCGGCATTGGCCGCGCCACCGCGCAGGCATTTCTTGCGGCTGGCTGGCGCGTTGGGCTGATCGGCCGCCGTGCCGAGGCATTGGAGGAAACGGCGGAAGGCCACGATGCGGCGCTCGTGCTGCCCTGCGACGTGACGGATGAGGGTCAGGTCGCGGATGCCTTTGGCAAGGCGACCGCAGTTTGGGGCCGTCTCGACGCGATCTTCAACAACGCCGGGATGGGCCTGACAGGCGCGCCCATAGACGAGATCGCAGTGGACGACTGGCGCAAGCTGATCGACGTGAACGTGACCGGCAGCTTCATCGTTGCCCGTGCCGCCTTCGGGACGATGCGTCATCAGAACCCGCAGGGCGGCCGGATCATCAACAACGGGTCGATTTCTGCCTACGTGCCGCGCTGGGGGTCGGTGCCTTACACTGCCTCCAAACACGCGATCACAGGCCTGACGAAGACCATCAGCCTCGATGGGCGGCCCTTCAACATCGCCTGCGGGCAGATTGATATCGGCAACGCGCTGACCGAGATGGCGGCGAAGATGCAGAAGGGGGTTCCGCAGGCCGATGGCTCGATCGCCATAGAGCCGGTGATGGACGTGAAGCACGTGGCAAGTTCGGTGCTGCACATGGCCTCGCTGCCGCTAGAAGCGAACGTGCAATTCATGACGGTAATGGCGACGAACATGCCCTACGTCGGACGGGGATGAACGATGGCGATCGTGAATCGGCTGCTGATGACAGGGGCCGCAGGAGGCATCGGCAAGCAGATCCGCGAGGGGCTGCGCGGTTTCGCGCCTCATTTGCGGCTGTCGGATATCGCCGATCTGGGCGAACCCGGCCCGGGCGAGGAACTGGTCCACTGCGATGTCACCGATGCCGAAGCGGTACGCGATCTGGTCAAGGGCTGCGATGCGATCCTTCATTTCGGAGGCATCTCGATCGAGGACCGGGCGGACGTGATTCACCGCGTCAACATCGCGGGCACCTATAACCTGTATGAGGCCGCGCGGAAGGAAGGCGCCCGTCGCATCCTGTTCGCCAGCTCCAACCATGTGATCGGGTTTCACACGCGGGAAACGAAGCTCACCGCCTCCTCGCCGATCCGGCCGGATTCAAACTATGGCGTCTCGAAAGCCTATGGCGAGGCGCTTGCGCGGCTTTACTGGGACAAGTACGGGGTCGAGACGCTGATCGTGCGGATCGGGTCATGCCTTCCCGAACCCGCGGATCGGCGCATGATGGCGACGTGGCTAAGCGCGGGCGACATGCTGCGGCTTATCGAACGGATGCTCGCCGCACCGAGGCTGGGCTGCCCCATTGTCTATGGAGTTTCGGACAACGACGAATGTTGGTGGGACAACTCCGAGACAGACTATCTGGGCTGGCGGCCGCTGGACAATTCGCGTCAGTTCGCTGGTAAGTTCGATCACCTGCCGCCCGAAGATCCGACGGACCCGGCCGTCGTCTGGCAGGGTGGCGGCTTCGCCAAGGCGGGGCACTTTGAGGACTGATTGGGTCAGCGCCGCGATGCCCGCTGTTCCCGCTGCCAGATGTAGAGACCGGAGCCGATAATGATTGTCCCGCCGGCCAGCGTCCAGACGGTCGGCCATGTCCCGAACACGAGGATGCCCGCAACGGCGGCGAGGAATATCTGGCTGTAGATCATCGGCGCAAGGATCGAAGCGTCAGCCCAGCGATGCGCGATCGTCGTAAGGATGTGGCCCGTCGCCCCGAACGCGCCGATGGCGCATAGCACCATCCACTGTCCCGCGCTTTCGGGCCAGATCCAGACACGGGCCGCGAAGGGCGCCAGCGTGAAGGTGGCCAGCGCGCTCGACCAGACCTGTTGTGTCGCATTGCTTTCGATGCCCGCAAGCATCCGCGTCATGATGAAATACAAAGACGCGAGAAAAAGCGTCCCGAGGCTGAAGAACATCGCCGGGTGAAACTCTGCCCCCCAGGGCTGCACCACGACCAGAACGCCGAGAAAGCCCACGCAAACCGCGAGAAACCGGCGCAAGCCGACGCGTTCGTTCAGGAGCGGGATCGCCAGCACCGTGATCACGATGGGACCGGCAAAGGCGATGGTTGTCGTCACCGTGATCGGCAGGTACTTCAGCGCCTGGAAGTTCAGGATCGTGCCGCAGAAGAGAAACGCCGAACGCAGGAACTGCTTCAGCGGCGCATTGGAGCGGAACGCGGCCCAACCTTCCTGCGGAACGTAAAGCGCGGCGGCGTAGATCAGATGGCCCGCATACCGTGCGAAGACGATCTGCAGCACCGGAAACCCCGCGATGCTGAGCCACTTGGCCGATGTGTCGATGCAGGTGAAAAAGACCACCGCAAGGAGCATCAACGCGACGCCCCCGGCGGTTCGCTCTTCGCGCGGGAGAACGCCGCTCATCTCGTTTTCATACGGTCATGCCGCCGTCGATGGCGACGCATTGCCCCGTCATGTAGGCGCTCTCGTCGCTGGCGAGGTAGACCACGAGGTTGCCGATCTCCTCTGCGGTGCCGATCCGTCCCATGGGCTGACGAGCGACGAATTCGGTCATCGCCTTTTCGTAGTTCCCGGTGGCACGCAGTCTGTCATGCAGACTTGGGCTGTCGACAGTGCCGGGGGCGATGCAGTTGCACCGGATGCCGCGGGCGATGAAATCGCGGGCGACGGACTTCGTCAGCCCGATCACAGCGGACTTCGATGTGCCATAGATGAACCGGTTGGGCACACCCATCACGGACGACGCGACCGAGGCGATATTGACGATCGACCCGCCCCCCCGTTCCAACATGCCGGGAAGGGCTGCGCGGATCGCGTGGAAATGCGGGCGCACGTTGAGGTTCATGGCGAAATCGAACTCGTCATCCGTCGCTTCGAGGATCGTGCCCGCATGAACGAAACCGGTGCAATTGACGAGGATGTCGGGGGCCGCCGCCTCGACCGCCCGGGTCAGGGCCTGCTTGTCTGTCGCGTCGAGCGCGAAGGCTTCGGCGACCGACAGCCCTTCAAGCAGACCGTCTTTCAGATCGGTCGCGATGACATGCGCGCCCTCACGCGCGAGGGCTTCAGCGATCGCCCGGCCGATTCCCTGGCCTGCCGCAGTGACGAATGCCCGTTTGCCCTCAACTCTCATTCGGTTGCTCTCCGCAAGTTTTCTGACATCCAGTCGACGATCTCGGGCACCATCCTATCTCCGCTGCCTGTGTCCCGCACCTCGCGCAACGTGGCGTCGGCGGAACCCGACATGCGGCTGTGAAGCCCGAGATCCTCGGCCATCTGCCTGTAATAACCCACATCCTTCGCGGCGTTGGCAACCGAGAAGGCGAGGTCGATCTTGCCGTCGGTCGCGTAGTTCTTGATGAAATCCATCATGCCGGAATGGTTCGGACCCGCCGCCATGACGTTATAGAGCGCCTGCCGCTCAATCCCGGCCGCGTCGACAAGGGCGAACGCCTCTGACATCGCGCAAACGATCGTCTGGGAATAGAAATTGTTCACAAGCTTGATCGTGTGCCCGTTACCGAGCTTGCCGAGGTGAAAGACATTTTCGCCCAGCGCATCGAGCACCGGCTTTACCCGGTCGTAGGTCGCCTTGTCGCCCGAACACATGATGTTCAGAAGTCCATCCTTCGCATGTGCCGGCGTGCGGCCCAGCGGTGCATCAAGGTATTGGGCGCCCTTCTGGGCCAGATCGGCGCCGATCTTGACTGTGGAGGACGGAAGCGAGGTTCCGAAATCGATCACGACCAGATCGGGCCGCGCGGCGGCGAGAATGCCGTCCTCTCCGTAAATGCGGCCTTCCACCTGCGCCGAGGTTCCCATGCAAAGCATGACGATGTCGCAACTTTCGGCCAGTGCCTTGGCGGACGTCGCCTCGGTCCCGCCGCGCGATAGCGCCTCTTCAATGCCTGTGCGATCCCTGTTGCCCAGAACAGTTACGTCGTAGCCCGCCTTTTGCAGGCATTCGACCATTGCCCGCCCCATGAGGCCGAGTCCGATGAATCCGATTTTCGCAGCGCTCATGCTGTCCTCCGTCAAGTTCCCTTGTAGTCGCCCGGAACCTCGCCCAATGCGACCGGTTTGCCAACCTTGCCCGAAAGCGCGGCTGCCAGCGTCATTTCCAGCGCCGCGATCCCGTCTTGCCCGGTGCAAAGCACCTCGTCTTGCGCGCCGCCGACAACCGCCGCGAAGCGGTTAACTTGTTCAAGAAGTGGATCGACGCGTTCGAAATCAGGCCCCCCGGTTCGCGAGAGAGGCGTCGACCACTCGATCTCGCCCGGACCGGATCGGCCCCAGGCCGTGAGGGACGGGAATTCCAGCGCGCCCTCGGTGCCGACGATGCGGATGTAATCCTGCCCCGAATAGGCAATCGCGGGGTTTTCACCACACGCAGGCTCGAATGCCCATGGCGACGCTCCCGCGTCGGAGATGAGGAACGAACCCAATGCCCCGTTCGTAAAGCGGAAGGCGATTGCTGCAGTATCCTCGATCTCAAGACCACGACGGGCGGACGAGGTAAGTGCTACGACTTCGGTCAGATCGCCAAGGATGAAGCGCAGAAGATCGATCTCGTGCGAGAGGTTCGTCATCAGCGGACCCGCACCGGGCCGACGGCGCCAATCCACGTCATAGTAACTGTCGTGCTTGCGAAGGGACCACAGGCCCTGAACACCGACGACGTCCCCCAAATTCCTGACCGCATCTCGCGCCGCCTGTGAGAACGGGTGGCAGCGGCGGTGGTGTCCGGTGAAAAGCGGCAGACCATTGTCGTTTGCCGCGGCGACCAGCGCGCGCGCTTCGTCGAGCGTCGCGGCAACCGGCTTTTCGACGATAACGGCCCAGCCTTGATCGAGCGCGGCCGTGGCGCTTTCGAAATGCGCCGGGGTCGGCGTCGCGACGATTGCCGCCCGCGTGTCGCCCGGCACGTCGGCCATCTTAGCCACCACAGGGAAGCCCATCGCGGCGAGCGCTTTCCGGCGCGGTTCGAACGGTTCGACGATGGCTGTCAGGCGCACATGGTCGGACCCTTGACTCACCTCGACATGACGCATGCCGATCGCGCCGCCACCGACGACGCAGAGGGGCAGCGGCACGCTCACATCACGGCCCCGATTTGCCATGGAACGAATTCGTAGTCTCCGAGCCCCTGTGCCTCGGACTTGGACGCTTCGCCCGAGGCCATGCGGAGCCACATGTCGTAGATCTCGCGCCCGACTTCTTCGATGCTCGCGCCATCCGTCAGGATGCGCCCGGCATTCACATCCATGTCCTCGGTCATGCGGGTATACATTTCGGTGTTGGTGGCGATCTTCATGGATGGCGCAGGTTTGGCGCCAAAGGCAGAACCGCGCCCAGTCGTGAAGGCCACGAGGTTGCAGCCGCTGGCGATCTGTCCGGTCACGGAGGCAGGATCGTAGCCGGGGCTGTCCATGAAGGTGAAACCCTTCGCGGTCACGGGCTCTGCATACTTGTAGACGCCCATCAGGGGCGTGGTGCCGCCCTTCGCGGCCGCGCCGAGGGATTTTTCGAGGATCGTCGTCAGGCCGCCCTTCTTGTTTCCAGGCGAGGGATTGTTGTCCATCGAACCAAGATTGCGGGCGGTGTAATCCTCCCACCACCGGATCAGCTCGATAAGCTTTTCCCCGACTTCGCGGTTCGCGGCGCGGGCTGTCAACAGATGCTCGGCCCCGTAGATCTCGGGCGTCTCTGCCAAGACACCGGTGCCACCCTGCGCCACAAGCAGGTCGCAGGCATACCCGAGCGCGGGGTTGGCCGTAATGCCGGACCACGCGTCGGAGCCACCGCATTGCAAGGCGACCATCAGTTCGGAGGCGGGGCATTCCTCTCGCGTCGACTGATTGACGATGGGAAGCATCGCCTCGATCTTCTTGACCCCAAGCTCGACCGTCTTTCTTAGCCCGCCGACGTCCTGGATATTCATGGATTGAAAAAGCGGGCCGGGTGTCAGCCCGTAGGCCTCGACCAACCAGTCGATCTGGTTCATCTCGCATCCGAGCCCCGCCATCAGCACAGCGCCAACATTCGGATTGCGGGCGTATCCCCACATGACGCGTTGCAGTGCCTCGAATCCATCCCCTGAACCTGCCATGCCGCAGCCGGTGCCGTGCACGAAGGCGACGACTCCGTCGACATTTGGGTAAGAGGCGAGCCTGTCGGGCGTAAAATGGGCCGCGATCATCCGCGCGGCCGTGGCCGAGCAGTTTACCGAGGTGAGCACGGCGATGTAGTTGCGCGTCCCCACGCGACCGGACGGGCGGCGGTAGCCCATGAAGGTGTCTATGGTCTGCGCGGGTTCGGCGGGGCGGAGATTGGTCGAATACTCGTACTCGGTATCGACGTTTCGGAATTCGAGATTGTGGGTATGAACATGCGCGCCGGAAGCGATGTCGCTGGCAGCGTAGCCGATCACCTGGGCGTATTTGCGCACAGGCTCACCTGCCGCGATCGCGGTGGCGGCCATCTTGTGTCCGCGCGGAATGCTTTCATGCGCGCCTTCTTCGCCGGGCGCCAGCTGAGTGATGGCGGTGACGACGTTGTCGGCTTCCGAAAGGCGGACGGTCTTCATTGATGAACCTCGGATGCGGAACAGGGTGGCGCCCTTTGTAGGGGTCAAACCCGACGATGCTGCAGAGGCTTCATTCCGCCGGGCGCTTCAATTGACCGGGGCGGTCCAAGCCGCCCCGGCTGGGCCTGAAATCCTACTTGAGAAACAGAGTCACGATTGGCGGCCAGATCAACAGCACCGAGAGTGCTATCAGCTGCAGCACGATGAACGGCAGGAAGCCCCGGAAGATCGCCGTAAGGGAAATATGCGGCGGAGCCACCGACTTAAGATAGAAGGCCGCTGGGCCGAAGGGTGGCGACAGGAAACTGACCTGCATGTTCATGCAGAACACCACGCCGAACCAGATCGCGACATGCTTGGGTTCGAGGCTGCCGAAGACACCGATCTCTTCCACCGGCAGCTTCATCACGATCGGCAGGAACACCGGCATGATCAAGAGAACGATGCCGACCCAGTCCATGAACATACCCATGATCAGGAAGATCACCATCATCACGAGAATGATGCCCATGGTCGGAAGCTCTGCCGCAACGATCATGTTGGCGACGTAAGTCGGGCCGCCGGAAAGCGTGTAGGCCGCGGCGAGAGAGGCCGCGCCGATGGTCACCCAGATGATCGTGCCGGTCGACTTCAGCGTCCTGATCAGACTGTCCCACACGATCTCGAACGTCATTTCGCGCCGGATGAGGCCAATGGTGAAGACCGCAACAACACCCATGCCTGCGGCTTCGGTGATGCCGGTGATACCCATGTAGATTGAGCCGAGAACCACGCCGATAACGATGACCGGCGCGATCAGGCCTTTGCCCATCTCCCACCCTTCGCGGGTTCGTTCCTTGCCGGCGACAAAGAGCATCAGAACCAGCGCGATGACAAAGGCCCCGACGATGTAGGGAATGTCGGACACCATACCGAGCGCGATCGGATCGACGCCTTCCTCCACCTTGTTATCGCCCAGCACCGTGAAGAACACCGCCCGGAGGAACAAAACGCCGGTGATCCACAACGCAAAGCGGGATAGAAAGCCGACGAAGCGCAGAAACTTTTCCATGCCCTTGGGATCGTCCGGGTTTTCCGGCGGCAGCGGCGCGAGCGACGGGTTCAGGTTGGCACGCACGATGATGTAGATGATGAAGAACGAGGCCAGCATGAACCCCGGCAGGAAGGACGCCGTGAAAAGGGCCTTGATCGAGGTTTCCGTCACCAACCCGTAGAAGATGAGAACGATCGATGGCGGGATCATCGTGCCCAGACTTCCCGAAGCGCAGATCGTCCCTATGGCCAGGTTCTGGTTGTAGCCAAGTCGAAGCATTTGTGGCAGCGCGATCAGACCCAGAAGCACGACTTCGCCGCCAATGATCCCCGACATGGCGGCCATGATCACCGCCATGATCGACGTCACGATGGCAATCCCGCCACGCGTCCGGCTAAGCCAGCGGTTGAGCGAAGTATACATATCCCGTGCGATCCCCGAACGTTCGAGAAGCGCGGCCATGAATATGAAGAGCGGAACCGATATGAGCACGTAGTTCGTCATCTGTCGGTAGACCGCTTGCGCAAGCACGGATAGCGGGCCCTTGCCGAAATTGCTGAACAAAAGCTCGGGGCCGAACTTCATCACCAGCACAGCGACCGCCAGAAACGCGGACGCGAAACCCAGCGGCATGCCAATGGCGAGCAAAAAGAACATGCCAAGCAGCAGAATGACGCTGAGGGTGGCGATGTCGTCCACCTTCATCCACGCGAAGAGATCGAGGAATTCCATCTCAGTCCTCCAACGTCCGGCGGATGTTCTCGATCTCGGCTTCGTCGACGTCCTCTAGGCCATGATGTTCGGGCATCTTGTTCCAGTCAGCGATCAGGTTCGACACCGCCTGCAAGGCGACGAGGACGATGATGAAAAGGATAGCGGGTTTCACGATGCCCGGGATCGGGGGATCCCATGCAGTGCCGAATGTCTCCATCCGCAGCAATCGAGTCTTGGCGTCGCCATAGCCGCCCCAAACCAGTGCGAAGGTGAAGAAAAGAAGCAGGGCCAGCGAAATGATATCGGACGTCTTCTGCATCCAGCGGGGCATCAGGTCATAGATCACGTAAATGCGGATATGGCTTCGCTGCTGCATCGCATATTGCCCGGCAAACAGGAAAACGAAGGCCGCGATCCAGAGGGAGAGCTCATTGGCCCAAAGCGTAGGGCGCGAGAAGACGTAGCGCGAAACGACCTCGTAAAACATAACGATCACGACCAGTGCGACCATGATCATCGCCATACGTGAGGTCACCAGAGAGAGGATGTCGAAGAAGCCGTGCGGTTCTGGCTCGATCGCGCCATTGAAATCGGACAGATAGAGCGATGTGAACAGGATCGTCGCGCCGACTGATGCCAGCATCAGGCTGACGACAGGCCTGCCTGCGGGTCGGATCATTTCGTGCATGCCGATCGCGTCCGGGGAAATGATGCGGTTGAGAACCAGCCAGACGTAAATCAGGAAGGTCAATGCGCCGAACCCCAGCATGGCCATTTTAACCGGTCCTCTGAAAGACCCGAGCCAGACGCTCTCTTTTTCCATGCGCAGGTTCCCCGATGATCTGGTTACTATGCTCGAAAAAAGAGGTGAGCCCTTGTTCGAGGCTCACCTCATGGATTCAGACTGTTGCCATCAGTGACAGCAGATCAGTTGATAAGGCCGAGCTGCTTCAGATAGGCCTTGTGGCTTTCAAGGATCGTCCGGGCCTGCTCATTCTTGTCGCCCCAACGCTCCCACGCCACCTGAGCGCCTTCGCGGAACTTCTTACGATCTTCATCCGACCATGCGTAGAGCGTCACGCCCTCGGCCTGAAGCTTCGCGGCGGCTTCGGAATTTGCCTTTTCGTTGAAGAGCGCGATCTGGAACGCCAGCTTCTGCCAAGCCGTGTCGACGATACGGCGCTGCTGCTCGGTCATGCCGTCCCACACGTCCTTGTTGCAGGCAAGGTGGTCCGAGGGCATCGAGTGGAAGCCCGGATAGGTCGCGTGCTTGACGATGTCGTAGAGGCCAAGGCCCACGTTGTTCGCGAGGCCCGAGGCGTCTGCACCGTCGATGATGCCGGTCTCGAGCGCGGTGAAGATCTCGGTGAAGTCCATCACGATGGGCGATGCGCCGAGTTCCTCGAAGATCTCGGTTTCCATCCCCGGAGGCGACCGGAACTTCCAGCCCTCAAGATCGGCGAAGCCGGCGATCGGCTTGGAGGAGGACAGCGATTCCTGGCCGTAGATTGACCAGCCGATCAGCTGCATGTTCTGTTCGTTGTAAAGCTCTTGCGCGGCGTCGTAGCCGCCGCCGTGGTAAAGCCAGCTATACTGCTGCCACGCGGTGTCGTAGCCGCCCATCAGGTCGCCCACGAACTGGAACGCCGGGTTCTTGCCAGTCTGGTAAGCGCCGCCTGTGGCGTCGCAGTCGACGATACCGTTGATCGCAGCGTCGAACGTTTCGGTCGTTGCCACGACCGAGGACGAGTAAAACATCTCGACCGTGATCTCGCCGTTCGACATCGTCTGCACGTCGTCCACCCACTGCGCGAGCATTTTCCCGGTCGGGTGCTCGGTCGCATAGTGCGTCTGAATCCGAAGCGTGATCGGGTCGGCCATTGCCGCCGTTGCCATCACAGCGCCGGCGCCAACCGTCGCAAAGAGGGTCTTTAGGTTCATCTGATTTCCTCCCTTGGCGGCATTTTTTTCGCCGCACTTTGGTTTTTTGCGCTTCCTCCTACGCGCTTCGATAGATGGTATACCATCCACTGGAACGCTAGCGAATGCCGGGTCGACAATCAACAATTTTTGGTATACCAAATTTAGAAAGTGACCTGGCAGATGGCAGAGACTGCTGGCATGAAACATGCCCGTAAGTCCTTAGGTAAACTCGGAAAAGGAACCCGATGGCCGAACCAATTCTGGCCGAGCAGATAGCGAACCATCTGCGAAGAGACATCCTTCGCGGCAAGCTGCCACCGGGATCGTCCATCAAGGAACGCGACAACGCAGCCGAGCTTGGCGTAAGCCGCACACCGATGCGCGAAGCGATTCGCATCCTCGCGAAAGAAGGCCTTGTGCGGCTGCGCCCCTCGCGCAGTCCCATCGTCGCGCAACCCAGCTTCAAGGAAGTCGGCGATCAGGCGCATGTCCTGATTGCACTGGAAAAGCTTTCGGCCGAACTCGCGTGCCGGGAAGCGACCGAAGATGATCTGAAGCGGATCGCAGAGATCGTGCAATACATGGCGGATCACTTCGCCGACGCGGATGCGCTGGATATGTTCGAGGTCGACATGTCCTTCCATACCGCCATCGCGGAGGCATCGCACAACAACGCGCTTGCCGAGACGCACCGCACTTTCCTGCAGCGCCTGTGGCGCGCCCGTTACCTCGCTGCGGTTCAGAGGCGCAACCGCGAAAGAGTGGTGAACGACCATACCCGGATCCTCGATGCGCTGAATGCGCGGGATCCTGAAGCCGCGCGCGCGGCGATCGACAATCACCTCTGGCATCTCGCCGACGACATCCGCTCGGCTATCGAGGCGGAATGCAGTGACGGCGAAACCTGCGACATGGACATCGGAGAGACCCAATGAAACTTTTGCGTTACGGACCCGCCGGGGAAGAAAAACCGGGGCTTCTCGGTGCGGATGGACAGGTCCGTGACCTATCCGGAAAGGTGCGCGATTTCGCGGGCGACGGAGTTTCCTTCGAAGCGCTCGATCGCATCCGCGCATTGGACGTAGGCAGCCTGCCGGTCGTGTCCGATCCGGGCCGCATCGGCAGTTGCCTCGCGTCAGTGCCGAACTTCTTCTGCATTGGCCTCAACTATGCAAAGCACGCCGCCGAAACCGGTGCCGAGACGCCTAAAGAGCCGATCATTTTCTCCAAGGCCAGCTCGGCGCTGTCAGGGCCGTTCGATCCGGTCATCATCCCCCGCAATTCGACCAAAGGCGACTGGGAAGTGGAACTCGGCGTCGTGATCGGTCGCGAGACGCTTTACGTCAGCGAAGCCGACGCGCTGAAACATGTGGCTGGCTACTGCACAATCAACGACGTCTCGGAGCGAGCGTTCCAGATCGAGATGAGCGGACAATGGATAAAGGGCAAATCCGCGCCGACATTCGGGCCGACCGGTCCGTGGTTGGTGACTGCGGACGAGGTGCCGGACCCTCAGAACCTGGGCCTGAGCCTTTCGCTGAACGGCAAGGTGGTGCAGGACTCGAACACCGACGACATGATCTTCGGAGTTGCAGAGATCGTGTCCTACATGAGCCGCTTCATGAAACTTGTGCCTGGCGACATTATCGCGACCGGCACGCCCTCGGGTGTCGGAATGGGAATGAAGCCGCAGCGTTTCCTGCGACCGGGCGATGTGATGGAAGTTTCGGTCGAGCGGCTTGGCACCCAACGGCAGGAAGCTGTCGCAGCCGAATGACCGGTCGCAGTTGCCGCGCCTCTACCGGCTGACCCATGGCACGCAACACCAATCTGAACGGTATTCTCCACTTCGAGGCCGTGGCCCGGCGCGGGACGATCACCCGCGCGGCGGAGGAGCTTTCGGTTTCGCCATCTGCGGTAAGTCAGCAGATCAAGCTTCTTGAACAGGAACTCGGCGTGAAGCTCTTTCGCCGCGACGGCCGATTGCTGAGCCTTACGCTGGAGGGCGAGCAGTTGTTTCAGACATCGGCCACTGCGCTGCGAATGCTCCGGGATGCCCGGCGGCATCTGGGCAAGACGCACGAGATGCGACGACTGAATCTGCGGGTGACTCCCAGCTTTGGAGTGCGCTGGCTTGGACCGCGTCTTTACGCCTTCGTTGACGAACATCCCGACTGGGACCTTCGCGTCGACGCTGCCCCCGACCCCACGGATTTCGATCGCGAGGTCATGGACCTCGACATACGTTACGGCACCGGGCAATGGGCGGGATTCCACGTACAGCCGGTAGTTCGCGATCAGGTTCTTCCGCTGTGCAGTCCTGAATATCTCGCGCGTCTGGAGAGCCGGGATTCTCCAGCAGCGATTTTCGACGGCGCGCGCCTCATCGATAGCGCTCGGGCGCTCTGTCAGTGGGATTTCTGGCTTTGCCGCAACGGGGTCGAAACGCGCGGGAACCGGAAGTCGATCCTGATGGACCGCTCATCCATGGCGCTGCAACTCGCGTTGGACGGGGCCGGCATCGTGCTGGAGTCTCTCGCGCTGGCAGCACCCGAAGTGACCGAGGGGCGACTTGTCCCCGTTACGCCCGACCTTCCGGTACTGAGTTTCCCGGCCTATTGGGTGATCTGTCCCGCGCGTTACCTTAGCCGCCGCGCAGTGCGGTTGTTTGTTAGCTGGCTGCAGGAGCAGGCTGATAAGCACGACGCCGACGTCGCCCGCATCGTCGACCAGCATGGGTTGCGCATCGAGGAAATCGAGGCCGCAAGCGAGCTTTCCTTCGGACCCGGTTAGCTACTGGGGTAAGAAAGCTGAATTCAGTGAATGAGCGAGCCGCCGTTCACGTCGAGCTCCGATCCGGTGACATAGGCCGATAGCTCCGAGGCGAGGAACAGCGCGCACCCTGCGACGTCCGAAGCCTCGCCCGCCCGCCCCAGCGGAATGCCCGCGAGAATCTGAACCTTCATCTCAGGCGTCAGCTTCCCGGCAGTGATGTCGGTCGCAATGAAACCTGGACAGATAGCATTGGAGCGGATTCCATCCGGCGCGAGTTCACGGGCCATCGCCTTGGTCAGACCCAGCACGCCCGCTTTGGCGGCCGAATAGTGCGGCCCGCCGAAGATACCGCCCCCCCGCTGCGCCGAGACCGACGACATGTTCACGATCGAACCTGTTTTCCTGTCGCGCATTTGGGGGATCACCGCCTGGCTCATGTTCAGCGTGCCCAGCAGGTTCACGTCGAGCACCGCATCGTAGTTTTCGTGGCTGATCTCCATGATCTTCAGCGGCTGGGTGATGCCCGCGTTGTTCACAAGGATATCGACCTGGCCGAACGCCTCGAGCACGGAAGCCACGGCGGCTTCACAGTCGGCCTTGCGGGTCACGTCGCAAGCCAGACCGATATGGGCTTCGCCGATGTCGTCGGCAGCCTGTTCAGCCTGCGCCGCGTCGAGATCGAGAATGGCGACCCGGGCGCCATGCTCTGCGAACAGCATCGCCGTGGCCTTGCCTAACCCGCGCGGGCTGGCAGCGCCGGTAATAATCGCGGCTTTCCCTTCAAGAAGACCCATGCTCTGCACCTCTTTCACGCTCTCGCGCTGCTTCAGCTTTCGTGAACCTTTTTGCCCGTCAGCGCTTCGTACGCCCTGACGACCATGCTGTCATCCTTCGCCCCGTAGCCCAGCCTGGCGGCTTCCCTAAACATCTGCTGCGCAGCGGCGGCGAGCGGCAGAGACACATCGTTTTCGCGGCCGGTCTGCAGAACCAGTCCGACGTCCTTGACAAAGATATCTACAGTCGAGGTTGGCTCGGGATCGGCAGTCATCATGCGGGGACCGCGATCCTCGAACATCCAGCTTTGGCCCGACGAGGTCGAAACGATCTCGAACAGTGTTTCAGGATCACAGCCCGCGACCGCGCCGAGCGACATCAACTCGGCCGCGGCTGCAAGGTGCACACCTGCAGCCAGTTGGTGCACGACCTTATAGGTCGCCCCCATGCCGGGCTCTTCGCCGACGCGATGAACCTTCTTCGAGATTGCTGCAAGCAAGTCCTCGGCGCGGACAAACGCGGCCTCCGGCCCTGACGCCATAATCGTCAGCGCCCCTGCATCGGCCCCTGTCTGACCCCCGGATACCGGAGCGTCGAGCATCATGTGACCAGCGGCGGTCAGCTTCTCGGCGAACGCGCGCACGTCGGAAGGGGCAATGGTGGATGACAGCACAACGGTCGATCCGGGCATCAGCGCCTTGACTGCGTTGGAGGCGAAGAGAGCCTGTTCGACCTGATCCGCAGTCTGAACCATTACGAGAAGCAGATCGCATCCTTCGGCCGCCTCAGCGGCGCTCTGCATCGCTGTTCCACCAGCGTCGGCAAACCGCTGCCTCGCGGCATCCGACAGGTCGTAGCCCTTAAGCGCAATACCCGCTTTCAGAATGTTGCGGGCCATGCCCTGCCCCATCATGCCCAGTCCGATTATTGCGGTTGCGGTCATGGTCAGCGATCCAGCCAGAGTTTGACCTGCCGCGAAACCCGTTCAGCGGACAGTCCATACTGATGGTGCAGCGTCGGCAATGCACCGGCATCGAGAAACTCATCAGGTAGTGCGATGGACCGAAACGGCACATGGACGCCGCCGCGCATGAGCGCGCTCGCCACCGCTTCGCCCAGACCGCCGACGATCGTGTGGTTCTCGGCAGTGACCACGAGCCTGCCTTTCTTCGCGGCCTCGGTCTTGATCGTTTCCACGTCGAGCGGTTTCAGCGTCGGCACGTGAAGCACGCCGCAGTCCACACCATCGGCCTTCAATTTCCTCGCCGCGTCAATCACCCGCATCGTCATGAAACCGGTTGAGATGAACAGCACGTCATTTCCGTCGTGGATGAGCTGCGCCTTGCCGAGTTCGAACTTGTAGCCGAATTCTCCCAGCACGTTCGGAACCTGTCCGCGCAAAAGCCGCATGTAGACCGGGCCGGGGTGATCGGCGATGGCATGTGTCGCCTGCTCGATATCCACGGCGTCACAGGGATCCACGATCGTCAGATTCGGCATGCCCCGCATGATCGCAAGGTCTTCGGTCGCCTGATGCGAGGGGCCGTATCCGGTCGTCAGGCCGGGCAGTGCGCAGACAATCTTCACCGGCAGATTCTCTTCGGCGATCGCCATGATGATGAAATCATAAGCGCGGCGCGACGCGAAGACAGCGTATGTCGTGGCGAAGGGCGTGAAGCCTTCCCGTGCGAGACCGGCGGCTGCCGAGATCATCACCTGCTCGGCCATGCCCATCTGGTAGAACCGGTCGGGATACGCTTTGGCGAACACATGAAGGTCGGTGTATTTCGACAGGTCCGCCGTCAATCCGACGATGTCCTTCCGCGTCTGCGCCAGTTCGCAGAGAGCATGGCCAAAGGGTGCGGCGATCGTCTCCCTCCCCTCGGCGTCGAGCGATGCGATCATCGCGGAGGTCCTGAGCCGCTCTCCGGTCTCGGAAACCGGAAGGGTGCGGGGGGCGTATTTAGATTTGCGGCGGGACTGCGCGCCTGCGGGCACCTCGTGCGTCATTGCGGTTTGTCCTCGTCCAGAATGGCGAGCGCCTTCGCCCATTCGTCAGCCTCGACCCGAATGAAATGCGTGATCTCGCGGTCCTCGAGAAAGGGGATCCCCTTGCACATCTTCGTCTTGCAGATAATGACCCGCGGCTTCGCTTCGGGATGATTGCGCGCATTGTCGAACGCCTCGACAAGTGCGGGGATGTCGTTCCCGTCGACTTCTTGCGCATACCATCCGAAAGCCTCCCACTTGGGGGCTTCGGTCCCGGTCGCGAGAGCGTCGGTCGTCGGACCGTCCGCCTGCTGGTTGTTGAAGTCCACGACCGCGATAAGGTTGTCGAGCTTCCACTGGACCGCGCTCATCACGGCTTCCCATGTCGATCCTTCGCCCATCTCTCCGTCCGACAGCATATTGTAGACAAAGGCAGGGTTGTTCTTCCGCTTCAGTCCCAGCGCCATTCCGACCGCGATACCGAGCCCATGGCCAAGCGATCCGCCGGTGATTTCCATCCCCGGTGTATAAGCAGCCATGCCCGACATCGGCATGCGGCTGTCGTCCATGCCGTAGGTCCCGATCTCATTCTCGGGGAGGATGCCGGCCTCGATCAGGGCTGCGTAAAGCGCGATCGCATAGTGACCGATCGAAAGCAGAAACCGGTCGCGCCCGTCCCATTCAGGCTCGTTCGCGCGGAAGGTCAGAGCGTGGAAATAGGACACGGCAAGTACGTCCGCGACGCCCAGCGCCTGCCCGATATAGCCCTGACCCTGGACTTCGCCCATGAGGAGGGCATTGCGCCGGATCGCCCAGGCGCGCTGGGCAAGGCTGACATTCGATACGGAGCTGTCGGCTCGGCTATCCAAAACGCGCCTCCTTCATCGGGACTGCTGCGGGCCAATTCGTAATCGCCCCCATGACCTCGCGTTGGCAAGCGCGATTTCTTAAACATCCCTTTAGCTCAGCTTAAAACCGCATGCGAAAAAAGAGATGGTCGGCAACGCCAATCGGTCGCTACCCTGCCGCACGAAACAGGTCGAAGGGGAGGGTCTGATGAATCTGTCTGCCATGCTGGCCAAGCGCAGCGCTGAGGGCAAACCCGTTCGCATTGGCCTGATCGGCGCGGGCAAGTTCGGGTCGATGATCCTTGCGCAGGCAAAGCACATTCCCGGTTACCACGTGGTCGGTATCGCCGACCTCGATACGGACAAGGCGCGCGAAGCCCTTAGGCGGGTTCACTGGGAGGATGAACGTTTCGCGGCCACGTCGCTGCGTGACGCATATGCCGCTAGCAAAACATTTG
The DNA here is from genome assembly GCA_965368915.1 of uncultured Rhodobacterales bacterium. Classification (GTDB taxonomy): domain Bacteria; phylum Pseudomonadota; class Alphaproteobacteria; order Rhodobacterales; family Rhodobacteraceae; genus Albidovulum. Next base: position 27,041 of record CBDUOT010000005.1, on the reverse strand, counting down.
TCACTGAAGATGCCGGTGAGCTTTTCGCGTTCGACGGGATCGAATGCATCATCGAGGCCACCGGTCATCCCATCGCCGGCATCCGCCATGCGATGGCCGCGATCGACGCAGGAAAACACGTGGTCATGGTCAATGTCGAAGCCGACGTTCTCTGCGGCCCAATTCTGGCTGAGCGCGCGCGCCAGAAGGGTGTTGTCTATTCGATGGCCTACGGCGATCAGCCCGCGGCGATCTGCGAACTGGTGGACTGGGTCCATGCCTGCGGGTTCGAGCTTGTCTCGGCGGGCAAGGGTATGAACTTCGCGCCACCCTACCGCTATTCCACCCCCGACACGGTCTGGGGTTACTTTGGCTGGACCGAGGAGGAAGTGGCGAAGGGCGACTTCAACCCGAAAATGTACAACTCCTTCACCGATGGCACGAAGGCCGCAATCGAAATGGCGGCGGTCGCGAATGCGACCGGGCTCGACTGCCCTGATGACGGGCTGGCATTCCACCCATCGGGGCTGCACGACCTTGCCCAAGTGTTCAAGCCCGAGGCCGATGGCGGACGCCTGCCGACGCCGGGTCTGGTGGACATTGCGGCGAGCCGCGAACCCGACGGACGAGTCGTGGTGAATAATATCCAGTACGGAATGTTCGTGACGTTCCGCGCGCCCGATGAATACACCCGCGCCTGCTTCCAGCAATACGGTCTGCAAACCGACGAAAGCGGCTGGTACGGCTCCATGTGGCGGCCATTCCACCTGATCGGCCTGGAAACCAGCGTTTCGGTCCTCTCTGCAGTGCTGCGGGGGGAACCCACGGGCAACTCGGCGCGCTGGCGAGCGGACGCGGTCGCAACAGCGAAGGGCGATTTCCAAGCCGGCGAGACTTTGGACGGCGAAGGCGGCTTCAAGGTCTGGGCCAAGGCGATCCCATCCCGCCTGTCTGCTGCCGAGAATGCCTTGCCGATCGGACTGGCGCATAACATCAAACTCAAGCGCTCGGTTCAACGCGATCAGGTAATTACGCTCAACGATGTCGAGATCGTGGAAGATCTGGATATATTCGACGCACGAAAGGAACAGGTCCGGCTTCAGGATGGCTGACCCGCGCGGGGTGCGGGGCGCGGCCATAACCGGTCAGGCCGATAACCGACGGGTGGGCGAATGACTGCAATGAAGGACTACAAGGACCTACGCTCTGCCCGGTGGATGGCGCCGGACGATCTGCGCTCGTTCGGGCACCGCAGCCGCGCGATGCAGATGGGCTATGGCCCCGAAGACTGGGAAGGCAAGCCGATCATCGCGATCGTCAACACCTGGTCGGAAGCACAGCCCTGCCACATGCACTTCAAGGATCGGGTTGAGTGGGTGAAGCGCGGCATTCTCCAGAACGGCGGCCTGCCCATGGAGCTGCCCGCGATGTCGCTGTCTGAAACCTTCGTAAAGCCCACGACGATGCTTTATCGAAACATGCTCGCGATGGAGACGGAAGAAATACTCCGCTCTCATCCCGTCGATGGTGCGGTTCTGATGGGCGGCTGCGACAAGACCACGCCAGGTCTGATCATGGGCGCGGTGTCGATGGGGATTCCGTTCATCTTTCTGCCCGCCGGACCGATGCTGCGGGGCAACTTCGCGGGCAAGGTTCTCGGCTCCGGCACGGACGCGTTCAAGTACTGGGATGAACGTCGCGCTGGCACGATCAGCAAGGAACAGTGGGTCGGCATCGAAGGCGGCATCGCCCGGTCCTACGGTCACTGCATGACGATGGGCACTGCCTCCACCATGACGGCCATCGCCGAGGCGATGGGTCTGACGCTGCCCGGCGCATCTTCAATTCCCGCCGCCGACGCAAATCATCAGCGCATGAGCGCGGAGTGCGGGCGGCGCATCGTGGACATGGTATGGGAGGATCTTACCCCCGACAGGATCATCACCCGCGAGGCCGTCGATAACTCCGTGACCGTCGCCATGGCGACCGGTTGTTCCACCAACGCGATCATCCACGTTATCGCCATGGCGCGTCGGGCGGGCATTCCGTTGGAACTGGAGGATCTTGACCGGATCGGGCGGACCACCCCTGTGGTAGCCAACATCCGGCCATCGGGCACGGACTACCTGATGGAAGATTTCTATTATGCGGGCGGGCTGCGCGCGCTTATGAAGCAGATTCAAGAAAAGCTTTCCGACAAGCCGATCACCGTGTCGGGGCGGCCGCTTACAGACGGGCTTGAAGAGGTGCAGGTCTGGAACGATGACGTGATCCGGCCGCTTGCAAACCCGGTTTATCACGAAGGTTCGCTCGCCGTATTGAAAGGCAATCTTGCGCCCGATGGTGCAGTCATCAAGCCGGCAGCCTGCGATCGCAAGTTTCACAAGCACGCGGGCCCCGCGATCGTTGCGGACAGTTATGCCGAGATGAAAAGGATCATAGACGATCCCGACTATCCGATGACGCCCGACCACGTGCTCGTGCTGCGCAACGCCGGACCTCAGGGCGGGCCGGGGATGCCCGAATGGGGAATGATCCCGATGCCGAAAGCGCTTTTGAAGGACGGGCACCGGGACATGGTGCGGCTTTCGGATGCGCGCATGTCGGGCACATCTTTCGGAGCCTGCGTTCTGCACGTGGCACCTGAAGCCTATGTGGGTGGCCCATTGGCCTTGCTCAGGAACGGCGACATCGTTGAGCTCGACATTCCGAACCGGAGCCTCAACATGAAGGTGTCGGATGAGGAGCTTGAAAAGCGCCGCGCTGAGTGGACTCCACCGGCGCCGCGCTATGAACGCGGCTATGGGTTCATGTTTGCAAAACATATCGAGCAGGCGGACAAGGGCTGCGATTTCGATTTCCTCCGCACCGAGTTTGGTGGACCCACCGCTGAGCCGGAGATCAACTGACGACTTGCGAAATCAATCTCGCAACATCGGTATGTGATAAGCGCAGGGACGCTTCGAGAAGATGATGGGAGACGCTGCCATGAAGAAACGCCGCCTTGGAAAATCCGGGCCCGAGGTCTCCGCTATCGGCATCGGGGCCATGTCGTTCTCGAACTTCTACGCGGACGCGACGGAAGCCGACGCGCATGCAATCCTCGACGCGGCGCTCGAAAGCGGCGTCGACCACATCGACACAGCCAATATCTACGGGATGGGCGTGTCGGAAACCGTGATCGGAACCTATCTCAAACGCTATGGAAAAGGAGGCAAGATTCCCTTCCGCATAGCTACGAAGGCATCGATCCATCGCGACCCTGAAACCGGCAAGCGCGGATTCAACAATTCTAAGTCGCATCTCGAAGCTGAGCTGGACAAAAGCCTGAAGCGACTTGGAGTGGACCACGTCGATCTTTTCTACGTCCATCGCCGCGATACCAGCATCGAGATCGAGGAGGTGACAGAAACGCTTGCGGGGCTGGTACGCGCCGGGAAGACCGCCGCCATCGGTTTTTCCGAGATCGCGCCGACCTCGCTTGTGCGCGCCTCGGCGGTTCACGAAATTGCGGCGGTGCAATCCGAATACTCCCTGTCGACGCGCGCGCCGGAGCTTGGTCTGGTCCAGACCTGCGAGAGGCTGGGGACCGCGCTTGTCGCCTTTTCGCCGGTCGGTCGGGCGCTCCTGACCGATGCACCGCCGACAGCCGAACGAATTGCCCGGTCGGACTTCATGATGCAAAACCCGCGCTTCAGCGGCGGCAACCTTGCCCGGAACATCGCCGCGAGCGAACCTTTGCGCGCGCTCGGCCGTGAGTTGGGTGTGCCCGCAGCCGCCTTGGCGATCGCCTGGCTTCTGGAGCGGTCCCCGGTGACGATCCCAATCCCCGGCACTCACAATGTTGCGCATTTCAAAGAACACATCATCGGGGCGACGATGACTCTGGATCCCGCAACGTTTGCGGAAATCGAATCCAGACTGCCCGTCGGATGGGCTCACGGCGCCCGTTACAGCCACAACCAATCGGTCGGGCCGGAAATCTACGGTTAGACGGCGAAAAGCAACCAGCGTGAGACGGTGAGTTGACGAGTAGGCCTGTTTAATTTCTCTGGTTTCTGTAGACTCTGAAAATAGCGCTTTTACTCACTGGGATAGCAAAAATGCGCAGTTCATTCCTTCCGCCAGAAAACCGCATCCCGAGCGACGACTGGGACCGAGCACCTTGGAATCGTTGGACCTTCGCGAATGTCCGAGAAATGCTTCCGACTGTTGAGGTCGATCGCGGCGCGGGGCCTGTCTGGGCGCTACCAACTCGGCCTGTCGACCTTTTGCATCTGAATTTCACCACCCGATCCGGCGAGCCCTCTACGATCTCTCACTGGCTCGAGTCGAGCTATACCGATGGTTTCATCGTCCTTCACCGGGGCGACATCGTTATGGAGCACTATTCGGGACATATGACCGAGCGAAGCCTTCATCTTTCGCAGTCGGTCGCGAAGTCGATCACCAGTGCCGTGGCAGGCGTCCTTGTCGGGCAGGGACTGCTCGATCCCGAACGCCCGGTAACAGACTATCTTCCGGAACTGGTGCAGACCGCATGGAAAGGCGCGAAGCTGCGCCATGTCCTCGACATGACGACCGGTGTCCGCTTTGATGAGGAATACACGTCGCCGGACAGTGACATCGCCGTTACGGACGTCGCGTGCGGGTGGAAGCCGCCGCTTCCCGGGCGCACATATCCCACCTGCATATGGGAACAGATCCTGAGCATGACGGAGAGCGTTCGCCCGCATGGCGCGGCGTTCGAATACCGATCGATCGAGACCGACGTTCTCGCGCACTGCATCGAACGGGTCACGGGACGCAGGCTTGCCGATGTCGTCTCCACCGAACTGTGGCAACCGCTTGGCGCCGAAAAAAGCGCCTGTTTCACCGTCGACCCGGTCGGCTACGCGCTCGCCGATGGTGGGTTCAATGCCACCTTGCGCGACTACGCCCGTTTCGGCCAGATGATGATCGATGACGGGGTCGCAAACGGACGGCGCGTCGTTCCGGCCGATTGGATCGCAGATACGCTCGACTGCCAGCGCGAGCCATCGGCTCCGGCTTTCTCCAACCTCTTCCCGAACGGCGCCTATCGGAACCAGTTCTGGATCGAAACCGCAGGAAAGCGCGTTTTCATGGCACGCGGTGTGTTCGGCCAATTGATCTACATGTCTCCCGACGACCATCTCGTCGTCGTCAAGCTGTCGACCTGGCCCGAATTCGTGGCGGAGGAGCGTAGCGCAGACGCGCTATCCGCAATTGCTGCGATAAGCCGAACTCTGAACGAATAGACCAAGGGCGCGCGCGATTGCGAATCGGGTCGTCATCTCAGGTCCTTAGCACCCGGTAGACGGCGGGAATCACCAGGACCGTCAGCAGTGTGGATGACGCAAGCCCGAACAGGAGTGAGATCGCGAGGCCCTGAAAGATCGGGTCGGTCAAGATCACCGCAGCCCCGATCATTGCGGCTAGCGCCGTCAGGAGGATCGGTTTGAACCGGATCGAACCTGCCTCGATCAGGACGTCCGTTAGCGGACGGTCGGGCGATCTGGCGTGACGGATAAAGTCTACCAACAGGATCGAGTTGCGCACGATGATCCCCGCAAGCGCGATGAAGCCGATCATTGATGTGGCCGAGAATGGCGCGCCGAAAAGCCAGTGCCCAACGAGAATCCCGATGAAGGTTAGCGGAACCGGCGTCAGGATCACCAATGGCACCTTGAACGATCCGAACTGCGCCACGACGAGAATGTAGATGCCCAGAAGTGCAACGCCAAAGGCCGCGCCCATATCGCGGAACGTGACCCAGGTCACTTCCCATTCGCCGTCCCATAGGAGCGTCGGGTGGGTTTCATCCTCGGGCTGACCGTGCAGTGCGATTTCGGGCTTCGGCAGGCCGCTCCAGTCCTGCTGATCCAGCGCGTCGCGCACCGCGATCATGCCGTAAAGCGGCGCCTCGAAATCGCCGGCAAGCTCGGCCGTCACCATTTCGGCGGGGCGCCCATTGTGACGGAAGACGGGGAAAGAGGCCTGTTCCTCTGCGACCTTGACGACGTCGCCAAGCTCGACGACTCCGCGCGCACCGGGGATGACGTTCGCAGGTATCGGCGTCGTCAGGAAGTCTGCGTCGAATGTGCGTTCGCCCTTCGGCCGCTCGACCCTGATCGGGATCGGCTGGCGCCCCTCTCCACGATGGGAATATCCCACCGTCGTGCCCCCATTCAGGATGGCAATCGTGTCGAACACGTCGGATTCCTCTACCTGGAAGAATTCCGCATCGTCCGTGGATACCGTGGCTCTGAGCCGCCGGGCTGGATTGCCGTAGGAGTTGTCGATATCAACGATGAAAGGAACAGAGCGGAAGGCCGCTTCCACCTTCTCTGCGACGGCACGCCGAGTGTCCGCGTCGGGTCCGTAAATTTCGGCAAGAAGCGTGGCGAGCACCGGTGGCCCCGGCGGCGGTTCGACGGTCTTCAGAACGCTCCCTTCCGGCGTGTTGAGTGCGGAAATACGCTCTCGAATATCCAGCGCGATCTCGTGGCTGGTCCGGTCACGTTCACCCTTCGGGAGAAGATTGATCGCCACCTCTCCCATCTCGGGCATTGAACGGAGGTACGAGTGACGCACGAGACCGTTGAAATTGAATGGCGCCGCCGTACCGGCATGCGTCTGGACAGAGCGAACCTCTGGAAGGTCGAGCACGATTTTCGCCACGGACTGGGCCACCGCATCTGTCGCTTCAACAGAAGAGCCCTCGGGCAGATCGAGGGTCACCGTCAGTTCGGATTTGTTGTCGAAGGGCAGAAGCTTGACCGTCACGTGCTTGGTGTAGAAGAGCCCAAGCGAGCCGAGCGTCAACACAAGCACCACAGCGATGAATAGCCAGCTTCTTGCCTTCGAAGCCAGGATCGGCCTCGCCACCGCGCCATAGGCCCGCCCGAGCGCGCCACCCGGATGCCCGCCGTGAGCATCGTCGTGTCCATGCGCCGACATGTCGGCCTTGCCGGCGACCCGCAGCATCAACCAAGGCGTGACCATGACCGCAACGAAGAACGAAAAGATCATCGCAGCAGAAGCGTTCGCCGGGATCGGGCTCATATACGGTCCCATCAGGCCCGAAACGAAGAGCATCGGCAAAAGCGCGACGACGACAGTCAGGGTGGCGACGATGGTTGGGTTGCCGACCTCTGCTACGGCATCGATGGCGGCGGTACGGCGGTCGCGGCCGTCGTGCATGCCCCAGTGCCGCGCGATGTTCTCGATCACAACGATGGCGTCATCGACGAGGATACCGATCGAGAAGATCAGCGCGAATAGCGACACGCGATTCAACGTGTAACCCATGAGCCAAGACGCGAAGAGCGTCAGAAGGATCGTGACCGGGATGACGATCGCGACGACGAACGCCTCGCGCCGACCAATCGTCGCCCAGACGAGCGCAATGATCGAAACGGTCGCAAGGCCGAGGTGGTAGAGAAGTTCATTCGCCTTCTCATTCGCGCTTTCGCCGTAGTCGCGGGTGACCTCCACGTCGACCTCGTGAGGAATGAGCGTGCCTTCCAGCGCATGCGTCCTGTGCAGGATCGTTTCTGCCACGGTGACCGCATTGGAGCCCGCCCGTTTGGCGACCGCCAGCGTGACCGACGGGCGGCGAAGAACGCCATCTTCGCTCTTGGTAACCGTCGCAACAAGATGTTCTTCTGCACCTGTCGCGAAGCTTACGTCGGCAACGTCGCGCACATAGACCGGGCGGCCGTCGCGCGTGGTCAAAAGCAGGTTGCCGATCTCTTGCGGCGAGGACAGCGTCTCTCCGGCGATGAGGTCGATCTGCTCGCCACCGTCGCGGATGTTGCCAGCGGGAAAGGCGCGGTTCGCCCCCGAAACCTTTCCTGCAAGCTGCTGCAGTGTAACGCCGTAGAGCGCAAGGCGCGCAGGGTCTGGTGCGATGCGGATACGTTCGGAAACCTCGCCAACGATATAGGTCAGGCCCACATCGGGGATCTTGGCGATCTCGGTCCTGAGTTCCCGAGCAATTCGGGTCAAGTCGTTCGGCGTAATCCGCTCCGCCGCCTCGGGGCGCGGTGAAAGCGACAGGGAAAGGATCGCCACGTCGTCGATACCCCGCCCCACGATCAGCGGTTCGGGCACGCCGACCGGAATACGGTCCATGTTTGCCCGCACCTTGTCATGGACCCGGAGCACTGCGGCGTCCGAGGACGTACCGACGAGGAAGCGCGCGGTGACCATGACCCGGTCGTCGCTGCTTTGCGAATAGACGTGTTCGACCCCGTCGATGCCCTTGACGATCGTCTCTAAAGGTTCGGTGATAAGCTTGACTGCATCTTCGGCCTTCAGCCCATCGGCACGAACGTGGATATCGACCATCGGAACAGATATCTGCGGCTCTTCCTCACGCGGAAGCGAAACGAGAGCGATCAGTCCGAAAACGAAAGCGGCAAGCAGGAAAAGCAGCGTCAGGGGCGAACGGATGAACGCACGCGTAAGCTGTCCTGCTATTCCAAGGCTGTGCTGGCCAGTGGTCACGGCGTCACCATCACCTTGTCGCCGGGCACGAGTCCCGTCAGAACTTCAACGAGTTCCGCGTCATCAAGATTCACGGTTTCGCCAAGCACAACCGCGCGTTCGACGTGATCCCCCTCTTCATCGACTGAAACGAAATCGAGCCCGGCACGCGTCACGACGGCGGCCGTCGGAACCAGAAGCGCTTCCCTTTCACCGACCGGTAGTTCGACCAGAACTCGGGCATTCACATAGCCGGTGTCGAGTTCCTGGACCTCTACGTCCGCTACGACGCGTCCATTGTCGATCTGGGGGTAAAGCTTCGCGATGCGACCGGTGGTTTCGCGATCCGCAGCTGTGATGCGAATTTCGTCATTTTCCGAAAGCGCGCCTGCATAGCGTTCGGGGACCGCCAGTCGCAGGAAGAAGCCGCCGCCACCAATCGTTGCTACGGCCTCGCCTGGGAGCACCACGGCTCCGGGCGTTACCGGAACCGTCAGCACTCGCCCCTCGCCCGGAGCGAGGACACGGCCCTCCGAGGCTTGCTGCATCGCGATGTCACGTTCGGCCTTCGTCGCCGAGATTTGGCCGCGCACCACGTCAACTGTTGTCCTGAGCTGGTCGAGGCGCTGAACGGTCGCAACCCCGCGTTCGACCAGTGCCTGACCCCGTTCAAGCTCAGTCTCGGCGGTGGCAAGCTGCGCCTCGAACGAGGCGATCTGCGCGTCGAGCGCAACGATGCGGAAGGCGATCTTGTCGTCATGGACGACCGCAATCTCCTGCCCCGCGCCGACGACATCACCTTCGCTTACCGACAGCGTCTGGATCACACCGCCGATCCGGGCACGCGCGGGCACTGTTTCGCGCGCCTCAACCCGGCCGTACACCGATTTCCACTCGGTAATTTGCATGGGCTCCAGAGTAAGCGTCTCGCCCAGCGCCGAACCGGCGCAAAGAATTCCCACAATCAGAATCGGAAGGCGCATCGATTTGTTCCAGTCAGAATGCGGTGCCGGGCTTGACACCGAGCTTGCGGAAAAGCGCGGCGGCCGGGCAGATGCCGGTGAAGGCCGATTGCAGAAGGTTCAGCCCGATGAAGACAGTGAACCACACGAAATAGGGCGACACCCACTGCGTCAGGGCAACGGACAACAGCACCATAACCCCAGCGAAAGCCAACACGGAACGATCTAGCGACATGGTTTTCTCCTCTAGCTTCGACCCGTGGTCTTTAATCGGGGCAGCAACGGCATGGGTTACGTTTTGGTTTCGATGCAACCAACGGGCTGTTTAGTGTTGAGAGTGTCGGATCGAAGCCAGTCGGTCGTTGATCTACATCAGGTTTTCGAGACTTGCGGTTGGGCAGGCTCTGTCGTCCGCTTGACCGACATCAAGGTGACATGTCCTACCATCGACGAGTCTCCGAGAGGATGACTCGTCTTCGCCCTGTGAAGTGAAAGCAGTGGAGTCCGACATGGACGTGAGCCAGTAATGAATACGATAGCCTGGCCATTTGGATTTCACGCATCTTCAGGCTGCCGACGCGCGGCCGCCTGATCATGTGATATGCAGTGCCCTTTAGTTGGATTGGGATATGTCGAAGTTGCTGGTCGAAAAATCTTTCGCATTGTCGGCCAAGGACGTTGCCGCGGCGCTGCACTGCGATCCCGACGAAGGGCTTTCCGTCGAAGAGGCACTTCGCCGGAAGGAGATTCATGGGCCCAACAGCCTACGTTTGCAGAAATCGAAAAGCGCGTTCGCGATCCTGCTCCACCAATTCAGGAGCGTCATTGTCTGGCTTCTTGCGGGCGCCGCGGTTCTCGCTTTCCTGCTGGGCGATTTCGCTGAAAGCGCGGCGATCGTTGTGGTGCTCGTCATCAATGGCGCCATTGGGTTCTTCACCGAACTGCGCGCCGCACGATCGATGGAGTCGCTTCTTCGGATAGCCGAAGCTCGCGCGCTGGTGCGGCGCGGGGGTGAAGTTCGCAAGATCGACTCGCGGGACATCGTTCCGGGTGACGTCGTGGTCCTTGATGCCGGCGATATCGTTACGGCGGATATAAGGTTGCTCGACGCATCCAGAGTGCTGGCAGACGAATCCATCCTGACGGGTGAGTCCACGCCGGTTCAAAAATCCTGCGATATGATCCCCGTCGATGCCGAGATCGGCGACCGCGCAAACATGGCGTTTCGGGGAACGGCTATCACACGCGGATCGGCCATCGGGATCGTCGTCGCCACCGGCATGGGAACTGAAGTGGGGCGGATCAGCGAGTTGGCGCAAAGCGCCGAAGGGGAGATGACGCCGCTGGAACGTCGGCTCGACCGGCTCGGTCACCGTCTGGTTTGGCTGACGCTCGGACTTGCCCTTCTGACAGTTCTGGCCGGAGTGTTTCGAGGCTACTCGCTTATCTCGATGGTGCAGACGGGGGTAGCTCTGGCCGTGGCTGCGGTTCCCGAAGGCCTGCCGATTGTCGCGACACTGTGCCTGGCGCGCGGGATGTGGCGGATGGCTGCGCGCAACGCCGTCATAACCCGTCTTTCGTCGGTCGAGACACTCGGGGCGACGACGCTGATACTCACCGACAAGACGGGGACATTGACGGAAAACGAAATGGCCGTCGTCCGGTATCTTTTGGCGGAAGACAGCATTTCGGTCGATCCGGACGGGACGGAGAAGCCTGAGGATGAGCGCATTCGACTGGCGTTGCGGATCGGAGCGCTGTGCAACAACGCGGTACCCGGCGACGGAACGGCAGCAGGACGTAGCGGCGACCCCATGGAAATCGCTTTGCTCGCCGCCGCAGACCGCGCGGATGAGCCTAAGCAGACGTTGACAGAGCGTTATCCCAGAAAGGCCGAGCATGCCTTCGACCCCGACCACAAGATGATGGCGACTGTCCACGCGGACGAAGACGGCTTCCTGTACGCCGTAAAGGGCGCCCCGGAGTCGGTGATCGACTGCTGCGACAAGGAGTTCGGCGCGGATGGGCCTCATGCGTTCGATGACGAGATCCTGGCGCAGTGGACACGTCGGCAATCCGACGCCGCGCAAAATGGTCTGAGGCTTCTCGCGCTTGCGACGAAGCGGGCCAGTTCACCGCACGAAAACCCTTACGAGGGTCTCACGCTCGTGGCACTTGCCTGCTTTCGCGACCCATTGCGACCCGATGTCCCGGAAGCGGTGCGCGCAAGTTCCGAAGCTGGCGTGAGAGTGGTCATGCTGACCGGCGACCATGCCGCCACGGCCGCGGCCATCGCGCGCGACGCCGGGCTGGGTGGTGACGATCTTCGGGTCATTGAAGGCCGAGAACTGCGTGGATTCGACGGCCAGTCCACAGACAAGGGGTTGCTTGATCGCATCCTGTCCGCCGATGTCTTCGCCCGAGTCGCGCCAGAAATGAAGCTGATCCTGGTGCGGCTTTTTCAGAAGGACGGACATGTCGTTGCCATGACCGGGGACGGCGTGAACGATGCGCCCGCGCTCAAGAAAGCCGACATTGGGATCGCGATGGGCCTGCGCGGCACGCAGGTCGCGCAGGAAGCAGCAGACATGGTCCTTAAAGATGATGCTTTCGCCACGATCATCGTAGCGATGCGCCAGGGCCGGGCGATCTTCGAGAACATCCGAAAGTTCGTCGTTTATCTCATGTCCTGCAATGTCAGCGAGGTTCTCGTTGTCGGGGTCGCCGTCGCAAGCGGCCTGCCACCCCCGCTGCTGCCACTGCAGATCCTGTTTCTAAACCTCGTGACGGATGTGTTCCCAGCCTTCGCGCTCGGCCTCGGACGCGGGGACGATGACATCATGAGGCGCCCTCCCCGAGAGCCGCAGGAGCCGATCGTAGGGCGGCGCGAATGGACGTTCATAGGCGTGCTGGGCGGGATCATAACGATCTCTACGCTTGCGGCATTTGGGTTCACGCTTTTCTGGTTAGAATTGCCCGCCGAACAGGCCGTGACCGTGGCCTTCCTCACCCTCGCGCTTGCGCAGCTTTGGAACGTCTTCAACGTCCGATCGGCGCAGGCTGGTATTCTTCGAAACGAAGTAACTCGCAACGGCTACGTCTGGGCGGCGCTCGTCCTCTGCCTTGGTCTTATCTCGGCAGCCCTTTGGTTCCCCGGCCTGTCCGATATCCTTGAGTTGCCGCACCCTGGAACAGCTGGTCTTCTCCTCGCGACCGGGTTGAGCTTCGTTCCTCTCTTCGCGGGACAAATCATCATAGTGCTCGGCCGACACACGTCGTTGCTGGGTGCTGACCGGCGAAATAGCTTTGCCAGACAGGAAAGCCTCAACGGAAGCCGTTAAGCGACATTTGCGTGAGGAAGGGCGGGCCGGATCGCGTACCGGGCACCGCGCGCCCGGCAATGTTGCGTCAGACCCTGGGCTTCGCCAAGCATTGACGCTGCGGAAGCGACACGCGAGACTGGCGACCGGGAACCTGTAGCGCGATAATATATGCCCAAAACGGACAAGAGCGCGGAAGTGCTCGATACTCTTCTGGACGCGGCGGTCGATGCCGTCATCGTCGCGGGCTCAGATGGCCGGATGACCCTTGTCAATTCAGCCGCCTGTGCACTTTTCGGCTATGAAAGTAATGAGTTGGTCGGCCAGAAGATCGATCTTCTGATCCCCACCTCTCAGGGCCTTAACCACGACGATGCTATCAGGCACCATATAGAGACGGGAGAGAGGCACATCATCGGCAAGGGCCGCGACCTCGAGGGGATGCGGAAGGATGGCAGCGTCTTCCCCCTTCACCTCTCCGTTGGGCGCGGTACGATTGACGGCGAACCGCTTTTCGTCGGAATTTTGCATGATCTGACCCGCAGACAGGCGATGGAAGGCGTGCTGGTCGCAGCCCAACGCATGGAAGCGCTGGGCCAGTTGACCGGCGGCGTTGCACATGACTTCAACAACATCCTCACGGTGATTGTCGGCAACCTCGAATTGCTTGAGGCGCGTCTTACCGATGAAAGCAACAAGTCGCTCGTGTTCGAAGCGCTCGCCGCGGCGGAGCTTGGCGCGTCACTGATCGGCAAACTTCTTGCACTTGGACGGCGCAGCCACCTGAAGCCTGAGAAGCTGGACGTGAACGAAGCCGTTCGGGCGACGGTTGCCCTTCTCGGGCGCACGCTCGGGCCTAATATTCGGGTGGCAAGTTCGCTAGCGAACGATATCTGGTTAACGGAGCTTGACAGCGCGCAACTGCAAACCGCGCTAATCAACCTCGTAATCAACGCTCAGAATGCAATGATCGAAGGCGGCGACATTGTCATCCGGACAAGTAACCTCTCCATCGACGATGACTTCGTGTCCCGCGAGATCAATCTAAAACCCGGAAACTATGTCAGAATCTCGTTGACCGATAACGGGTCCGGAATGTCGGCTGATGTCGCCAAGCGGGCTTTCGAACCCTTCTTCACTACCAAGAAAGTGGACAAGGGTTCAGGCCTCGGCCTGTCGATGGTCTACGGATTTGCGCGACAATCGGGTGGCCATGCCACGCTTTACAGTGAGCCTGATCTCGGCACGACGGTCAGCCTGTACTTTCCCGCCATCAAAGCGTCTGCCAAGTCCGCGTCGGCCTCAACGAAATCGGGGAAAGCGATTTCGATCCAACCGGGATCGGGCGAAACCGTTCTCGTCGTTGAGGACGATTCGGCAATTCGCAGGCTTTCGGTCGCGCGGCTGGAAGCGATGGGTTATCGCGCCGTCGCCGCCGCGAATGCGGATGAGGCGCTGAAGGTTCTTGACGGTACCTCAAGGATCGACGCGCTGTTCGCCGATATCGTGATGCCTGGGTCGATGAACGGAATCGAGCTTGCGCGGAAGGTGCGGGCCGAAAGGCCGGAAATCGCCGTTCTGCTCACATCTGGATTTTCGGGTGATCTCATCCAGCCGCACAACGGATTTTCAACCAACTTCACGGTCCTGAACAAACCCTTCCGTCAGAGCGAACTGGCGAACCGGCTGCGTATCCTTTTGTCAGGCCGCGCTGCAGACTCGGCGGGCTGAGGTCTCAACCGCTGTCGCGCAGAGTCCTGAACTGCCTGGGCTGACCTATGTCGAAACGCTTATCGTTCGGACCGTCAGGCTCCCTCTGCTCTGTTATCTCCCGGAACTCGTGAAACCAGCTGTCGATTGCAGGTCCGTCCCTGACGATCCAAGCCTTCTGCTCCCCGATCGGGGCCATACGGAGACGTAGCGCGTTGTGGGGAGATGGATCTGTCCCATCTAAAAACGCGTGGGACGTGTCGCTAGAGACTAACGAATTAAATTCTTAACATCAGCACCGCAATGAACATCGCCACGGCGCTCGCTATTTCCAGAGTACTAAGGGTCAACTCGCCTGCAAAACGCAGTTTCCCATCCAGCCGCGCCTTCTCACACTCAGAAGGCGAGACCAGATCAGGAAAAACTTCGGAACTTGCTACATCACTCATTACACCAATCACCACTTGCTTCTCTCCAGTTCTTTCTAGACCAAATCTACCTCGGGTAGAACTTGTCTCTTTCGGCAGGACCCTAATGTTTTTGCGAAACAAACTGTGGGTGACCAGTCCTATTGGACGCCCAAGCGGGCAGAATTCGCCAGAAAATTGCCCAATTCCTGCAAAACCCATCCATGCGTCGATCCATCTTCCATGCGCTGCGCCTCGACGGCGACAACAAGGTCGGAGGACAGAACACAAGCCCAGCCGCGATCGAACGCTCAACCCTGAGTTCTCACAGCAATGGCCGTGGGATCGGACTTCGAAAGTGCAAGGATGGAACGGGTGGGTTGGGGCCTGACGGTTCGACCAGCCAAATGGCAGGCAGTGGTCTTTGGAAGAGAAGTGGTGCCGGTGAAGGGACTCGAACCCCCGACCCCATCATTACGAATGATGTGCTCTACCAGCTGAGCTACACCGGCACTTCTCTGCGGGCACTTTGCCCGTCAAGCTGACCTCGAGCAACGACCGAAGCGGCTTGGTGGCGGGCTGATAGCATCATCGTGCGCGGCTGTGTAGCCCCAATTTCAGGCTTTTTGCCCAACCTCTTCGTCGAGTATCAGCGGCTGCCCATCCTCGCCTTCCATAAGCGTTTCCGCATCGGGCACCGCGTCGTCATTTGCGCTGCTCTCGGGTTTTCCGACGATCAGCGGAAGCATGTCCGACCCGTTCGGCATCTGTACCGTCGCAAGCGGCGGTTCGTGCCATGAAAGCGTATCGAAGCCGCCGCAGTTGCCGCAGGTTGGTGCCCAGTCCGCGTGAACGCTCTGACACTTGTCACAGACCCATTGCGGACCTCGGCTGGCCGTCAACGCGCGCGTTAGCCATCCGCGGACAACTGCGTCGTCCTCCCCTTCGGCGCGCGCGATCGCGGCCATGATGGTCAGGCTGCGCGCAGTCGGATGCGACTCGGGCAGGTCGCCGAGCGCACGGCGGGCTGCCGGAAAATCCTCGGCCGCAATGTTGAGCTCTGCTCTTAGAAGTTTCGACTCCTCGTGATCGGAGCGGGCGGACATCAGCGCTTCGAACCGCTTCAGTCTCTGAGCCGGGGTTTCATCCGGTGCAATTCGCGCGAAGGCAGCGGCAAGGTCTGGGTGCGGCTGTGCCGCCCAGGCCTTTTTCAGCACCCTTGTCGCGTATCTGGGTTTGCCGGCCTGCACATAGCTGTCGGCGGCCAATACGGCTGCAGGGATGAGATCGGGCGATAGGCGGTTCGCCTCGATCGCGGCTTCGCGCGCCTCGATGCTCGCATCGTCCGAAAATACTTCGCGCGCCTCCTGAAGCGCGAGCACTGCATCGCGACGCCGGTGAACATCGCGCGGCAGCAGGCCCTGTTTCAGCTTTGTCCCGATGACCTGCCGCGCACCTTTCCAATCGCCTTTTCCGGTTTGAAGCTGGAGAAGCGTGTCCTGCACGTCCTGATGCTTCGGCTTGAGCGAGAAGGCTTTCTCCGCAAGCTTCAGGGCGGTCTCCGTGTCGCCTTCGGCAAGCTTCTGCTTCATAAGCCCCCGAACGCCGACGAAGCGAGTCCGGTCATCGGAAAGAAGCCGCTTGTAGACCTGGGTCGCCCGCTTCGTGTCACCGGTAAGCTCGGCAGCCTGCGCTGCGATGAGGTTGGTGAGCTCCGGCCGATTCAGGTATTTCTCCGCTTTTGCTGCCTGCGACATCGCCGCCCGCCCTTCGCCGGACGCCAGAGCCATCAAACCGTCAGCGAGCGCCTGAAAACCCTTCCGTTCGCGATTGCGGTCGAAATAGCGACTGATTGCGGTCTCATCGCCATTCAGAAAGCGCAGCACCGCAACACCGAGACCCGCGATTTTGAGCGCCACCCAAAATAGCAACAGCAACAGCAATATAGCGATAACCGCTTGTATCGGACCAAGCGAAAACTCCGTATTCGCGAGAGAGATGCGAATACCACCACCGGTTTGCGCGAGATACCCGGCACCGAGCGTCAGCGCCGCGACAACGGCTACGAAAAGTACGATCTTGATGAAGGACCAGATCATGAACCATTACTCCATTGCGCTGGTGACTTGGGTCACAGCTTGCATTGCGTCGATGCGACGAGATGCAAGCGTTACCCATTCGGCCATGCGCGCCTGACCGTCCGGGGGAAGAGCCTCGATCTCCGACACGGCCATGGCGAGATCGCCCGCCTTGAGCGCCGCCTCCGCTCGAGAGAGAACTGCGTCCGGGTCATCGCCCGCCCTGGGACTAAGCGAACGAGCGCCGGACTGACTGCGCAAAAAGGCGCCTAGCCGGTCGAGAGTGGACCCCTCGGCCGTCTCCTTTAGCGACGCGGCAAGAGCGTCGCGCGCGGCCGGAGGGTATGCTTCGCGCAATGCTGCAATTGTGGGCACGCCCTGGGATTGCTCTGCAAGCACTGGTGGGATTTCGACGCCAGCGGCCTCCAAGTCGGCAAGTGCGGCATCAAGCGCCCCGCCGTTGTCGAGCGCAGAGCGGAGCCGGCTTAGCGCAGCGCTGGCAGCAGCCGTTTTCGCGGTTTCGTCCGCCTCCTCGCGCAAACGCGTGGCCTCTTCGGCAATTGCCGCCATGCGTTCGGTTGCGGCGGCGGCCGCGGCATCGATCTCTTGCTTCGCCTCTTCGGCAGCCGTGCGCTGTAACGCGATCTCGCCGCGCATCTCTTCCATCTCGCGACCGAACGCCTCCAACGCGCTGGCCGAGGCAGCTCCACCCTCGACAGGACGTTTTTCAAGCTCCGCAAGGCGCGACTGAAAATCGTCGAGTTTCTGAGTTTGCTCGCTCAAGCGGCCGTCGATTTGTTCGATCGCACCGCGCAGGTCGGTCAGGCTCGCGTCGAGCGTGCCCGTTTGTTCAGCCAGCGCGCTGGAGCCAACCTTGTCCGCCAGATCGGACTTGAGCGTTGCGATCTCCTGCTGCAGTTCCGCCGCACGGCCATCCTGAACCTCAAGGCGCTCGTTAAACGCAGCTATCTCTTCACTGGGCGTCTTTGGTGAGAGCAGGTCGGGAAGCACGTAAGTCGCCGCCCCAAAGCCCAGTCCGGCCGCAACGGCACCTCCAAGCGCCATGGGGACGAAGCCTCCGCGCCGGGGTCTCTCGGCGACCGCGACCGCCGGTTGCTGTTGGTTCTCGATGCCGTCTGGCTCTGGAAGCGTCTCGTGCTCTGCCGCACCCGCGTCAGCCGACTCTGGATCAGGCTCCGGTTCGTGGATCTCATCAGAAGCGGTTTCCGTCACGATCTCTTCTGTCGCGACAGCTTCGGTCTCTGCATCGGCGATTGATTCCGATGCGTCTTCCGCTTTCGTGATCTCCGACGTCACCTCTTCAGAAGGCGCATCTTCCGAAGTTTCGGGCGACTCGGATCGCGCATCGGTGCCGGACTTACGGGCTTTGGCCACTGAAAACTCCTCTTCACACCGTTAAAACAAGCAGGTCGGCCGATGCCGCCTAGTTCAATCTAGTTGCCAAGTCGCGGCGCCTCAACCCGTCATGTCTGCGGCAATAAGAGCGCCGAGGGCCGAAAGCATTGAAGATCCGTCGGGCCGCTCCGCCACAACCAGACGGCGCGCCTGCAGCTTCGTGGCAGCTTTCGCGACCGCCTGGCTAATCGCCGCAACGTAAACCTCCGCGATGGGTGCGGGAAAGGCAGACGACGCAATCAACGCTGAACGGGTCGAAAAAAGCGGCAGAAGCACAGGAACCTTTCGCTGCATCAAAAGGAGAGCTTCGGGCGTTGGCTCGCAAGTTGGCTGATCGTAGACGGTAACAGAAATCGTGTCTATTCCAGCGAAATTCATCTCTTGAGAGATATCTCGAGACGCATGAACTGCACGCGGCCAGATGTATTTCTTCTCTGCGCCCTCACGACAAATCGTTTCGATCAGCCGTTCAGCGTCGCCAGGCCCGATCCGAGTCCGAAATCCATGTTGCTGCGCAGCCTCCTCGGTGCGTTGACCGACGCACCACGCGATGCCCGTCCGCCGCGCAGTCAGCCGCGCATATCCGGCAACTGCGTTTTCAGACGTGAAGATAAGGTCCGCGTCGATTTCGGGCAGTGCGCCAGGATCGCGCCACACAATGCGAACCAGCGGCGAAATTAGAATCGGCCAGTCCGACCCGAATTTCTCGCGAAACGATCGGGCAAAGCGGTGCGATTGCACTTCGGGCCGGGTCAGAAGCAATGTGGCACGTTGCGGATGCAAATTCGCCCTCGGGATTGTACGGCTTGGCTGCCGATGTTACCTGCCGGATAGGGTAGTCATTACCGACGGCGGCATGGGCAAGACGATCACAATCCTCGGTGTGGAATCAAGCTGTGACGACACCGCGGCTGCGGTGGTGCGGGAAACAGACGGCCGAGCCGAGATACTATCTTCAATCATTTATGGTCAAACGAGCCTGCACGCAGCCTTCGGAGGCGTCGTTCCCGAGATTGCTGCCCGCGCGCACGCCGAGAAGATCGACCTTTGCGTTGAAGAGGCGCTGGTCGAGGCAGGTCTTTCGCTCGGCGATCTCGACGCGATCGCGGTAACGGCGGGGCCTGGACTTATCGGCGGCGTCATAGCCGGTGTCATGTGCGCGAGGGGGCTCGCGGCAGGCAGCGGCCTTCCTCTTCTGGGCATCAATCATCTGGCCGGCCACGCTCTGACACCTCGGCTCACCGACGCGCTCGACTTTCCGTATCTCATGCTGCTCGTGTCTGGCGGGCACTGTCAGTTCGTTATCGTCAGCGGTCCGGACGTCTTCGCACGGCTCGGCGGCACCATCGATGACGCGCCGGGCGAGGCCTTCGACAAAACCGCGAAGCTTCTCGGTCTGCCGCAGCCGGGCGGTCCTTCGGTGGAACGCGCTGCGCGCAACGGGGATGCATCGCGGTTCGACTTTCCCCGGCCGCTCCTGGACCGGCCCGGATGTGACATGTCATTCTCAGGCCTCAAGACCGCGCTTCTCAGGGCACGGGACAGCTTGGTCGCAGAGAAGGGAGGGCTAACGGAACAGGACCGGAGAGATCTGTCGGCCGGTTTCCAAGCAGCCGTAGCGGATGTTCTTGCAGAGAAATCGCGCCGGGCAATCGGAGAGTATCTGGCGCAGGCTCCGAAGCAACCGGTTCTGGCCGTCGCCGGAGGTGTGGCTGCCAATCAAGCAATTCGTGGTGCATTAGAGACTGTTTGCAGCGATATGGACGTTCGATTCACCGCCCCGCCTCTCTCACTTTGCACCGACAACGCCGCGATGATCGCCTGGGCCGGGATCGAAAAGCTCCGCACGGGGAAGAACGATCCCGCCGACCTTGTGGCGCGTCCGCGCTGGCCGTTGGATTCCTCGAGAGCTCCTTTGCTCGGCAGTGGAAAGAAAGGGGCCAAGGCATGAGCATTTCAGTCTTGGGTGCAGGCGCCTTCGGGACGGCTCTTGCCGTCGCACTTGCCCGGCACCAAACTGATGTCACGCTCTGGGCGCGCGATCGGGATCACGCCCGAGCTATGCAGGAAAGTCGGCACAACGAGAAAAGATTGCCAGGTGTCCGCCTGCCTGAACGGCTGACGGCTACGGCCGACCTTCGCGACGTGGCGGCGGATATCGTCCTTCTTGCGCTGCCGATGCAGCGGATATCCGGCTTCCTTGCATCCCATGGGGCAGAGCTTAAGTCCCGCACGCTTGTAAGCTGTGCAAAAGGGATCGATCTTGCCACCCAGCGGGGCGCGTCTGATATCATCGCGGATGCCTGTCCCGACACTCACGTTGCGGTACTGACAGGGCCAAGCTTTGCCGCCGATATCGCCCGTGGTTTGCCGACTGCATTGACGCTTGCCTGCCGCGACGAAGGCACAGGCGCGGACCTTCAGTCAGCACTCTCGACTCCCGTGCTCAGAATCTACCGCAGCACCGACGTGCGCGGTGCTGAATTGGGCGGTGCGCTAAAGAATGTCATAGCGATCGCCGCAGGCGTCGTCATCGGTGCGGGACTGGGGGACAGCGCCCGCGCCGCGCTGATGACGCGCGGATTTGCCGAAATGAACCGGCTCGCGACAAAGCTGGGAGCAGAGGCCGAGACCTTGGCCGGGCTTTCGGGCTTTGGTGACCTCGTACTGACCTGCACTTCCACCGGGTCGCGAAACTTCTGCTACGGGCGTGCGCTAGGTGCCGGCGAAGAATTCGACCCAACCACGACCGTTGAGGGCGCGGCAACCGCAAAAGCAGTCACTATTCTTGCGAAAACACTCGATCTCGAATTGCCGATCGCCGCGATGGTCGCTGCGCTGGTCGACCGCAAGCTTTCCGTTAGCGAAGCTATGACACAGCTTCTTTCACGCCCACTCAAGAAGGAATAGGACATGCTTTTCGCCGTCATCTGTCGTGACCGGGCTGGTCACCTGCAGACCCGTCTGGATACGCGGTCGGCCCATCTGGAATACATTGAGCGGACCGGCATCGTCCGCATGGCTGGTCCATTGATCGAGGGCGGCGAAATGTGCGGTTCGCTTATCGTGCTTGAAGCAGATACGCTCGAACAGGCAGAACAGTGGGCTGCCGGAGATCCCTACAAATCCGCGGGGCTCTTCGAAAGCGTGAGCGTCATGGAATGGAAGAAGGTGATTGGCTGATGGCATATTGGCTCTTCAAATCCGAACCCGATGCTTGGAGCTGGGATCAGCAAGTCGCCAAGGGCGACGAGGGCGAAGAGTGGAATGGGGTCCGCAACTATCAGGCGCGCAATAACATGCGCCAAATGAAGGTTGGCGATCGGGGTTTCTTTTACCACTCCAACATCGGAAAAGAGATTGTCGGGATCGTCGAGGTCTGCGCCGAAAGCCATCCTGACAGCACGACTGACGATCCGCGATGGGAGTGCGTCGATATTCGTGCGATCAAGCCCGTGCCGCGTCCCGTCACGCTTGACGAGGCCAAGGCCGACCCGCGCTTGAGCGAAATGGCGCTGGTGAAGAACACGCGCTTGTCCGTGCAGCCGGTGACCGAGGACGAATGGAATATCGTCTGCGAACTCGCTGGCCTGTAGACCGAAACGCGACTGCGCTGCATGATAGTTCGTGACTTCAATCGCGCGCAGGTACTGCCATGGAACTTTTCAGTGTGATCGTTGCCGCTGCGGCGGGTTACGCGTTTGGTGCCTTCTGGTACATGAAATGGGCCAAGCAATGGGTCGAAGCCGCTGGCGTTGCCGTGGATCAGGACGGGAAGCCCTTAAACAAGAGTGTCACACCTTTCATCCTTGCGGGCGCGGCGATGCTCGTTGTCGCCGGTATGATGCGCCATGTCTTCGGGATGTCGAACATTGACGGCTTCTTTTCCGGACTTATAGCGGGCTTTGGCCTTGGCGCCTTCATCGCCCTGCCATGGATCGTGACCAACTACGCCTATTCGGATCGTCCGAAAGCGTTGACCTATATCGATGGTGGCTATGCTGTGCTTGGAAGCGCCATCATTGGCGCAATCCTGGGGCTTCTTTAAAAGATACGAAGGGCCCCGACCGCATCGCCGGGACCCTTCGCCACCCCGCGTGCACCCCTGCACCGTGTGAAACTGAATAGGTCTCGGCCATCCTGGCCTGTGGAGATCACGCTACGAGAAGCGCGTGATCTATGCAAACGATCAACTCTGAAAATATGTCTAAAAATCAAAATCTTATATAAAGGTAGCTTTAACCCAAAATAGGTTCGGGCGCCCGGCATCGCCGCACGCCCGTTAGAAAAAGGATCAGCTGTAGACAGCTTCCTTACCGAAGTGCTTCACCAGCATGTAGTAGACGACCGCGCGATACTTGTTGCGCTCGGACCGGCCATAGGTCTCGATCACAGAATTGATCGCGGCCATAAGCTCTGGTCCGTCACTCAGCCCAAGCTTCTTCATCAGGAAGTTGTTCTTGACGGTTTCGAGTTCAGAGGCCTGACCCCCGGCGACGGTCGACGCGTCGGAGTCATAAATCGACGGACCGCAGCCGATCGTCACTTTGGTCAGAAGGTTCATGTCCGGCGTCATGCCGCACTTGTTCTTCAGATCGTCCGCATATTTCGCGATCAACTCGTCTCTTTTGCCCATAGGTACTACTCCACTGTCCCTTTTTCAGATCGATGTGCGGCATGCGACGCACACCGCCCCCGCGCGCGGAAGTTAAGTTCATTTCCGCAACCGGGCAAAGAAAAACTCAACCGAGTCTGCATTTGCAGGGGAATTTCCGCCGCTTTTGCTCATTTTTCGCGGCGGTAGTCGGCTGGGCGCGTCAAACGGTCGCCCAGCCGGGTAGTGCGTCTCAGTACCGATAGTGGTCGGACTTGAAAGGTCCTTCGATGGCAACACCGATATAGTCCGCCTGATCCTTGCGCAGCTCGGTCAGTTTCACACCGATCTTTTTCAGGTGAAGCCGGGCGACTTTTTCGTCGAGGTGCTTAGGCAGGATATAGACGCCGGGTTTGTATTCACCGCCTTTTGTCCAGAGCTCGATCTGCGCGAGAACCTGGTTGGTGAAGGACGCCGACATAACGAAGCTCGGGTGACCCGTGGCGTTGCCCAGGTTCAGAAGCCGACCTTCGGACAGCAGGATGATGCGGTTGCCCGAAGGCATTTCGATCATGTCCACCTGGTCCTTGATGTTGGTCCACTTGTGGTTCTTGAGCGCCGCGACCTGAATTTCGTTGTCGAAGTGGCCGATGTTTCCGACGATGGCCATGTCCTTCATGTCGCGCATATGCTCGATGCGGATCACGTCCTTGTTGCCGGTCGTGGTGATGAAGATGTCCGCATCATGGATCACGTCCTCAAGCAGGACGACCTCGAAGCCGTCCATCGCCGCCTGAAGTGCGCAGATCGGGTCGACCTCGGTCACTTTGACGCGGGCACCGGCGCCCTGCAGCGAGGCTGCAGAGCCTTTGCCAACATCGCCGTAACCGCAGACGACAGCGACCTTGCCCGCCATCATCGTGTCAGTCGCGCGACGGATGCCATCGACGAGGCTTTCCTTGCAGCCGTACTTGTTGTCGAACTTCGACTTGGTGACGCTGTCGTTCACGTTAATCGCGGGGAAAGGCAGCAGGCCCTTCTTGTGCAGGTCATAAAGACGATGCACGCCGGTCGTCGTTTCTTCCGACACGCCCTTGATCGCGTCGCGCTGTTTGGTGAACCAGCCCGGGCTTTCCTTTAGGCGCTTCTTGATCTGGTTGAACAGGCAGATCTCTTCTTCCGAGGTCGGAGTCTCGATCAATCCGGTCTCGCCGGCCTCAACCCGCGCACCGTAAAGTATGTAGAGCGTCGCATCCCCGCCATCGTCGAGGATCATGTTGCAGGTGCCGTCCTCGAACTGGAAGATCTTGTCGGTATAGGCCCAGTAGTCCTCAAGCGTCTCGCCCTTGATTGCGAAAACCGGCACTCCGCTTTCTGCGATCGCGGCGGCGGCGTGATCCTGCGTCGAGAAGATGTTGCAGGATGCCCAGCGCACATCAGCGCCAAGTGCCGTCAGGGTTTCGATCAAGACAGCAGTCTGGACCGTCATATGAAGGCTGCCCGCGATCCGTGCGCCAGTCAGCGGCTTCGACGCTCCGAATTCTTCGCGCAATGCCATGAGCCCCGGCATCTCGGTTTCGGCAATATCCAGCTCCTTCCGGCCATAGGCGGCCAGAGCGATATCTCTAACAATAAAGTCTTTCGGCATGAGCCATGCTCCCGATAAATTCATGTTGTGGCCCAGATAGCATTGCACGCGTCAACCGGCAATCAGTCAGGCAATCACTGCCGGCCGCGGCTCGCGTGTTTTGCCCCTAAGCGCCGTCTGAAGAGCATCGGGGGAAGCGTCCAGAATTCTCCCACCGATAGCGGTCACTGACATCACGAGGAAGGGCGCTCCTAAATAGAAGACGATGTAGCTCGGATCTTCGATGTCCCCAATCCTTAATCCCCAAGCCACAGAAAGTACTCCAATAAGTGGCACATGCATCAGGTAGGCTAGAAAACTGTGCCGTCCCATCTGGATCAGTGCTGTGTTCGGAAACAACCGCAACACAACTGCGGAACTCGCGAGCATCAGGAAACACAAACCCAACCGGCGAAAAAGCAAGGGAATGTCGAGCGCACTCACGATCGGCACGCTGTGTGGCTCTGCCAGGAGGTATCCCGCGCTGGTCAATAAAGCACCAATCGGAAGCGCGACCGTCGGCCGCGATAGCGCCGCGAATGTCAGCCCAAGGCGGGCGGAGACGGCGCCCAGAATGACAAATTGCAAGATACTTGCGCGAAAGATGAGCGGGACCAGCAGGTCGGTTGATGAGATGGCGAATGCAAGAAGTGCTGCGACAAGCGGAGCTCGGTCGACCATGGGCGCGATTGCGCGGACGATCAGCGCTGCAACAAACAGATCGCGAAGAAAGAATAGTGACAGGTTTGCCGTCGGCGCGAACAGTCCGGTCCATGCATTCAGTAGCGACCATGGATCGCCCTCGATGCGCGTCAGAGACCGGGAGGGGAGGCCTAAGACGTGAAACTTTGTCTCCACGAGCAGGATGAAGATTGCACCCCAGACCAGCATTGGAACGGCGATAGACCTGAACCGTTCCCGCGCGAGGACCAGAAAGGGGCGGCTTATCGCTCTGTGCCAAAGAAGGTATCCGCTGACAAAGCTCAGAAGTGAAACGCTGATGCGGCCAAGCGTGTTGCCCAGAAAATCACCAATGAAGCTGTATGCTCCGATGGTAACCGCTGATGGCGCCGAAAGGCCCGGGCTGACGTGAACCCACATCATCGCGGTGATGCAGGCGACACGGAGAATCTCGATTTGGCGGCTGTCTCCGCAATGCATGTCTTAGTACCGTCGAGGTTCTGGATGGCGTTTGATGTGTTGGGCAAGTCGGACTGCACCGTATGGAAGTTTGCTCAAATTACCAGAGGTTGCTTTTGCCGCATTCTTTTCTACCGCAAATCCGCTCAGAGCTTCACTGCCAGGACCGGAAAGTAGCTTCGTAGCGGTGGGAGACCACTTGGACTGCGCGTTGGAAAGGGAGAGGCCGAAGGACTGGGTAGCGCTGAAGGAATTTTGCCTTTAACTCTCTGTCGCGTTCGCCGAGGCGAACGCCGGAAGGCGGCTATGGAAAAGCAGGGGCACCGCGAATGCCACCGAAACAGCCACGCGCGTGGCAAAGAATGCTCTCGGGCCGTCGGCTCGATCTGCTTGACCCGACCCCGATGGACATCGAGGTTGAGGACATCGCGCATGGATTGGCCTTTGTCGCCCGTTGGAACGGTCAGACCGTCGGCGACTGGCCCTATTCAGTCGCGGAGCATTCGCTGCTAGTCGAAGAGCTATTTACGCGTGCCAACCCCGGAATCGCGGCGCGGTGGAGGCTTGCCGCTCTTCTGCACGACGCACCTGAATACGTGATCGGCGACATGATCAGCCCGGTCAAAGCCGCCGTCGGACCCGGTTACGAAGCGCTTGACGATCGGCTCTCTGCCGCCATTCACCTGCGGTTCGGCCTGCCTGCGCAGCTACCAGTGGCGGTGAAGAAGGAGATCAAGCGCGCTGATCGTCTTTCTGCATGGCTTGAGGCCGTCCAGATCGCGGGCTTTAATCGGCAGGAAGCGGACCGGATTTTTGGGAAGCCTGATGAGGCTCTCTTGAAAGGCTTCTCCATTCGTCCGCGCGCACCCGTAGAGGTGCGCGCGGCGTTTCTGAGGGCGCATGCCCGCCTTTTGGATGCCAGCTCCACCTAGAAGTGCAGCCCGGCCAGTGAGAGCCAGCTGCGGCGGCGGCGATAGTCGCGGCATGGGTCCGGTCTGCGCCGAGTGTCGTGGCGCGGAGGCGGCATGAGCGTGGCGATGCGATAGGTGTCTGCAAGAACGCTTAACATTTAGTTGTCCTCCTGTTCAATTTTGCATCAATAGAATATGCTCTCCGTGGTAAACCTTAGAGTCAGAAGGAATGTCTGTTTGTTAGTTTGTCTTACAGATGACTGAGATCGACTGGCTTCACCTTCCGCCGCTTCCCGCCTTGCGCGCGTTCGAGGCAACGGCGCGACTGGGGGGCTTTAGCGCAGCGGCACGCGCACTTAACGTGACCCATGCCGCAGTGTCACAGC
>CBDUOT010000004.1:0-60308 GCA_965368915.1 uncultured Rhodobacterales bacterium | reverse complement strand
GGCCACGATCGGTCCTGCGATGCTGCTGATTGCGGACCCCTTCTCTACAACCGGTTTCTCGTCCGAAGCGCGTTCGATGAAATCGGGCGGATCTGAGCTCACAAGGAAACCTTGGTCGCGTCACGCTGAAAGTTATGTCAGCGCTTTCGTTGCCTCTTATCATTCTTGGCGGCATCCACGGCGGTATCTTCACCCCGACCGAAGCGGCCGCCGTGTCGACGGTCGCGGCGCTGATCCTCGGCGGGCTGATCTATCGGGAATTCACCTAGCGCAACCTTGGCCATAGCGTGGTCGCGGCGGCGGAGACGACGGGCACGATCATCCTCATTCTGCTGTTCTCCTTCATGATCTCCCGCATACTCGCCTTCGAACGCGTGCCGCAGGATCTGACCCAAGCCACCTAGAACGTTGTCAGCAGCCCGGATGGCACGCTGATGGACGACGTTTCGGCAACGGTGGTCGTCGCGCCCCTCTTCCTACCGCTGATGGAGGCAAACGGGGTGGATCCGGTGCACTTCGCGGCGATCGTCGCCTGTTCGGGGGTGATCGGCGCGAACAGCCCACCGGTCGCCTCTACCCTGTTTCTGTCCTCCAAGATATGCGATGCGCCGATCATGAAAGCGGTTGGCCCTGCGCTTGGCCTGATGTTTTTCGTGGCGTTCCCGGTGATGCTGGTAACGACCTTCTGGCCCGATCTTTCTCTTGCGATCCCAAGGGCGCTCGACCTGCAGTGAGCGAACGGCTGCGGAGCAAAGGGAAAAAGACGGGCGATGCAGGTATCTTCTGACCAAGTGGTGAAGTGGGGCCAAACCGCCCCTCTCGTGCGCGCCTAAACTGAAACGCTGGCCAGAAGCGTCTCACGTTCGATCTCGCCTTTTCGGCCCTGCATTTTTATGGCTCCGCGCTCAACAACGTGGAAGTGGTCGCCGAGATCGTAGGCAAAGTCGAAGTACTGCTCGACCAGAACGATCGCCATCTCGGCCTTCGCGCTGAGAAGCCGGATCACCCGGCCGATCTGCTGAATGATGTTGGGCTGTATGCCCTCGGTCGGCTCATCTAGAAGCAGCAGCTTCGGCTTCGCAATCAGCGCGCGCGCAATGGCTAGCTGCTGCTGTTGCCCGCCAGAGAGATCACCGCCCCGACGGTTCAGAAAGTCACTCAGGATCGGGAATAGCTCGAAGATCTCGTCGGGCACGCGGCGTTCGCTTCGGGGCAGACACGCGAAACCGGTCTCGAGGTTCTCGCGCACGGTCAAGAGCGGGAAGATATCCCTCCCTTGGGGAACGTAGCCGACCCCTTTCCGTGCCAGCGAATGAGCCGATGCGCGACCGACCTCCTCGCCGTCCAGCATGTAGCGACCACCCGAACGCGGATGAGTGCCGGAGATTGCTTTCAAAAGGCTCGTCTTGCCAACGCCATTGGTTCCCATGACGCATGTGATTTCGCCGACCCTCGCGGAAAGGTCGATCCCGTTCAAGATCTGGCTGCCACCATAGTGCAGCGTCAGGCCTTCGATCTGCAGCATGTCAGCGTCCAAGGTAGACCTCGATGACTTTCTCGTTCTGCGTCACGTGACCGATGGTTCCCTCGGCCAACACCGATCCCTCGTGCAGGACCGTGACCTTGCAGTCGAGGCGGCGGACAAATTCCATGTCGTGCTCGACGACGACAACGGCGCGCGTTTTCGCCGCTTCCTTCAACAGATCCGTTGTGTGTTCTCGCTCAGCTGGCGTCATTCCGGCCGCTGGCTCGTCGACGAGAAGAAGCCGCGGCTCTTGGGCCAGTAGCATCCCGATTTCCAGCCACTGCTTTTGGCCATGGCTCAGGATACCTGCCTTTCGGTCGAGAGATGACAGAAGTCCCACTTCGCGCGCAAGTTCTGCGACCTTTTCGTGATCAGCTCTCGTCGCACGGAACGCGAGCACCGCGAAGGGTCCGCGGTCCTTCTTCAAAGCCATCATAAGATTGTCGGCGACGGTCTGGTCTTCGAACACTGTCGGGCGTTGAAACTTACGCCCTATCCCGGCCTGGGCGATCCGGCTTTCGGACATCGACAAAAGCGACACCGCCTTTTCGCCGTAGAGGACTCGGCCCTCGTCAGGGCGCGTTTTGCCGGTCACGATATCCATGAAGGTGGTCTTGCCCGCTCCGTTGGGCCCGATGACCGCCCGCAGTTCGCATTCATTGATCCGGAAGGAGAGGTTGTTGATCGCCTTGAACCCATCGAACGAGACTGAAACGCCTGAGACCTCCAGCAGTGAACTCATTCCTCCGCCTCCCGTTCCCGTAGCGATCCTTGGTCCGGGCCAAGGTCCGCGCCGTGACGATCGGGGCCTTTCCGATCTGTCAGATAGTCCACAAGCCCGCCAAGACCTTTCGGCGCGAACAAGGTCACCCCAACGAAGGACAGCCCAAGCAGCACCGTCCACCAATCGACCCAGACGATCCGGTAGAAGCCGAGATTGATGTCAGGCGCCTGCCCCCCGGTGAACCAGGTCGAAAGAAGCGAGACGAAGGCCGCACCGACGACCGCACCGTACAAGCGCCCGCGCCCGCCAATGGCGACCCAGACGGCAAGGTAGATCGATGCGATCGGCGCGATTTCGGCCGGGTTGATAATGCCCGCCTGTGGATAATAGAGCGCGCCCGCTATGCCGGCGATCACGGCGGTAAGAGTAAAGATGAAGAGCTTGAAGGCCTCAACCGGGTAGCCGAGGAAGCGAACGCGTGCCTCATCGTCCCGGATCGCCCGCATAACAGAGCCGAACTTGCCCGACACGACCCAAGTGCAAAGCAAATATCCCAACCCCAGCATGAGTGCAGAGGCCCAGAAGAACCAGATTGAGACCACTGACTGATGTACATGGTTGAGGCCGGGCAGGTTCTGTAGGCCCGACAGGCCGTTGTTGCCGCGCAGCCCGGAATCGTTCTGAAAGAGGTATAGGGACAGCGCCAGAGTCATCGCTTGCGTCAGGATCGAGAGGTAAACGCCGGTCACGCGACTGCGAAACGCGAGCCAGCCGAAGACGAGGGCGAGAAGACCGGGCACCAGCACCACCAACGCCAGTTGAATCGGCAGCGAGTGGGCGAACGCCCAGATCGGCGGGAACTCTGATGCGCCAACGACACCAAAGATCTGTGTCGCGATTCCGTCCGAGATTTCACGTGCTGTGGGCGGAAGTTCGGCCGACGCCATGCTCTCGACGACGATGAGGCGCGTCCGTTCGTACATGAGCCACATGCCGATGGCGTAGCCGCCGATGCCGAAAAACGCCATGTGGCCGAGTGAGAGGATCCCGCAATAGCCCCAGACGAGGTCCATCGCGAGCGCGGCAAGACATAGGCAAAGCGTCTTGCCCAGCGTCTTGACGAAGCTGGTCGAGATGACCCCGATTCCGAAGCCCTCGGATAGAACCGTCACCGTGACCGTGAAGAGCGCCAATACCCCGAGGAAGACGAGCACGGACGGATGGCGCAGTGCCAAAGGGCGACGGTTCGGGGCGGATAGGACCGCGTCGGTCATGTCATGCCTCCGCCGCGCGGCCCTTCAGGGCGACGATTCCCCTTGGCCGGAACTGGATGAAGAGAATGATGAAAAGGATCATGTAGGTCTGGGCCGCCAGCGTGTTCGACGGGTTCAGCCACTCGATCCCCTTCTGCATCGTTCCGACCAGAGAAGCGCCCAGAAGCGTTCCCCAGATATTGCCCACGCCGCCTACGACCACCGTCATGAAGCTTTGAACGATGTAATCCTGGCCCATCTCCGACGTGACCTTTGCGTAGAGCCCGATGGCGACGCCCGCGATCCCTGCGATGCCGGAACCGAAACCGAATGTCAGCATGTTGATCTTGTCCGGGTTAATCCCCATCGAGGCGGCCATGCGCGGGTTCTGTGTCACGGCACGCACCTCGAGTCCGAGGCGGGTCCGGTTCATCACAAAGAGGAACAGCGCGAGGAAAAGAAGTGCCAGCGCGAAAATCGCGATCCGGATGTAGCTGATCGAGACGATGTCATTGATGATGAGTGACCCATCCAGCCAGGCAGGTGCCGTAAGGGGGCGGGCCTGGGTGCCAAAGATGTTCTTTGCGATCTGCTGCAGCGCGATGGAAATGCCGAATGTCGCGAGGAGGGTTTCGAGCGGGCGATGATAGAGCCAGCGGATCACCAGCCGCTCCAACGCGACGCCCGCCGCGAAGGTGACAGTGAAAGCCAGCGGCAGCGCGACGATGATCGACAAGGTGTAGTCGGGAATGAATTGCTGAACCACATAGCCGGTGTAGGCGCCCATCATGATGAACTCGCCATGGGCCATATTGATGACGCCCATTACGCCGAACGTGATGGCGAGCCCGATCGCGGCGAGAAAGTAGATCGAGGCGAGCGACAGCGCATCGAGCCCCAGATCGACGGCCTGATTCAGCGCCAGCCGCGTCTCGATCGACCGGAGCGCATCGCGCGCCGCAAGCGCGACGAGCGGCGGCGCGCCGACAAAGCGTTCGTAGAAGACATGCGCGTCAAGAGCAGCCTCGACCTCGGCTTCGGTCGCGACCGGGGTGACCGCGCCTGTATTGGCCAGCGCGGCATACGCCATCTCGCGCGCCGCTTCCGTGTCCAGAGTCGCGACCTTGATTCCGGCGACTTCGCCGTCGTGCATGTTGTCGATGAGGGCGGTGCGCTGGTCGGCACGGCTGATCCGGGGTTCAGCCAGCCCTGCTGAGACCAGCACAGCGTAGGCGTCGTCGTCCGAGAGAGCTTCCGATCCCGGTTTGAGGATGCGCGCGACTTCGTCGCCCTCCGGCTTTTCAGTTGCCGCTTCGACTCGGGTGGCGATGAGTGGGTTCAGCGCGCCGCGAAAGTCCACGCCTAGATCACCCGAGAAACTTTCGATGGCGCCGATGCGTTCTTCATCCGTCTCGCCAAAGCGGATGGTCAGCAACCGCTCCAGCCTTTCTTTTCGCGCGCGGAGCGTGGGAACGGTCTCATTCCCGACTGCGCCGCGCAAAGCCAATAGGTGAGAGGCTTGGGCGTCGCGTTCGATTGAAGACAGCGCCCTTGCGCGGTTTGCGGGGCTCGGGTCGTTCAGTTGGAACTGCACCAAAGCCGCTCCGATCAGCCCGCGAATGCCCGAATTGGGCTTCAATTGCTTGTAGCCGTCGTCAGGAACCTCGCCGATTTCCGCCCCGTCGGCGAAGTCGAAGATCCGGATCGTGTCCCGGTCGATGGTCTCGGCCCAAACGAAGAGGCCTGTCTCTTCGTTCTGCCACATCTCCTTGGCCTGCCACTTTTCGAGCACCGCTTGGGCTGCGGGAAAACCACTGAGCGCGAGGGCTTCGATGGCCGGGCCGATGGTCTTGCGAGAGCTCTGGGCGATTGTCTCACCGTGCTCCTGCAAAAGCGATTGGATCGGCGCATCCGCGTCCTGCGGGAAAGCAGGCATGGCCAGGAGACACAAAAAACCCACCAAAAACCGCCTAAACGCTCTTGTCATGCTCTGCTCCCCTCAAGATCGGGGGCCCGGAAGCGGGCCCCCGTCGAGTTCCCGCCACCGGTTAGTAGTTGGACGTGAGTTGCACGCAGGACTTCGTTTCGGTGTTGTACATACCGCACCCGAGATCTTTCCAATCGGACTCGAGCACAGCCGATTCCGGCAAGTAGTCGGTCCAGGCGTCACCCGCCACTTCAGAGGTCTGGCTGATGATGTCGAACTGGCCGTCGGCTTGAATTTCACCGATCAGCACCGGCTTCGAGAGATGGTGGTTCACTCCCATGACCGCAGTCCCTCCGGTCAGGTTCGGAAACTCCTGTCCCCACATTGCCTCGCGCACGGGATCGACGTCGGTCGTGCCAGCCGCTGTGGCTGCATTCACCCACATGTTGAAGCCGATGTAATGGGCCTCCATCGGGTCGTTCGTCACGCGCGCGTCGTCACCAATGAACGCGTGCCATTCCTCAATGAAAGCGGCGTTCTCGGCAGTGTCAGCCGACATGAAGTAGTTCCAAGCGGCGAGATGGCCGACGAGGTTCGAGGTATCGAGACCCGAAAGCTCTTCTTCACCGACCGAAAAGGCGACCACCGGAATATCGTCGGCCGAGATGCCGGCAGCCGCCAGTTCCTTGTAGAAACCGACATTGGCGTCGCCGTTGATCGTCGAGATCACGCCAACCTTCTTGCCGTCCGCGCCCAGCGCCACGACATCGGCCACGATTTTCGACCAGTCCGAATGACCAAAGGGCGTGTAGTTGACGAAGATGTCCTCGGCCGCGATGCCCTTGGACTGCAGGTAGGATTCAAGAATGTTGTTGGTCGTGCGCGGATACACATAATCGGTGCCAAGCAGCGCGAACTTCTCCACCCCAAGCTCTTCGAGAAAATAGTCCGTGGCCGGGATCGCCTGCTGGTTCGGCGCAGCTCCGGTGTAGAAGACATTCTTCGAGGACTCCTCACCCTCATACTGGACTGGATAGAAGAGAAGGCCGTTCAGTTCTTCGATAACCGGAAGAACCGACTTCCGGCTCACGGACGTCCAGTTGCCAAAGATCACGTCGGCGTTGTGTACGGTCAGAAGCTCACGAGCCTTTTCCGCGAACAGCGGCCAGTCCGACGCCGGGTCGACCACAACAGCCTCGAGTTCACAGCCAAGCAGTCCGCCCTTGGCATTCTGCTGTTCAACGAGCATCAGCATCGTGTCTTTCAGCGTCGTCTCCGAAATTGCCATCGTGCCGGAAAGCGAGTGCAGGACGCCAACCTTGATCGGGCATTCCACGTCCTGCGCCGTCGCGGGCAGGACGGCGGCCATGATCGCGGCGGCGGTCGTTGCCGTGAGAAGTCTCTTCGACATTGCAATGTCCCTTCGTGCGTGAAGCGCGGGGACGCTTGCCAAATTGTCGGATGACACCAAGATATACCCCACGCAAATCAGTTGCGGAGTGCGATGGTGCTTTGGATTGACAGCCCGGCATCATCGCACGCTAATCGCCGCGCCTTCCGGCCGGCACGACTTGGTTACATGCGAAGCAGGACAGTCCGGAAACAGACTCGAAGCCTGTGAGCATTGAGATGCGCCCAATTGTCCAAAATTTGGACTCTTTCGCGTCGTTTGCCTGATTATTGTGCCAAATAGTTGAGCAAACTGGCGTCGAACTCAGGAATTCAGATGGGGCGATCTAGCTGATCAGAAGCGCGCGGCAGGCTGATATCTGCGCTTCAGCGCGTCTTGCCGCCCGTGATGCGGCGCGCTGATCACGGGCAAAAGTCGCCTGATTCAGCAGAACGGACTGCGCATGTTTTGCCTCGACGCGAAACCTCATCGCGATCCGAGCCGTTTCGTCCGTCGCGAACGTATCCAGAAGAGCCACCATTCCGTCGCGTTGCGCCTCTGTCTGATCTGCAGAAGGGGCGCTCAGCAACCACTCATGCTCCATTTGAGCCGACAGTCGTCCGGCACAAGTCGCGAATGTGCGCATCAATTCTTCCGCCGCGAAAGCCGGTTCGGCGGAGGCAGCGAATGGAAGAAACAGCAGCGCCAGTGTTCGCAGTCCGATCATTTCTTAAGCTTTGTGCAAAGATTCCCGCTAATCAATTCAGCACTTTGAAAACTTTGTACCGGATAAATTCGGCAATTGAGTGGCCGACTGCCGCCATGCCGAAAACGTTTCCTAATTAATTTGCCCGCTCACGACTTGCCGCAGCATAGGAGTCGCCCTACCCCCGCCCAATTCTTGGGCAGAGCGACAATTCCTTGGGCAAATCACTCAATGTATGCGAGTAAAGTCGTCCGGTGGATGCTAAACTCGTTGAGTGCGGCGGCCACTGCTGGCCATTCGGAAAGCTGGGCCCCATACAGGATGAACATGCAGCAAGCCTTTGACGAAATGCTGAATCCGGACGGCGACTGCCGCCCGGCATATTCCCGCTTCAAGGAATGGTTCGACAATGAAGATGCGGCGCGACTGCGGGCGAAGCAGCGCGAGGCGGAAGAGCTGTTTCGCCTGACAGGCATTACGTTCAACGTCTACGGGCGTGAGGAAGCGGAAGAACGACTGATCCCGTTTGATATCGTCCCGCGCATCATCACGGCCGACGAGTGGCGCAAGCTGCAACGCGGCCTGGAGCAACGCGTGAGCGCGATCAACCGGTTCATCTATGACATCTATCACCGTCAGGAGATCGTGCGCGCCGGGCGCATCCCCAAGGAGATGATCAGCAGGAACGACGCGTTCTTGCCGCATATGTGCGGCCTGGCGCCTCCGGGTGGTGTTTACACGCATATTGTCGGGATCGATCTTGTTCGCACCTCGCAGAACGAGTTCTTCGTTCTGGAAGACAACGCGCGCACACCGAGCGGAGTGAGCTACATGCTCGAAAACCGCGAAACGATGCTGCACATGTTTCCCGAGCTTTTCTCGCAAAATCGGGTCGCGTCGGTGCAGAACTATCCTGCGAAGCTCAGAAGCAGTCTGGCCGCCTGCGCGCCCTCAGTCACGACCGACACACCCACGGTTGCCGTCCTGACGCCCGGGATTTTCAACTCCGCATATTTCGAGCACGCCTTTCTGGCAGACGAAATGGGGGTTGAGCTTGTCGAGGGCCACGACCTGCGGGTCGTCGATGGCAGGATCGCCATGCGAACCACGGCAGGCTACAAACCGATCGATGTGCTTTACCGGCGCGTGGATGACGATTTCCTCGACCCGCTCAACTTGCGTCCTGACAGCCGGTTGGGCGTTCCGGGCCTTCTGGACGTGTATCGCGCAGGCGGAATAACGATCGCCAATGCGCCGGGAACCGGCATCGCGGATGATAAGGCGATCTACAGCTACATGCATGACATTATCGAGTTTTACACCGGTGAGGCCCCGATCCTTCAGAACGTTCCAACGTGGCGGTGTTCTCAGCGCGACGACCTTGCTTATGTGCTCGACAACCTTTCAGAACTCGTGGTCAAGGAAGTGCACGGATCGGGCGGCTACGGAATGATCATCGGGCCGACTGCAACGAAGAAAGAGCTTCGCGACTTCAGAAAGAAGCTGGAAGCGCGGCCGAGCAACTACATCGCGCAACCGACGCTGAGCCTGTCGACAGTTCCGACTTTCACGCGGGCTGGACTTGCCCCCCGGCACGTCGACCTTCGGCCGTTTATCCTCGTCCGCCCGGACGGCGTGGAGATCACACCCGGTGGTCTGACACGGGTTGCGCTGAAGAAGGGCTCCCTCGTGGTGAATTCATCGCAAGGCGGTGGCACCAAGGACACTTGGGTTCTGGAGGACTGATCGGCGTGTTGGGTCGTACAGCAAACGGACTGTTCTGGATGTACCGCTATCTCGAGCGTGCCGAAAACACGTCGAGATTGATAGAGACCGGCCAGAGGATCGCACTGACGCGGCTCCGGTCGTCGGACGAAGAATGGCATTCGATCATGCAGGCTGCATCTGTCTGCGGCGGATACGATGAGGAATACGGCGAGGTAACCAAGGACGCCGTCATCGACTGGATGCTTCGGTCGAAGGAAAATCCATCGTCAATCATATCGGCGATCACGGCAGCACGCCAAAACGCCCGAAGCGTGCGCACGGCCCTGACATCCGAGGTGTGGGAGGCGATGAATGCCACCTACATGAACATGACCAAGCGCCTCTCCCGCAAGGTGCCAGAGCACGACCTGCCCGACGTCTTGAAAGCACTGCGGCACAGCACGGCTCTGGTTCGCGGAATGACGCACGGCACGATGCTGCGGAACGATATCTTCGACTTTTCGCGGCTGGGTACGTTCCTTGAACGAGCGGACAACACGGCCCGCATTCTCGACGTCAAATACTACGTCCTCTTGCCGTCCGTCTCGGCGGTGGGCTCGTCGATCGACAACGTCCAGTGGGAAACCATATTGCGATCGGTTTCCGGGCGGGGCGGTTTTCGGATGGCGTACGGCAACATGCCTCAGGCCAGCGATGTCGCCAGTTTTCTGATCCTGGACGGACGGATGCCGCGCAGTATCGCATTCTGCGCAAGCAAGATGCGTGACAACCTCGAGTATCTGGCGTCAGACTACGGCATTCAGCCCGCTTCGCTGGATCTTGCGAAGGGACTATCGGATGCTTGCGCCTCTGCGACTATCGACGAGATCATCAACGCCGGACTGCATGAGTATCTGCAGACCACGCTTAGCAGGTTGTCTGCACTGGGCCAGCAGATCGAACGCGATTTCAGGTTTTACGAATAGGCCATGACACTTCTCATCAGGCACATCACCCGCTATCGCTTTGAAAACCCGCCTAAATATGGGCTTCAACAGCTGCGGAAGACGCCGAAGTCCGGCCGTGGCCAGACCGTCCTGTCGTGGAACACCCAAGTGGTCGGTGGCCGAAAGGAGCTGTCGTTCGATGATCACCATAACAATGCCGTAGAGCTGGTGAGTTTCGACGGATCGACGGATGAAATCGCGATTACCAGCTTTGGAGAAGTCGCCGTCGATCAGACCGACGGTATTGTGGGTCCCAATTTCGGGCCATCGCCGCTGTGGCTCTACCTGCACGAAACCCCGACGACGAAGTCCGGACGTGGTACGCGGTCACTTCTGCAAGGCCTGGAAGGCGGCACAGAGCTTGAGCGCCTGCACGAAGTAAGCCGGGTGGTGCGGGAGGCTATCACCTATCAGCCGGGCGAGTCCGAAGCGCACTGGACCGCCGAAGATGTGATCTCTCATGGTAGCGGCGTCTGTCAGGATCACACTCATGTCTTCCTGACTTGCGTCCGCCAATTGGGTTTCCCGGCGCGCTACGTGTCAGGATATCTGATGCTGAACGACCGCGTGAACCAGGATGCCATGCATGCCTGGGCCGAGGCTCATGTAGACGGGTTGGGCTGGGTCGGTTTCGATATCTCGAACGGTATTTCCCCGGATGCACGCTACGTCCGGGTTGCGACCGGTCTGGACTATGGGGATGCTGCCCCGATAACGGGTATGCACATCGGCGGGGATTCTGAAATGCTCTCGGTCGAAATCCAAGTCGCCCAGCAATGACCGGACCATCATGACCTACTGCGTCGGAATGCTTCTTAACCGTGGGATCGTGTTCATGTCGGACACGCGTTCCAACGCGGGGATCGACAACATCTCCACCTTCTGCAAGCTCCACACCTGGAGCATGCCGGGCAACAGCTCGATGACGCTGCTCTCGTCAGGGAACCTCGCGACCACGCAAGCTGTGGTCAGCCTGCTCGATGAACGCTCAAAGGCGCAGGATCAGCGGAAGCCCACCCTGCTCAAGGCCGAATCCATGTTCCAGGCCGCACGTCTGGTGGCCAACACCTTGCGCGAGGTGATCGAGGAACACGGCGAGCAAGGCCCGCAGTCGGAGGGAGCCTTCGCCGCAACCCTTATCCTTGGTGGACAGATCAAACCTGGGCCGTCCAGACTGTTCATGATCTATCCTGAGGGCAACTTCATCGAAGCGGGTCTGGACACGCCCTTCTTCCAGATCGGAGAGATGAAGTACGGCCGCCCAATTCTGGTCCGCGCCTATGACCCGGACATGAGCTTCGAAGATGCGATGAAGCTTCTTCTCGTCAGTTTTGACTCCACGCTGAAGGCCAATCTGACGGTCGGCGCGCCCTTTGATTTCCACGTCTACGAGACCGATAGTCTCGAAGTTGGCCGAACCGGCAGGATCGAACTGGACGACGCCTATTTTCAGAGCGTGTCGAAAGGTTGGGGAGACGCGCTGAAGTCTGCGCTCGACAGTATTCCGGCCTTCCGTTTCGCCAAGTAGACAGCCCCTGCCCAACCGCCAGCACAAAGCCTAATTAGCGGGCGCTTCGCAGCCAATGCGCACAATAAATGTGCAGCTCAGGGCGTGCGTGCGCGCGCAAGCAAGTTGATCGTGCAGTCCGGCAGATCTTTGGGCGACAACACCCTCAGCAACACGCACTGGGGGTCGAAATCAACGCGCCGTCCGATATCGCCACGGCAGAAGCATGCGCTGCGCAGCCACGGTCCATCGGAGAGGTCCGGGTTTCGACGCTGCGCGACGGGTGCGGCATTGCGCGGCTGGGTGATCTTCGGCAATCCGGGGCGCTGAAGCTTCTATTTCCTCGCACTCAGAGAACCGCGATTGAAGCGGTTCTCGTGAACACTGCCGGAGGCCTGACCGGCGGCGACAGGTTTCGGTTTTCAGCCGAAGTTGGCGCTGGCACCTCCCTAACCGTAACGACACAGGCGGCAGAGCGTGCGTATCGCTCGCAGGCAAGCGAGATCGCGCATGTCGAGAACCGCCTCTCGGTGGCTGAAGGCGGCCGGCTGAACTGGCTGCCACAGGAAACCATTCTATTCGAAAAGAGCGCGCTCCAGCGGCGATTGCGTATCGATCTCTCTCAAGGCTCAAGGCTTCTTATGGTCGAGCCGCTGGTGTTCGGGCGCGCCGCGATGGGCGAAACCCTGCGGCAAGTTCTCTTCTCTGATCGGATTAGGATTACTCGGGAAGGTCGACCGCTTTACTTCGACGGGGTCGAAATCGACGGCGATGCGAACGCGCTTATGGCTAGGCCTGCTACGGGCGCGGGAGCTGGCGCGATGGTCAATCTTGTCTATGTCGGGCCTGACGCCCCTGCTCATCTCGAAGCGGTGCGAAATGAATTGCCCGTTACGGGCGGCGCATCGCTGCGCGAGGACGACATGCTCGTCTTGCGCGCCCTCGCACCCGACAGTTTCCTTCTGCGCCGCGCACTTCTGCCCATCCTCGATCTATTGACCGACGGCGGCCTGCCTAGCGTCTGGAGAATGTAGTCATGCAATTGACCCCGCGCGAGAAAGACAAGCTGCTCGTGGCGATGGCCGCAGAGGTCGCGCGAAAGAGAATGGCGCGCGGCGTCCGGCTGAACCATCCCGAAGCGATCGCACTGATCACGGATGCGGTGGTCGAGGGCGCGCGCGACGGTCGTTCGGTCGCCGACATGATGGAAGCCGGGGCAAAGGTCCTGTCGCGGGAGCAGTGCATGGAGGGCGTGCCCGAGATGATCCACGAGGTTCAGGTGGAAGCGACTTTCCCCGACGGCACAAAGCTCGTGACTGTCCATAACCCGATCCGATGAACGCACACGCAAAGGAGAAACAAGATGAAGAAATCTGTGGCAATCATGGCTTCGCTGCTTGCCGCCACCGGGGCTTCCGCGCACGAAGGAGCGCATCTTTACCCGCATGGCGGTGAAAGCTGGCCGTTGCTTGTTGCAGCTGCCGTGGCGGGCGTCTTCCTCGTCATTACGCGACGCGCGAGATGATCCCCGGAGAGCTTCTTCCCGCCGAAGGGACGCTGACGCTGAACGCCGATCGTGAGGCGATCACGCTCATGGTCGCCAACACCGGCGACCGCCCGGTCCAGGTCGGGAGCCATTACCATTTCGCCGAATCCAATCCTGCCCTTGAATTCGACCGGGACGCCGCACGGGGTCAGAGGCTCGACATTGCAGCGGGCACGGCTGTGCGGTTCGAGCCCGGCCAGCGGCGCGAGGTTCAACTGATCCCGATAGGCGGCGCACGCAGGATTTTCGGTTTCAACCAACAGATCATGGGAGATCTTTGAATTGCCCCGTGAAATTGACCGCGCCTCCTATGCCGCCATGTTCGGCCCGACGAAAGGCGACCGGGTTCGCCTTGCCGATACCGACCTGATTATCGAAGTCGAACATGACCTGACCATCTACGGGGAAGAGGTGAAGTTCGGCGGCGGCAAGGTCATCCGGGACGGGATGGGCCAGTCGCAGGTTTCGCGGGCCGATGGCGCGGTGGATACCGTCATCACCAACGCGCTGATCGTCGATCATATCGGCATCTACAAGGCCGATGTCGGCTTGAGGGACGGACGCATCCACAAGATCGGCAAGGCGGGCAATCCTGATACACAGCCCGGCGTCGATATCATCGTCGGCCCGGGAACGGAGGCGATTGCGGGCGAAGGCCGCATTCTGACAGCGGGCGGTTTCGACAGCCATATCCACTTCATCTGCCCCCAGCAGGTCGAAGATGCGTTGCATTCCGGGGTGACGACGATGCTCGGCGGCGGGACCGGCCCGGCGCATGGCACACTCGCCACCACCTGCACGCCGGGGCCATGGCATATCGGGCGCATGTTGCAGGCCGTTGACGGGCTCGCCATGAACATCGGAATCTCGGGCAAAGGCAACGCTTCGCTCCCCGCAGCGTTGAAAGAGATGGTGGAGGGCGGCGCCTGTGCTCTCAAGCTGCATGAGGATTGGGGCACCACACCTGCGGCCATCGATTGCTGCCTGTCGGTCGCCGACAAGATGGACGTGCAGGTGATGATCCACACGGACACTCTGAACGAGTCCGGCTTCGTCGAGAACACCGTCGCGGCGATGAAGGGCCGAACGATCCACGCATTCCATACCGAAGGCGCGGGCGGAGGCCATGCACCGGACATCATCCGCATCTGCGGCGATGCGAATGTCATTCCCTCTTCGACCAATCCCACCCGCCCTTTCACGGTGAACACGCTCGAAGAGCATCTCGACATGCTCATGGTTTGCCACCATCTCGACAAGTCGATCCCCGAGGACGTGGCGTTTGCCGAAAGCCGCATCCGCAGGGAAACCATCGCGGCTGAGGACATCCTGCACGACATGGGCGCATTCTCGATAATCGCCTCGGACAGCCAGGCGATGGGGCGCGTGGGAGAGGTCATCATCCGCACATGGCAAACCGCCGACAAGATGCGCAAACAACGCGGCCGACTGCCCGAGGAAACTGGTGACAACGACAACTTCCGCGTCCGCCGCTACATCGCGAAATATACGATCAACCCCGCCATAGCTCATGGCGTGTCGCAAGAGATCGGTTCCGTCGAAGAAGGTAAGCGCGCCGACCTGGTGCTGTGGCATCCCGCTTTCTTCGGCGTGAAACCCGAGATGGTTCTGATGGGCGGCATGATCGTCTGTGCCCAGATGGGTGACCCGAACGCCTCCATCCCGACACCTCAGCCGGTCTATTCCCGGCCCATGTGGGGTGCGTTTGGACGCGCGGTCGAGCATTCAGCCGTCACCTTTGTGTCGGCTGCGGCCGAGGCTGGCGGAATCCGCGAGACACTCGGCCTCACCAAGCAGGTGATCGCAGTGCGCAACACCCGGTCGATAGGCAAGGTGGACATGGTGCTGAACTCTGCTCTTCCAAAGATCGACGTCGACCCCGAAACCTACGAGGTGCGGGCGGACGGCGAATTGCTCACCTGCCAGCCCGCCGAGGTTCTGCCGATGGCGCAACGATATTTCCTGTTCTGAGGGTCCGAAATGACAGGCGTCCCAACCGCACAATCCTTCCACCGCAAGTCTGAATGGGCAGGTCCGGCATTGATCTGCACGCTGGACTACGACGCCCGGTTCCTGCGCCGGAAACGCCTTGCGACCGACTGTGGCGTGGCGTTTCTCGTCGACCTGCCCCAAACCACCTCGTTGGATGCCGGCGACACGCTGCTTCTCTCTGACGGTCGCCGCGTCGTGATCCATGCTGCGGAAGAGAAGCTTCTGGAGGTGCGGGGCGACCTGCCCAGGCTCGCCTGGCACATCGGGAACCGGCACACGCCCTGCCAGGTGGAAAGCAGCCGTCTGCTGATCCAGTGCGATCCGGTCATTGCCCACATGCTGGAGCATCTCGGCGCGACTGTCCGCGAGGTGCATGAAGCCTTCACGCCCGAAGGCGGCGCCTATGGTCAAGGCCGCACGCATTCGCACGAACATGGACATACGGCCCATGCCCACTGACGCGCCGCTCATCCTCGCGCAGTGGCTATCGCCCGCCTATCCCGTTGGCGCTTTCAGTTACTCACACGGGCTTGAGACCGCTATTCAGGACGGCGTGGTCCGCACTGCTCTGTCATTGGAGTGCTGGCTTATGGACGTTCTCTGTCACGGCACGGGCCTGAGTGAGGCGATTCTCGTCGCCGCCGCCTATGATGCACAGGACGGCGACGAAGTGATGCTGGTCGATGCGACCGCCCGCGCTTTTGCCTCTTCGGCTGAGCGACTGCGGGAAAGCGTATTGCAGGGTGCCGCCTTCGCGCGAACCGCCTCGGCGATTCATGACCTCGACCTGCCCGAATTGACCTATCCCGTCGCGGTCGGTCGTGCCGCGCGTCTTTTCGGCCTGCCCCTGCCCCTCACTCAATCGATGTATCTGCAATCCGTGATGTCGAACCTCGTCTCTGCCGCAGTCCGTCTCGTGCCCCTTGGGCAGACCGAGGGACAGGCCGTCCTTTCCCGGCTGACACCAATTTGCGCCGAGACGGTCGACAAGGCCGATGGCCAGACCCTCGACGATCTTTCAAGCGCGGCGTTCC
This sequence comes from uncultured Rhodobacterales bacterium, assembly GCA_965368915.1. Classification (GTDB taxonomy): domain Bacteria; phylum Pseudomonadota; class Alphaproteobacteria; order Rhodobacterales; family Rhodobacteraceae; genus Albidovulum. The sequence goes on along the minus strand of CBDUOT010000004.1, from coordinate 43,969 downwards.
TGTCAGACATTGCCGCGATGCGCCACGAAACCCTTAAAATAAGGCTATTCCGCTCATGACAACAATGAACGGACCACTACGGATCGGCATTGGCGGCCCGGTAGGCGCGGGCAAGACCACCCTCACCGCGCAGTTGGCGCGGCTTCTCCACCCGGCGGTTTCGATCGGCGTCATTACCAACGACATCTACACCCAAGAGGATGCCGAGGCGCTGATGCGGATGCAGATCCTGCCTTCTGATCGGATCATCGGCGTGGAGACGGGTGGATGCCCTCACACGGCAATTCGGGAGGACGCCTCCATCAACCTTGCGGCCATTTCCGAAATGCAGGCGCGGCACCCTGACGTCGAGGTCGTCCTGATCGAGAGCGGCGGCGACAACCTGTCTGCGACGTTCAGCCCTGAGTTCGCCGATGTCACGGTCTATGTGATCGACGTCGCCGCAGGGGAAGAGATCCCCAGGAAGGGCGGACCGGCGATCACGAAGTCCGACCTTCTGGTCATCAACAAAACCGATCTGGCGCCTCATGTGGGTGCCTCGCTTGAGGTGATGGACAGGGATGCAACCAACGCCAGGAATGGCAGACCGCACCTCTTTTCGTCGCTTCGCTGCGGACAAGGTGCCGCCGAGATAGCGCAGCACCTCGCTGCAATCGGCGGGCTAAGGCTGCCTGGAACGATGGCAGGTCAGACCTCGGAAAGTTCGACTTAGGCTGTACGGGCCAGGCCTGAAATCGCAGGTTCCACACGCGCACTGCTTTAGGCACTCAGGACCGCTCGGGCCTGACGCCTCGGCCCAAGCGCCGAGGCTAGAGCGAGTCGGAATCAGTATGGTGAAAGCTGCCGTAAAGGCAGTTTCGAATGGCCAACTGATGCAGAACGCGGGCGTTAAGTGGCGTCTCGGAGAAAACTGTTTCCAGTTTGCCTTTCTGTACCTGCCAGAGCGCACACGCATCGCGTGTCACAGCTTACGATGGGTAAGATGCCGGATTCCGTAAACAATACTGCGTGATTATCAGGAAATCCGAGTTCGATTGACCAACAAAAAAGCTCCATTGTTGCGCAGTTGTCCACATATCGGTGATTGCGCGAACACACGCACAAGTTGACCACAACATCTTGTGACTAATTTTCTAGGAACTTGCCTTATACTCATAGTAATAGGCTGCGAATTTCCCAACTTTGATTGGGTGCTGGACTACCGATACCGAGGGTTGGCTAACGTGCGAATGAAACCTGATTGTCGGCTCATTTGGTCTACGGCATCCATCAGCACGAAGCGACAACAAGAGATCTATTTCAAGTAAGATGATGAGTGACGACAACATATTAAGCGCCGTGTTTGAAGCGCTGTCGAGTTCCGAGACCAAGAAGCCGACCGAGCCGCCGGCGCAACCTCGCCCGCGCCGGTCTGTCGAATGGACGATCGGAGGATTTTGCGACAACGCGCGCGTTAAGACGTCGTTCGGTGACCTGCCCATTCAGGCGCTTCGCCGCCGCGATCCGCTGCGAACGGTCGAAGGCCCCCTCGCCCGCGTCGATCGCGTCGATCAGATTCAGCTCGACGAGGCGTTCCTTGCCGCCAACCCTGACGCACAACCCATCCGGATTCAGGCGGGCGCACTCGGACCGAACCGACCGAAGAACGATATTCTGCTGTCGCCGCACCAGGCGGTTGGCGTGGGCCAGCACGGTACTGAATTTCGTCGCGCGCGCGATCTGCTTGGCCGCCCAGGCGTCGTGCGCCAGCCCTCCATGGGGCTGAGCTACTACGTCTTTCTGTGTGAAACTCCCGCGACGGTCGAAGTGGAGGGGCTGAGCGTGCGCTTGGCGCCTTAGCTTTCGTCTTCGCCGACCTGATCTTCTGGAAGTCCTCGAAACCCCGTCGCCACGACGAATTTCTCTGAACTATCCGCGCGGCTTGCAGGTGGTTTGACGTTCGCAACCGATTTGAAGACACGCTTCAACAACGCCTGAAGCTCGTTTTCCGCGCCGCCCGCAAGAACCTTGGCTACGAAGGTTCCGCCCTCTTCCAGAACGTCGAAGGCGAAATAGGCTGCGGCCTCGCATAGTGCGACGATCCGAAGATGGTCTGTGCCCTTGTGACCCGAAGATGCGGCCGCCATGTCGGACATTACGACATCCGCGCGACCGCCGAGCCACGCTTTGACCTTGTCGTCTGCGCCATCCGAAAGGAAGTCGAGCTGGTGAATTTCTGCCCCGGCGATCGGTTCGACCTCCTGCAGGTCGATCCCCAGAACGCGCCCGACCTTCTTTGCCGGCTTCTGGCCAAGTGCGTTCACACGCTCCACCGCGATCTGACACCAACCGCCCGGCGCGCAACCCAGATCGACGACGCGGGCACCGGGGACGAGGAAGCGGAACTTGTCGTCGAGTTCGAGAATCTTGTAAGCGGCGCGGCCGCGGTAGCCTTCCTTCTTCGCCCGCTGGACGTAAGGATCGTTCAACTGCCGCTCGAGCCAGAGGGTCGAAGACAGCTTCCGCCCCTTGGCGGTCTTAACCCGCACGCGCAGGTCGCGTTGTCCGCGCCCGGAGGTCTTGCCTGTGGGTGTCTTCGCCATATCGCTGCCCCCTAGGGGACTCTCCGTTCCTTCAACCCTGTCCAGATAGTCAATGCGCGCAACATCCGCAATTGCGGACACCCAATCAGAAGGGACCGTCCTCAAGCACGCCGTCCGCCGACATCTGCGCATAAAGCAGCCCCTCGCGCAGACCTCGGTCGGCGACCGAAAGCCGGTCGGTCGGCCAGATCCGCATCAGCGCCTGCAAGATGGCCGACCCCGACATGATCAGGGAATGTCGGTCTCGACCGATACGAGGGTCTTTCCGCCGACCCTCGGGACCAAGGTTCAGATACTCGCGGATCACCCGGTCGATCTGGTCCGATGTCATCCTGAGCCCGTCCACTTTGGTGCGGTCGTAGCGCTTAAGGCCAAGATGGCTGGCCGCGACGGTGGTGACGGTCCCGCTCGTCCCGATGATCTGGAAGCCTTCGCGCGGCTGCGAAGCGTTATACGGAGAGAAATCGGCAAGGTTCTCTTCGAAGAACCAACTCATAAGGGCGAAGCGCGCCGCGTCGTCCTCGACATCGGAGAACTGGTCCTTGAGCGTCGCAACGCCAAGCGGCACCGAAATCCAGTCCACGACCTTCGCTGCTGGAAAAGGGCTGTCAGGCGGGTGGAACCCCGCGTGCAGCCGCATGATCGCGCGCGGACGCTCGGCGCGCGGCACAGCGGAAAGGTCGATCCAGACAAGCTCGGTCGACCCGCCGCCGATATCGACGACCAGAAGTTGCTCCGTTTTGGTCGAAACCAGCGGCGCACAGGACACCACCGCCAAGCGGGCTTCCTCTTCGGGCTCGATGATCTCCAGTGGCAGTGCTGTTTCGCGCGTCACGTAGCGCAGGAATTCGGACGCGTTCGTTGCCCTACGACAAGCCTCGGTCGCAACGAGGCGCATCCGCTTGACGTCGTGCTGCTCGATCTTGCGGCGGCATATCTGCAAGGCCTGAACCGTCCGCCCCATCGAGGACCGACTTAGCCGGCCCGATGCTTCCAGGCCGTGGCCAAGCTGGACGGATTTGGAAAAGCTGTCGACAACGTGGAACTGACTGCCCTTGGGCTGGGCAATCAACATCCGACAACTATTTGTCCCCAAATCCAGCGCCGCATAGAGCTGCGCTGGGTCGGGTCTTGGGGTGCCTGGCGGCTCGACCGATCTCGGGAACGCGCCCGCACCTCCGGGACGCCTGGGCGCCATTTGAGCGCCCTCCTATGTGCTGTTGACACCAATCTAGCCACCGCCCCGCCATCGCGCAAGGGAAGCGTGGGGTTGTCCGGCTGTCTCCGTTCTCACGCCGACGCATCGTGAACCGTCAGCGTGGCAGGAACGCATCGCAGGGCCAGTTGTCTAAAACCGACGTCGCTCCGGTGGCGCACAATGTCGAAAACCGTCCTAAGCCGGGTAGGATCGCAGAGTATTCAGGGCGCCAACGAAAGGATTCGTCATGGCAGAGGTCACCATCGTCTATTGGCGGGACATCCCGGCCCAAGTCATCGTTGGCAAGGGACGGCGTGGCGTGAAGAAACCGCTGCCCGAGCGGTTCGAGCAGGCGATCGACCGTTGCGCGATGAAGATCGGGGCGCGTGACACCGACACCTACCTCGCGGAATGGCGCAAGGCTGCGCCTGTCCAAGTGGAAGGCGAAGATGCGGCCGTAGCCGAGGCGGAAGCCATCCGGATCGAAGCCGAGTACGACACCGAGCGTCTCAAGACGCTAATTGCGAATGATGGCTGGGCGTGACACCCCCTAAGCTCTGGAGGGCTGGAATGGCACTTTTGAACTTCCGTCGCAAGGAAACCCCGGCGACCGCACCGGTCCGCGAAGACGTCGAGGCGTTCCTTCAGGGCTACTCGATCGAGGTAATGCCCCGCACCGCCGAGAAGGTCGAGGACTTCCGCGAACTGCTGCCGCAGGGAACGCGCGTCTACATCGCCCATATCGACGGTACGCCGATCGAAGAGATGGTCGCGACTGCGAAGCGGCTGAACAGCGACGGCTTCAAGGTCATGCCGCACCTGCCGGCGCGCATCATCAAGGACAAGGCGACACTCGCCGACTGGATCGCCCGCTATCAGGGCGAGGCCAATGTCCGCCAAGCGCTTCTTCTGGGCGGCGGCATTTCCCAGCCGCACGGTGATTTCCACTGTTCGATGCAACTGATCGAAACCGGGCTCTTCGACGGGTTCGACCGGCTGCATGTCGCGGGTCACCCCGAGGGGAACAAGGACATAGACCCGGACGGTTCGGACAAGAACGTCATGGAGGCGCTGCGCTGGAAGCAGGCTTTCTCCGAGCGGACCGATGCCAAGATGGCGATGGCGACGCAGTTCTGCTTCGACGCCAAGCCCGTCATCGCCTGGGTCAACCGGCTGAACGCCGAGGGTGTCAATCTGCCCATCCATATCGGCGTCGCCGGCCCGGCGAAACTCCAGACGCTCATCAAGTTCGCCATTGCCTGCGGTGTGGGACCTTCCCTGAAAGTTCTGCAGAAACGCGCCATGGATGTCACGAAGCTGCTCCTGCCTTACGAACCGAACGAGTTCATCGGCGAACTTGCCGCCCACAAGGCGGCGAATCCCGACTTCGGCATCGAGGCCGTGCATTTCTTCCCGCTCGGCGGTATCAAGACGAACGCAACCTGGGCCATCGAGCATGGCGGAAAATCCGCCGTGCCGGCCGCGCAAAGCTGAGGGATAAGGTAAATCATGACCCGCACCGTCATTGAGTCGAAAACGAAAACCGTCACAATCGGCTTTGACGAGCCCTTCTGCGTGATCGGCGAGCGGATCAATCCCACTGGCCGCAAGAAGCTTGCCGCAGAGCTTGAGGCTGGCGATTTCTCGACCGTCGAGAAGGACGCGCTGGAGCAGGTCGCCTGCGGCGCGATGGTTCTCGATGTGAATGCGGGCGTGGTTTACAATTCCAACCCAAATCCGAACGAAACCGAACCGCCCCTGATGACGAAGATGATCCAGATCGTTCAGGGGCTCGTCGATGTCCCGCTCTGCATCGATTCTTCGGTCCCCGGCGCGCTTGAGGCCGGTCTGGCGGCGGCAGAGGGTCGCCCCCTTCTCAACTCCGTTACCGGCGAAGAAGAGCGGCTGGAGCTCGTCCTGCCACTCGTCAAGAAGTACAATGTGCCGGTCGTGGCGATCTCGAACGACGACACCGGCATTTCGATGGACCCTGATGTGCGCTTCGCAGTCGCCAAGAAGATCGTGGAACGCGCGGCCGACCATGGCATCCCGGCCCACGACATCGTTGTCGATCCGCTCGTCATGCCCGTTGGCGCGCTCGCCTCGGCCGGGCAGCAGGTCTTCACGCTTGTGCGCCGTCTGCGCGACGAACTGGGCGTGAACACGACCTGCGGCGCGTCGAACATTTCGTTCGGCCTGCCCAACCGGCACGGTATCAACGCGGCCTTCCTGCCGATGGCGATCGGCGCGGGCATGACGTCCGCGATCATGAACCCGGTCCGCGCCGTCGAGATGGAAGCGATCCGCGCCGCGAACTTCCTGATGAACCACGACGCGAACGGGACCGAGTGGATCAGGTTTGCCCGCGTTCTGGATGCCGTAAAGGAAGGCAAGGACTTCGCCACCGCCTCGGTCGATGTTGCCGCGGCAGGCCGTCCCGGCCGCGAAGGCCGCCGCCGCCGCGGCTGATCTCAGGCGAAAGACCAATGCAAAGCCCCGGCCCCGCCGGGGCTTCTTCGTTTCAGATCCCGCTCACGCGCCAGCAATACCCCGCAGTGCAAGTGCGCGGCGCGGAGGCACCGCGCCGATCTCCAGCCCTGTGAAGACGTGCATTGTTCCAAGGTCATGGTCGATCACGGCGTGATCGCTGACCCATCCTCCCATGGCGAGGTAGGTCCGTAGAAGCGGCGGCATGCCAATGGCCGCGCGCCTCGGGTCCGGGGTCTGTCCCCTGAGCCGCCGGGCGAAGCGGAACACCTTCGGTGCCTTGATCTTCGGCAGCCAGCGCTTTGGCGCGATGTGCCGTTCCCTCAGCACCGCGAAGGCGTCGAGATAGGCTTCGGCATCGGTTCCCATGAATGACGAGCAGCCAAACAGCATCTCGACCCCCTCCTCGTCCACAAAGGCCGTCATTGCGCCCCACGCCACGCGCAGTACGTCTGGATCATGGCACTCTGGGTCCATGCAAAAGCGACCCATCTCGACCATCGGTCCGCCGTAGCCTGAAAGCCCCGAAAGCTCATAGTGCTGTGCTGAATAGCTTTTGGCTATCTCGCTCCCGTCCCGCAGCGGCAATAGCCGGAACGCCGCGACCAGGCGTCCTGTGCGGGTTTCCTCTACAAGGACGTGCCGACAGATCGCGTCGAAAGTGTCAGCATCGCTGCAGGTGTCTCCGACGCCGCCGCGAAAGGTACGCCAGCGCAATTCCAGCGCGCGATTTACATCTTCTTGCCCGTCGGCGAATCGGGCGACAAAACGGCCCTTGCGCATATTCAGCATTCCAGGCGCTCTCCTCACTGGCGCGCATGTTGTCGCGCGCTGGATTTTTCCTGCTACAGTCTAACGGAGAACTGCAACGAAACGACAACGGAACGGAGAGCCGGAATGGCCGCCAAGATTGTTAAGACCGATGAAGAGTGGCGCGGGCAGCTCAGCGACCTGGCCTACAAGGTCACGCGCAAGCATGGCACCGAGCGCGCAGGCACCCATGATAATTTTCCGAAGGGCCCCGCCACCTACCACTGCGTTTGCTGTGGCTCGCCCGTTTTCGACGCTGACGCGAAGTTCGAATCCGGAACCGGATGGCCGAGCTTCTTCGCGCCGATCTCTGCCGAGGCGGTCGAAGAAAGCGAAGACAGAAGCTGGTTCATGCGCCGCACCGAGGTCCATTGCGCGGCCTGCGATGCCCATCTGGGTCACGTCTTCCCGGACGGGCCGAAACCCACGGGACTGCGCTACTGCATCAACGGGGTCGCGCTGGACCACAAGCCGAAGAACTGAGCGCGCCAAATTGTGGCGCGTCAGGTGTCGTTCAGAAGCTGGCCGGCGCTGATGTTCCCGATGTTTCCGAGAAGCTGGCGCAGGAAGCTCAGGCCCTTGATGTTGCTATCGGTCACGCGCCGCGAGAGGACAATTGCCTCTCCGTCTTCCAGACCGAAGCGTTCAATGTTCTCGACCGTCCCGTCCTCGGTAAAGCTGACGGCGAGGACCTGCCGATCCACCTCTTCGGGCGCACGTGCGCCGTAGTGGCGGAAGCGACTGCCGACATAGTACCAGGCCGCGCCCGTCAGAAGGCCGGTTGACGACGGGCGGCCAACCGCCCGGGCAACGTCTTCGCGCGTGGATTCTCCCACCACGACCCTTTCGAGGTCTTCGTCGCGCGGGACATAGCCGTGATTGCGGTAAACCGCCGCGCAGGACGCGAGCGTCAAGAGCATCAGCGCGATCACGCCGCACCGCATCCCGGAACCGAGCCTGCTCATTCCCACCCTCTTGTCTTGCCGCCTCAAGCCTTCTATCCCGCTTACAACATGCCGGTGCGATCCTTCAAGGAAGAAGCACGATCATGCGCGATCCGCCGGGCAAGCGATTGAGGCCCCGCGACATGACATCAGACCAGCCGATCTTCTCAAAGCCCTTCCGAGTCGCAGATCTTGCGCAGCGCAAGCCAAGCCGGTTCGACATTCGCCCGGACGCCGCCGCTCGCGGTCAGATCGCCGAGGCGCTCGGACTGATTTCTCTCGACGAACTTGGCTTCAAAGGAGAACTCAGGCCGCATGGCCGAAAGGATTGGATTATGGAGGCCCGGATGACGGCGCGCGTCACTCAAGCCTGCGTCGTCACCCTTGCACCGGTCACCAGCGATCTGTCGGAGGATGTGCAGCGCCGCTACCTGAACGAAATGCCTGAACCCGAGGGCGACGAGGTTGAAATGCCCGAGGACGACAGCACCGAGGCGCTGACCGACACGATCGACGTCGGGGTTGCGATGATCGAGGCGCTGACGCTCGCCCTGCCCCTTTACCCACGCGCCGAGGGTGTCGAACTGGGTGCAGCGCAGTTCGGAGAACCGGGAACGGAGCCGATTTCGGACGAGTCCCTGCGCCCGTTTTCGGGGCTCGCGGACCTTATGCGCAAAGGCAAGTCGGAGGAATGATCACACCCCTCTACGATTGCGTTGGAAACTCGCCAGAAAACACTTGCGCCTGCGTGGAATCGCAGTATGTTCCCGGCCTCGCTTGAACGTTGGGTTCGTTCCGGTCGCGATGCGGTCGCCTTGTGACGAAACCCCAGGAAAACCGGGGCCGTGGCCCCAAAATAGCCCGAGGTTGAGACATGGCAGTCCCTCAGAACCGAGTAACGCGGTCCCGCCGCAACATGCGCCGCGCCCATGACGCTTTGGTCGCTGCGAACCCGAACGAATGCCCGAACTGCGGCGAGCTAAAGCGCCCGCATCACGTTTGCGGTGCGTGCGGTCATTACAACGACCGTGAAGTGGTCGCCCAGACCGCAGAGATCGATCTGGACGAAGACGCGGCCTGAGGCCGCGTTGCGGTTGGCAGGCGATATGCCGTCAGCGCAAGACACGCACTCGGAAGCCCCGAAAGCCGGGACTTCCGGGCGCATTGTCATTTCCGTTGACGCCATGGGTGGCGACCGCGGCCCGTCGGCCGTCGTCGCCGGGATGGCCGAGTCTGTCGACAAGAATTCCGAAATAGAGTTCATAGTCCACGGCCCCGAGGATGAACTTCGTCGGCTGATTTCCTCGCACCGCGATCTCGCGCAGCGCTGCACGATCCGTCATGCGGCCGGGGTCGTTACGATGCAGGACAAACCCAGCCAGGTGATGCGCCATGGCGAGGGCACGTCTATGTGGTCCGCGGTTGAAAGCGTCAGGAACGGCGAGGCGACGGTCGCGGTAAGCTGCGGCAACACGGGCGCTCTGATGGCGCTGTCGATGATCCGACTTCGAAAACTGCCCGGCGTGAATCGTCCGGCCATTGCTTGCCTATGGCCATCGCGCAACCCCGGCGGCTTCAATCTGATGTTGGATGTCGGCGCAGACATCAAGGCGGACGCACACGATCTTCTTCAATTTGCATTGATGGGCGCCTCTTACGCACGTAACGGCCTTGGCATCGCGCGGCCGCGCATCGGACTGCTGAACGTCGGCACCGAGGAACACAAGGGCAGCGCGGAACTGAAGGCCGCACAGGAGCTTATCGAGGCTTCGGCCGAGGCGGGCGTCTTCGAGTACGTAGGTTTTGTCGAAGGCGGCGACCTTCCCTCCTCACGTGTCGATGTGATCGTTACCGATGGTTTCACCGGCAACATCGCGTTGAAGACGGGGGAAGGCACGGCAAAGCTCGTCGGTGATTTTCTGCGTGAGGCGTTCAACGCCACACCGTTGTCGCGTCTCGCGGCTCTCCTCGCCCTCACCTCGCTCCGCCGGCTGCGCAAGCGCATCGACCCCAGGCGTCAGAACGGCGGCGTATTCCTCGGCCTTAACGGTACGGTCGTCAAATCTCACGGGTCCGCTGACGCGACCGGGGTATCGGCTGCAATCAAGCTTGCCTTCCGTCTTGCGCAGTCGGGCTTTCAAGAACGCCTCGCGGCGCGGGTTGCCTCTGTCGCGCAGGCACGGCAGGATGCGACTTCTGGGGATTTAGTAGACAGGACATCCGAATGACGATCCGTGCTGTGGTCCGGGGCGTCGGGCATTATCTGCCCGAACGCGTGGTCCCGAATACCGAATTCGAAGCGCGGCTCGATACAAGCGACGAATGGATTCGCTCCCGCACTGGGATCGAGCGGCGCCACTTCGCGGCGGATGGCGAGACAACCTCTGACCTTGGCGCGAAAGCGGCCGAGGCTGCGCTTGCGGATGCTGGACTCGGCGCAGGCGATCTCGACGCGCTAATCGTCGCGACGTCGACCGCCGACCTGACTTTCCCTTCGGCCGCCACGATGGTTCAGCAGAAAATCGGCATGCGTCAGGGCTTCGCATTCGATGTGCAGGCGGTTTGCGCGGGCTTCGTCTTTGCACTCGCCAATGCCAATGCGCTCATCCTGTCAGGACAGGCGCGCCGCGTGCTGGTGATCGGCGCGGAAACCTTCAGCCGCATCCTCGACTTCGAGGACCGGTCGACCTGCGTTCTGTTCGGCGACGGAGCCGGCGCAGTCGTGCTGGAAGCCACTGACGGCGCCGGCACATCGGCTGATCGCGGTATCCTTTCCACCGACCTGCACAGCGACGGCGCGCATCGAGAGCTGCTCTATGTTGACGGTGGCGTTTCCACGACCGGCACGTCTGGCCACCTGCGGATGCAAGGCAACCAGGTCTTCCGGCATGCGGTGGAGAAACTCGCTGAAACCGCTCATGCTGCGCTCGACAAGGCCAGCCTGACCCCGGCGGATGTCGACTGGATCGTGCCGCATCAGGCCAATCTTCGCATCATCACCGCCACCGCAAGCCGGATGCAGGTCCCGATGGAGCGCGTGGTCGTAACGGTGCAGGATCACGGCAACACGTCGGCCGCATCGATTCCCCTTGCTCTGTCGGTGGGCAAGGAGCGCGGACAGATCAAGGAAGGCGACCTGATCGTCACCGAGGCGATCGGAGGCGGACTTTCATGGGGATCGGTCGTTTTGCGCTGGTGAATTGTTGCTTGAAAACCGACAGTCAAGCCGTTGATATTGACTTGGGTTTTCAAAGACCTCATCCTCGCCCCAAACAACAGGGGGGATGAAATGAGCGAGAAGACGTTGACGCGCATGGATCTGAGTGAGGCGGTGTTCCGCGAGGTCGGTCTTTCGCGCAATGAATCGGCGCAGCTTGTCGAAGGCGTTCTTCAGCACATGTCCGACTCGCTGGTCGCAGGTCAGACGGTCAAGATCTCGTCTTTCGGTACGTTCAGCGTACGCAGCAAGGCCGCGCGCATTGGCCGAAACCCGAAGACGGGTGATGAAGTTCCAATTCATCCGCGTCGCGTTCTGACCTTCCGGCCGTCGCATCTGATGAAAGATCGCGTTGCCGCTGGCAACAAGCGCTGAGGCCCGACGCGATGAAGAAATCTGCGGAGGCGTTTCGGACCATCAGCGAGGTCTCCGAGCTGTTGAGCACGCCTGCGCACGTACTTCGTTTCTGGGAAAGCCGCTTTTCACAGGTCAAGCCGGTCAAGCGCGCGGGCGGGCGTCGTTATTACCGCCCCAATGATCTTGCGCTTCTTGGCGGCATCAAGAGGCTCTTGCATGAGGACGGGCTGACGATCCGGGGCGTGCAGAAGCTGCTGCGCGAAGAGGGCGTGAAACACGTCGCGTCCCTGTCGAAGATTGCCCTTCCGGGAGAAGATGAAGCTCTGGAAACGGAGCCGAAAGGCACGCAGAAAGTCAGTGCCAATCAGACGAGCGACACGTCACCGTCATGGCCCGAAGCGCCCTCTCCCGAGGCTGCTTCCTCGGATGATGCGCTTGTGCCTGATCCGGATGACGTTCCTGCGGGCGTCGAACAACAACCGGAACCTGTCGCACAGATGCCAGGCCCTCGTGTGCTGCCCTCCGTTGCTCCAGGTGCGGAAAGGCGCGCTGCGATCGAACGACACGCCTCGCCGTCAGAGGCGCCCATGGATGTCGACGTTCCGACACTGCCCACCGACAGAACCGACAATGTCCGCGCTTTTCGCTCGGATCAGGCGACGTTCGAGTTTGATGACGGTGTCGGTGCCAATGCCACTGCCGACGCCACTGAAGGATCGGATGCCGACAGCGCGGGCGAAGTTCGCCAGCCCGCCGCCGCAATGCTGCGCGCAATGGATACGCTGCGCGCGCGTGACAACAAAGCCGAGCTGATGTCGGTCTATCTGCGCCTCGTCGATCTGCGCGACCGACTTGCGCGCGACGGCGATCGCAACGGCTGATCCCGGTTTGCCGTGACGAACACGACCTTGCCCGAACGGATGCGTTTTGGTGCTTGCCCCTGCCCCGGCAATCGGCCTATACACCGCCGCGTCGGGCCGTGGCGCAGCCTGGTTAGCGCGTCCGTCTGGGGGACGGAAGGTCGCGAGTTCGAATCTCGCCGGCCCGACCAACACCGAAACGCCCATCCCCTCACCGGGATGGGCGTTCGCATATCCGGAGGTGCAGCATGACAGGCACGGGTGTTCTGGCCGACAATGCGATCCGCGAGCTGATCGCCACCGGCGCGATCTCTGCCGAACCCGCCGTCGACGCCGCCCAGCTTCAGCCAGCAAGCCTTGACCTGCGGCTTGGCTTCACCGCGTATCGCGTCCGCGCCTCCTTCCTCGCGGGTAAAGGTCGAAGCGTTAAGGACCGGATCGAAGAATTCGGCATGCACAGCGTCGATCTAAGCCAAGGCGCGGTGCTGGAGAAGGGCTGCGTGTACCTCGTGCCCTTGATGGAGAGCCTCGCCCTGCCCGCCGGTCTGAGCGCGGTCGCCAACGCGAAAAGCTCCACCGGTCGGCTTGACCTTCTCACAAGGACAATCACCGATGGCGGCGAGGAATTCGACCGGATTCCCGACGGTTATCGCGGCCCGCTCTATGCCGAAATCTGCCCGCGCTCGTTTTCGGTACTCGTCCGCCCTGGCATGCGGCTCAACCAGATCCGCTTCCGCAAGGGTCAGTCCGTTCTTACGGATCAAGAACTTGCCGCACTGCATCGTGATGCGCCGCTCGTCTCGGGCGAGGCGCTGATCTCGTCGGGGCTTGGCTTCTCAGTAGACCTGAAGCCTGCCGAGGGCGATCTTGTCGGCTACCGTGCCAAACCCCACACCGGGGTGATCGACCTGGATCGGATCGGTCAGTATGCACCTTCCGACTACTGGGAGGAGATCCGGACCCACGAAGGCCGGATAATCCTCGACCCCGGCGCCTTCTACATTCTCGTCAGCCGCGAGGCGGTGACGATCCCGCCGGACTACGCCGCCGAAATGGCGCCCTACCTCGCCATGGTAGGAGAGTTCCGCGTCCATTATGCAGGTTTCTTCGACCCGGGTTTCGGCTGGGGCGAGGCTGGCGGCGCAGGGTCACGTGGCGTTCTCGAGGTGCGATGCCACGAGGCGCCTTTCGTGCTGGAACACGGTCAGGTCGTCGGTCGACTGGTCTACGAACGCATGTCGTCGCGCCCGGATCAGCTTTACGGTGCCGGTATCGCTTCGAACTACCAGGGCCAGGGGCTGAAGCTGTCAAAACACTTTGCCTCGCCCTAAGAGGCTTCACGAAGCATCCCGTTCGTCAGCCGGCTTTCTCGCGGCACAAATCCCGGCTTCAGAACCTGCCGATCCTTCGCGCCAGTCGCGCGAGGCGACGCGCGCGTTTCGTGGTCTCAGCAACTTCGCGCCGCGTTTTCGGATCGCTCTGGGCGATTTGGTCCGCGGACTTGCCCCTGCGGGCCGCCAGATCGATACCTTTCATAATGCCCAGATTGATCGCCTGTTGCATGACGACGCGGACGACCATGCTTACGATCCGATTCAGGTTCATGCCATAACCCTCTGTCAGTCCTCGAAGAGTTCGCTCTGGCCTTCGGTCGTCTCAGGTTCGTCGTCCTCAAGCGGCTGCCCCCCCGGCAGCGGCCTGTTGTCAAGCAGTCCCGCCGCACGAAGCTCTTTGAGGCCCGGCAGATCTCGTGCGGATTCAAGTCCGAAATGGTCCAGAAACCCTTGTGTCACAACATAGGTCACAGGGCGGCCCGGAGTCATCCGACGGCGCCCGAAACGGATCCACTCCATTTCCAGCAGCTGGTCGACCGTTCCACGGCTGACGGCCACACCCCGGATTTCCTCGATCTCGGCGCGCGTCGCGGGCTGGTGATAGGCGATGATCGCCAGCGTTTCGATTGCGGCACGAGAGAGCTTGCGCGTCTCGACAGTTTCCTTTTGCATGAGGAAGCCCAGATCGGGGGCTGTCCGCATCGCCCATGCGTCCCCTACCTTGACCACATGCACCCCGCGCCCCTCGTAGCGCTTGCGAAGCAGAACCAGCGCCTCGGCCGGATCGGCGCCATGCGGCATCCGCGCCTCAAGCTCGGCCACAGTAACGGGATCCGCCGATGCAAAGAGGATCGCCTCCACCATCCGCTCCTGTTCGGCGATTGGCGGGGCTTCGAAAAGACTTTTTTCTGGTGCGCTCTGTTCGCTCACGTTTCTTTCCGTTTGATCGCGATAGGGGCGAATGTCTCGGACTGCCTTATCTCGATCCGGCCCTGTTTGGCCAGTTCGAGAGAGGCCGCGAATGTCGCCGCGGTGGCGGACCGGCGGCGGGACGGATCGGCGGTCCAACCCTCCGGCAGATAAGTCGACAGGTCGGTCCATTCTCCTGCGAAGCCGATCAGTCCGCGCATTCGCTCAAGCGCCTGTTCCAACGTGAAGATGTGTTCCCGATCCATCGCATATGGGCGGAACTCGTCGTGCGTTCGGATGCGCGCATAGGCCTGCATGAGGTCGAGAAGAGTGGCACTGTAGGTGATCTTCCGAACCCGCGTCACATCTTCGGGAATGCCGCGTGCGAAGAAGTCTCGCCCCTTCTGGTCTCGCGCCATGAGCCGCGCGGCGGAATCGCGCATCGCCTGAAGCCGCTCGAGCTGAAAAGCAAGGTGCGCGGCCAGTTCTTCGCCCGACGGGCCTTCGTCGGCCGGATCGGGCGGCAAGAGAAGCCTCGACTTGAGGAAGGCGAGCCATGCGGCCATGACGAGGTAGTCGGCCGCAAGTTCGATGCGCAGCACCTTGGCCTTCTCAACGAATTCCAGATACTGCTCGGCAAGCTTCAGGACCGAGATCTTGCGCAGATCGACCTTCTGGGTCCTCGACAGGGTGAGAAGGATGTCGAGAGGGCCTTCGAAGCCTTCGACATCGACGATCAGCGCCTCAGCAGCAAGCCGATCGCTGACCGATTGGGTATCTTCCTCGAACTGCGTCGGCTCAGACATAGGCCTGTCCCTTCAAGAGCGCCTCAAGTTCGGCCTCAAGAAGGGCGGAGTCAACAGGATCAGGGTCGCGACGGAGCCTGAGCGCTGCGTCACCACGCGCAGCTGCCGCATCGCCAAGCGGGCCAGCCGCCGTCGCGACCTCCGTCATCTCTGCCAGATTGCCGTTGCAGTGCAGAACGACGTCGCAGCCAGCGGCAATCGCGCGGCTCGCCCGCTCTGCCTGACTGCCCGAGAGCGCCTGCATCGTGATGTCGTCGGTCATCAGAAGGCCCTGAAAGCCAATTTCAGTCCGAATCGCCTCGATAAACGCGGGGTTGAGTGTCGCCGGTTCTTCGCCGAAGTCAGTCGCGCGGATATGGGCGGTCATTCCGAGCGGCAGATCGGAAAGCGCCCGAAACGGTGCAAAGTCGCTTGCCGCGAGTTCCGCCATGCTGGCATCGATTTCGGGCAGGTCTAGGTGGCTGTCCGCCACCGCCCTTCCGTGGCCGGGCATATGCTTCATGACCGGCAGAACGCCGCCCGCAAGGCAGCCCTCGGCGACCGCGCGGGCATGCAGCGCGACCGTCTCGGCGTCCTCTCCAAGGCAACGGTTTCGCAGGAACGGATGGGTCTCGGCGCTCGCGATGTCAGCGGTCGGGACGCAATTCGTGTCGATGCCGACGGCGCGAAGCTCGGCCGCGATCACGCGATAGCGAAGCCATAGGCTGCGCTCCGCCTTCTGGCCGGCCCGCGCCACCTGATCGAGCGGCGGCAGCCACTCGCGCCAGTGGGGCGCGCGCAAGCGCTGCACGCGACCGCCTTCCTGATCGACAAGTACCGGGGCGTCGCGCCCCACCGCATCCCGAAGCGCCCCGGTCAAGCCACGGACCTGGTCGGGCGTTTCAATGTTGCGCGCGAACAGAATGAAGCCCCAAGGGCTCACATCTCGGAAGAACGCCGTCTCCTCGACCGAAAGGGTGAGACCTGTGCAGCCTAAGATCGCTGCCGTGGGCCGTGTCGCCATCAGCGCACCACGGCGGGCACGCACTCAGCGTTCTCGGCTTTCAGCGCGGCGCAAAACCGGCGGGCATCTTCGACATCGGAGAAGCCCTCGACCCGCAGGCGATAGAACGTCTCACCATTGGTCGTCGCGGGTTCGATAACGCGGCGCTTGCCGTCCATCAGGCCACCGAACCGCGCGGCGATCTTGTCCCACTCCAGACGCGCCTCTGCCTCGTCGGGATAGGCCCCGATCTGAACAAGCCGCGTGCCCATTTGAAGCGCACCGGGCGCGATATCCAGAACAGGCTCGGCCAGCGCAGCAGCCACGGCGGCAGCAGCGGCCTCAGCCATCGCGTCGAACTCATCCGTGCTTTCGGCGCCAGTCGCGGAAACCGATCGGGTGTGCGGACGAGAGAGCGGACGCACTGACCGCGAAACGCCCGGAATGTCGGCGGAAATCACGTCGGGCGCAACGAACGGAGTCGTATCTTCACCGCGAGGGGCGTCGACTACGGGCTCGACCGGGCCATCGGGCAAAGGCTCACTCGGGCGCAGGCCTGCGGTCATGGGCGTAAGTGGATTCCCGGTGGGATCGGTCGATACCGGCGTCAACGGGGCCGATGACGCGGCCGCCTCGGACCCACCCGGACTCAGAACGCCCATCGCCTGGTCCTCTTCGGCCAGCGTGCCGGGCACGGGAGCAAGCGTCAGGCGGTCAGCTGCCGCGCCCGCGGTGCCGTCGGCGGCGACTTCGTTCACTGCCAACCCCTGGTGCATCGCAAGCTCACCGCCGGGGTTGTCGGGCGCCACCCTCGCCGGCCCTTCCAGGGCGCGGACAACTGGAATGCCGCGTACATCCCGCATCGCGAGGTTGTAGGTCCAAACGCCGAGTCCAACGACCAGCGCGACCGAAGTCAGCGCGCCCGCACCGTTGACAAGCTTCTGGAAGGAGCCTCCACGCAGCGCGCGATCCCCAGCGCCGCTCGACGACTCGTAGCCGCCGTAGTGATCGTATTCTGCATCCGCCATGCTCTGTCCTGCCCGCGAGCGCCACCCGAACGGGGCGGCCCTCTTCTTGCCTGCTTCGTTTCCCGGGCGGCGCTTTTGTCAGCGCATCTCTTCCACCGGGGTCACGCCAAGGATAGCAAGACCAGCGGAAATGACAACGCCCGTGGCCCTTACGAGGGCAATTTTGCCCTGACTTGCGGCAAGATCGCCCTCCTGGATGAATCGCAGGGAGGCATCATCGTTGCCCCGGTTCCACAGCGCGTGGAAATCGGACGCGAGTTCGTAAAGGTAGAAGGCGACGCGGTGCGGCTCATGCCCGCGTGCGGCGATTTCCACGAGCCGGGGCCATTCGGCAATTTTCTTGGCCAAGGCGATCTCGGCCTCGTGTGAAAGTTGGGTCAGATCGGCCGCACACAGCGCCCCTTCCCCCACGTCCACACCCGCCTCGGCGGCCTTGCGAAGAACCGAGCAGTGCCGCGCATGGGCGTACTGCACGTACCAGACCGGGTTATCCTTCGACTGCTCCAGCACCTTGTCGAAGTCGAAGTCGAGCGCGGCATCGTTCTTTCGCGTCAACATGACGAAGCGGGTTACGTCCGGCCCCGCCTGTTCAACCACGTCGCGCAGCGTCACGAATGTCCCTGACCGCTTCGACATCTTGAACGGCTCACCGTTCTTGAAGAGCTTCACGAGCTGGATCAGCTTGACCTCAAGCGGCACCCGCTTGTTCGAAAGCGCTGCGACGACAGCCTTCAGGCGCTTCACGTACCCGCCGTGATCCGCGCCGAGAACGTCGATCAACAAGTCGAAGCCACGGCTGACCTTGTCCCAGTGATAGGCGATGTCGGGCGCGAAATAGGTCCAGGACCCGTCCGATTTCATCACCGGACGGTCCACGTCGTCGCCATGCGCCGTCGACCGGAAAAGGGTCTGCTCGCGCTCTTCCCAATCCTCGGGCAGCTTGCCCTTCGGCGGCTCGAGCGTTCCTTCGTAGATGAGGCCCATACCGCGCAGCGTGGAGATCGCTTCTTCGACCTTGCCGGATGCGGTGATCGCCTTTTCCGATGTAAAGACATCCATTTTCACGCCGAGAAGCGCGAGATCCCCGCGGATCATCTGCAACATTTCTGCGGTCGCGAACTCCCGCACCGGGGCAAGCCACTCGGCTTCGGGTTTGTTCAGCAGGCTGTCGCCAAACTTCGCTTTCAGCGCTTCGCCCACCGGGATGAGGTAGTCGCCGGGATAGAGCCCCTCCGCGATCTCGGGTTCAAGCCCATGCGCTTCGCGGTAGCGTTCGTAAGCCGAGCGGGCGAGCACATCGACCTGCGCGCCGCCATCGTTGATGTAGTATTCGCGCGTGACGTCATATCCCGCGAAATCCAGAAGCGCAGCCAGAGCGTCGCCAAAGACCGCGCCGCGCGTATGGCCGACATGCATCGGGCCGGTCGGATTGGCCGAGACGAACTCGACGTTGACCGAAACACCCTGCCCCAAGTCCGAACGGCCAAAATTCGTGCCCTCGTCGAGCGCGGCCTTCACCACACGTTGCCAAATGTCCGGCGAAAGCCGCAGATTCAGGAAACCCGGCCCTGCAACTTCTGCTCCCTCGACCCGCGCATCGGCGGCAAGTCTGGGGGCGAGCGCCTCCGCGATTGCACGGGGCGGCTGGCCTGCGGGCTTCGCAAGTACCATCGCGGCATTCGTCGCCATGTCGCCGTGCGCGGCATCACGTGGCGGCTCGACGGCGACATTGGTCATGTCGAGTCCGCCGGGCAATGCACCTTCGGCGACCATCGCCTCAAGCTCGGCGATGACGAGCGCGCGTATATCGGCAAAAAGGTTCATTTCGGACTTCCTTCAGATCGCGTCCGCCATGCCAGAGGCGTTCCGCGCCGTCAATCCTCGCACCCTTCTGGCAGGCTGTTCGAAAGCGGTCGTCCGCGCCGGGCGGGCCGTGCGATCCGGCAGTTAGCCGCCGAACAGCCGTTCATGTTCCTGAATGGCGAAACGATCAGTCATCCCGGCCACGTAATCCAGAACGACCCGCGCGAGGGCCGTGCGATCCTTCGCGCGGGCGACATAGGCCTGCCACTCCTCGGGCAATTGTTCCGGACTGTCCAGGAAAAGCGGGAACAGGTCGTCGATCATCGCGGTGACGCGCCTGCGTTCCTCCACGACCGAGGGGGCACGGTACATCCGATGGAAAAGGAACGACTTGATCGCCTTGAGGTTTTGATAGAGTGGCTTTGAAAATCGGATGATCGGCCCGTCCATCTCGCGGATCGCCTGCGCCGATTGGGGATCGGATGTCTGAAGCCGGTTTTGTGCCACGGCGATCACGTCCTCTACCATCACGCCGAAGACGCGTCGAAGCGCCTCATGCCGGCGACGGTAGGGGTCGAGGCCGGGATAGAGTCGGTCGACCTCCTCGAACGCGGGCCCAGTGACCGGAAGCTCCATCAGATCAGCTTCGTCAAACAGACCCGCTCGAAGACCGTCGTGCAGGTCATGATGGTTGTACGCCACATCGTCGGCCACCGCCGCGACCTGCGCCTCGGCCGACGCGTGCGTGTGAAGTTCAAGATCGTACTCGGCGTTGAATTCGGCGAGCGCATAGGGAAGATCGCCGGTCACCGGCCCGTTGTGCTTGGCGATGCCTTCGAGCGTCTCCCAACTCAGGTTCAGCCCGTCGAAATCGGCGTAGTGGCGTTCAAGCCGCGTGACGATCCGGATCGCTTGGGCATTGTGGTCGAAGCCGCCATAGGGCGCCATGAGCTCGGCCAAGGCGTCCTCGCCGGTATGACCGAAGGGCGGATGGCCGAGATCGTGGGCAAGCGCCACCGCTTCGGCGAGATCCGTGTTCAGGCTGAGATGCCCGGCGATCGTCCGCGCGACTTGGGCCACTTCGACCGTATGCGTCAGGCGCGTGCGGTAGTAATCGCCCTCGTGCTCTACGAAGACCTGCGTCTTGTGCTTCAGCCGCCGAAAGGCGGAGGAGTGGATGATCCGATCGCGGTCGCGCTGAAAGGGCGAGCGGAAAGTGGACATCGTTTCGGTGAATTGTCTGCCCCGCGTCGTCTCAGGGTGGCAGGCATAAGGGGCAAGCGTCATGTCGGCCTGTTCTTGTCGCGACTTTTCAGCGAACATATATGTGCAACACAAGCGAATTGACACGGATTTCCGACATGGAGCTGACGCTTCCTCCTAAAGTGACCCCCCGCGCCTTTGCGCGGCTAGCCGAAATCAACGATGCCACGGGCGAAAAGAAAGCTCTGCGCGTCGCGGTTGATGGTGGCGGCTGCTCGGGATTCCAGTACGACATCAGGCTCGACGACCCGGCGCCGGACGATCTGGTGCTGGAAGGCGACGGGCAGAAGGTGCTCGTCGACAGCGTGTCGCTGCCCTTTTTGCAGAACGCCGTCATCGACTACACGGAAGAACTGATCGGCGCACGATTCGTGGTCGAGAACCCGAACGCGACGTCTTCATGTGGCTGCGGGACGAGCTTCTCGATGTGAACCGACGCCGCTTTGCTAGTTGCCAACCGCGACAAGCACGGCGCCAAGCGTGATCAACCCGATGCCAGCCCACGCGGTCGGCGACAGCCTTTCGCCCAGAATCGCAACGCCGAGGAACGCGACGAAGACCACGCTCAGTTTGTCGATAGGGGCGACCTGAGAGGCCGGGCCCAGCTTCAGCGCGCGAAAGTAGCACAGCCATGAAGCACCGGTCGCGATGCCCGAAAGCGTCAGAAAGAGCCATGACCGCGGCGCGATCGACCCCAGATCCTTGCCTTGTCCCGTCGCAACCACCAAGCCCGTTAGCAGCACGCCGACAACCACCGTACGGATCAGGGTAGCGAGATCCGGGGCAATCGGATCAACGCCCAGTTTCGCGAGTATCGCCGTCGCTGCCGCGAACAACGCGGCAAGGAGCGCCCATAATTGCCAGCTTGAGGTCAGGATTGTCATGGCATCAACCTTCCATTCCCTTGTGCGCGTCGGCCCGCGCGGGCAGGATAGGTTGCAACGCGCGGAGAACACCATGAAAATCGCAAGCTTCAACATCAACGGCATCAAGGCACGCGCCGAAGCCCTGCCCGCCTGGCTTGATGAAGCCTCGCCTGATGTTGTGCTACTTCAAGAGATCAAGTCGCTCGACGAGGGGTTCCCGCGCGACCTTTTCGAAGACCGTGGTTACTTCGTCGAAACCCACGGTCAGAAGGGTTTCAATGGCGTGGCCATCCTTTCGAAACTTCCGCTCGAGGATGTCGAACGCGGATTGCCCGGTGATGAAAACGATGATCAGTCGCGTTGGATCGAAGCGACGGTGGTCGGCAAGACGGCGTTGCGACTGTGCGGACTCTACTTGCCGAACGGCAATCCCGCGCCTGGACCGAAATACGACTACAAGCTTTCGTGGATGGCGCGCATGAAGGATCGTGCAGCCGCGCTGCTGGCCGAAGAGATGCCCGTGGTTATGGCCGGAGACTACAACGTGATCCCGCAGGCCGAGGACGCGGCCAAACCGGAAGCGTGGACAGAGGACGCTCTGTTTCTGCCAGAAAGCCGCGCGGCGTTCCGGCGCATTCTGAACCTTGGCTACACAGAGGCGTTCCGCACGCGAGAGCCGCGCCCGGGACATTACAGCTTCTGGGACTATCAGGCCGGTGCCTGGCAGAAGAACAACGGCATCCGGATCGACCACCTGCTGCTCAGCCCACAGGCCGCCGACTTGCTTCAGGGTGCGGGGATCGACAAGGAAGTGCGCGGCCGGGACAAGCCCTCTGACCATGTTCCGGTCTGGGTCGAACTCGACGCCTGAGCGGTTCCCGCCCTACCCCGCGGTCACGTCGTGATCGTAGATCCAGTCGAAACGGCCGATCAAACGGTCCGGAGCGATCCGGCTAAGGGCTTTGAGCCCGAAATGCGCCAGGTCACGTTTGATGCCTGACAGGTGGTAATTGCGCGCATTCGCGGTCGCCGCCTCGACAACGCGCATCGCGCGCCGTTCGCGGGCCGCCTGGTATTGGGGAAAAGCTGTATCCGGCTCGGCCAAGCCGAGTTGATGCGCGAGGACCCAGGCATCCTCAAGCGCCAGATTGGCGCCCTGGGCGAGAAAGGGCAGCGTCGGGTGCGCAGCGTCGCCGAGAATGGCCGCGCCATGCCCGTGCCATCGGGCGGCGACCGGGTGACGAAAGAGGCCCCAGAGGTTGGGGCTTTCGATCTGATCGAGCCACTCCCGTACTTCGGGTACGAAGTCCTCGAACGCGATCCTGAGGGCAAGGGGGTCGTCGGTAAGCGACCAGCTTTCCTCTGCCCATCTGTTCCGTTCTTCCACCGCAACGATGTTTCTCAGGCGGCCACCGCGCAGCGGATAGGTCACCACGTGCCGGCGCTGACCCATGTAGACGCGCGCGACCGGTGGAATGCCGGGTTCTGCCGGCAATGTGGCGCGCCATGCGACCTGATGAGTAAAAAACGGTGCGGCAACGCCGTTCAGCGCTTCGCGTACCTTCGAATGAAGTCCGTCCGCACCGATAAGAAGATCGGTCTCGACCTGCGCGCCTTGCGCGGTGACCAGCTGCGGCTTGTGTGCGCCAAGATGCACGGCCTCCACCTTTTGAAGCAGCCGGATCGCCACGCCTGCCGAACGTGCGCCATCGGCCAGCACTTCGATCAGGTCGGCGCGATGGACGAAGCGGAAGGGCTGACCCAGCCGCTCTTGCGACATGTCAAGCCTTACGACCTGTCCACCCGTCTCTCCGTCGATAAGTTCAACTGCTTCCGCGCGTTGGCCTACTGTCTCAAGCTTATCGCCAAGCCCAAGCGCCGAAAGCACCGCCGCGCCGTTTGGTGATATCTGGAGGCCTGCGCCGACCTCTCGAATCTCTGGCGCCTGCTCGAGGACGGTCACCTGCGCCCCGCCGAGCGCGAGCGCGCGCGCAACTGCAAGGCCCGCCACTCCCGCGCCCAGCACCGTCACATTACGCCCTTCAAGCATTTTCGCCCCCGCAAAAACGAAGGTACCGGAGCCTTTCGACCCCGGCACCGAAATTCACCTTATCCCGCTCAGAAGGGGATCAGTCGTCGCGATGAACGCGCTCGCGCCGCTCGTGCTTTTCCTGCGCCTCGAGAGTCATCGTAGCGATCGGCCGAGCGTCGAGACGCTTGAGCGAGATCGGCTCACCCGTCATTTCGCAGTAGCCGTATTCGCCATTCTCGATCCGGCGAAGCGCCGCGTCGATCTTGGTCACAAGCTTGCGCTGACGGTCGCGCGTCCTGAGTTCCAGCGCGCGGTCGGTTTCCTCGCTCGCACGGTCCGCGATGTCGGGCACGTTGCGCGCACTGTCCTGAAGACCCTCAAGCGTCTCTGCGGACTGTTCCAGCAATTCTTCCTTCCAGACCGTCAGTTTCCGGCGGAAGTACTCCAACTGGCGTTCATTCATAAAAGGTTCGTTTTCAGCCGGACGGTAGTCGTCAGGAAGAAAGACCTCTGGCTTCATCTCTGATCCCTTCTGCCGGAAGGACTCGGATTTACGTTCGTTCATGGACACCCGGCACCTCTCGCGGGCTCCCATAGCCCAACCGGCGGAGGTTGTCACTAGCCCTAGAGCCGCCTTGCGGCAAATTGATGGCGCAGCTAAGACTCTCGCGCAGGATTTGGCAAAGTCATGGAATTTGCGTGAGATTCACCGGAACGGAACAATATGTCGCGACAGATGACCTGACCGTTGCGGTCAATGCGTCCGTCACGCTCGAACGCCCTCTCCTCGTAAAGGGGGAACCCGGGACCGGCAAAACCGAGCTCGCGCGGCAAGTCGCGACTTCGCTTGGTTTGCCGATCGTCGAATGGCATGTGAAGTCCACGACGAAGGCCGCGCAGGGGCTTTACGAATACGATGCGGTATCGCGCCTGCGCGACAGCCAGCTTGGCGACGAGCGCGTGCATGACGTGAAGAACTACATCCGCAAGGGCAAGCTTTGGCAGGCGTTCGAGGCCGACACCAAGGTGGTTCTTCTGATCGACGAAATCGACAAGGCCGATATCGAGTTTCCGAACGACCTGCTTCAGGAACTCGACCGGATGGAGTTCCATGTCTACGAGACAGGAGAGACGATTCGGGCCCGGCAACGGCCGATCATCATCATCACCTCCAATAACGAGAAAGAGCTTCCCGACGCATTCCTGCGCCGCTGCTTCTTTCACTACATCCGGTTTCCCGAAACAGAGACGCTGAAACGCATTGTCGAGGTACATCACCCTGGTATCAAGGCGTCGCTTCTGGCAACCGCGCTGACACAGTTCTACGAAATCCGCGAAACGCCGGGACTGAAAAAGAAGCCTTCGACATCGGAAGTTCTGGACTGGCTCAAGCTTGTTCTGGCCGAGGATCTCGCGCCGGAAGATCTGGAACGTGACCCCCACAGCCTGTTGCCCAAGCTGCACGGCGCGCTTCTGAAGAACGAACAGGACGTGGCGCTATTCGAACGCCTCGCCTTCCTCGCCCGCGGCCGGGGCTGAGCGCGTAACGACCGCGCCGCGCTGGCGCGAACGCAACGACATGGATCCGGCGGCGTGTCCGGGAAGGGAGAGCAGATGGCCCACTCAGACGAGATCGTCGTCCGTCCGCTTGGACCCGAAGACGAGGCAGAGTGGCGCCGGATGTGGCGCGCCTACCTCGAATTCTACGAAGCGACGCGGCCGGAAGAGGTATATGCCAAGACCTTCGCGCGCATGCTCTCCGGCAAGCCGGGTGAGTTTCGCGCGCTGATCGCAGAGCTAGGCGGCCGCCCCGTCGGGCTTGCGCATTACCTGTTTCACCGCACCGGATGGGAAATTGCCGAGACCTGCTATCTTCAGGATCTTTACGCCGACCCCGAGGTGCGCGGGCGCGGCGTAGGCCGCGCGCTTATTGAGGCTACCTACGATGCGGCGGATGCCCATGGTGCCGTGACCGTCTACTGGCTGACTCAGGAGTTCAACACGACCGCGCGCCGCTTGTACGACCAGATCGGCAAGCTGACTCCCTTCATCAAGTATGCAAGGGCGTAAGCGCGTGATCCGCCATCTCCTTCGCGCGTCTTTGGCAACCATCTGGCTTGGCGCCTGCGCCGGGCCGCCACCTGAAACGACGAGGGCGGTGCTTGTCCAGCTTCCCCCGATGCAAACGTTCGGCGCACAGCGGGCCGAGCGTCCGCGACGATCCAACACCGCGATGGCGCAGGACTTCATGGATCTCAGCTTTCAACTGGAAAGCGGACGCGCCCTGCCCATCTTCACGCGGTTCGAGGGTCCCATTCGGGTCCGGCTGACCGGCGATGTGCCATCAACCGCTTCGCCCGACCTTGACCGTCTTCTCGCTCGTCTCCGCAACGAGGCCGGGCTGGACATCGCTTTCGCGAAGCGCGGACAGGCGGCGCAACTTACCGTCGAGTTCCTGCCGCGCGGTGCCATGCAGCGGTTCGTCCCGCGCGCGGCCTGTTTCGTCGCGCCGCGTGTCGGGTCCTGGCGGGAATACCGCCGCGCCCGACGCAACACGCTCGATTGGGCGACGCTGACCGAGCGCGATCGCACCGCGATCTTCATCCCGAGCGATACCGCGCCGCAGGAGATTCGCGATTGCCTTCACGAGGAACTCGCGCAGTCGATCGGCCCGCTCAACGATCTCTACAGCCTGCCCGATTCGGTCTTCAACGATGACAACATCCATACCGTCCTGACCGGCTTCGACATGCTCATGCTGCGCGTCACCTACTCTCCCGAACTCGCCAACGGGATGAGCGCGGCTGAAGTCGCCGCGCGCGTGCCCGGCATCCTGTCACGGCTCAATCCGAGCGGCGACGGCGTGGGCGGAGGTCCCAGCGATCCCACCCCGCGAGAGTACGCAGGCGCAATCGAAACCGCGCTCGGGCCGGGAACGCTGCCACCGCGCCGACGCGCGGCGGCGAAGAAGGCGGTCGCGATCGCCATTGATCGCGGCTGGCGCGACGCGCGCGCCGGGTTCGCCTGGCTCGCCCTCGGGCGGCTGTCTCTTGGGCATGATGCGCGGCAAGCGGAAGCGGCCTTCGTCCAAGCCTCGACGATTTATCATCGCGGTGCCGGGCTGGAGCTGCACCGCGCTCATGCCGACATGCAGCTTGGCGCCTTCGCCCTTTCTCAGGGCCGGGCGGAAGACGTCCTTGCGCTGACCGCACGTGCGCTGCCCCAAGCGGCACGCGCCGAAAACGCGGCCCTGCTATCAAGCTTGCTGATGCTCCGGGCCGAGGCGCTGGACCTCGTCGGCCGCGCCTCCGAGGCAAGCCAGGTCAGGCTCGACAGCCTCGGTTGGGGGCGCTATGGCTTTGCCTCCGACGCCGAGGTGATCGAGCGGCTTCTTGGCATGGCTGCCCTCTCCCCGGCCCGAATTGCGAGGCAACCATGATCTTCGTCGTAGCCATTCTTATCGGCGCCCTGATCGGCTGGCGCCGCGCCGCGCGCAGGGGCGGCAACCGGATGGACAAACTCCAATACGCCGCCGCGCATGCGATCTTTTTCGCGATCCTGGGACTGTTCGCGACGATCCTCTACTACCGGCTGACCTGAGAACGATGTTCCTTCCTTTCTTCGAGACGCTGCGCAGGACCGGGGTTCCAGTCACCTTGCGGGAGTATCTCGGGTTCCTCGAAGGGATGGCGGCGGGACTCGTGACCTACGATATCGACGGGTTTTACTACTTCGCCCGCACTGCGATGGTTAAGGATGAACGCTACCTTGACCGCTTCGACCGCGCTTTCGCTGAAGCCTTCAAGGGCCTCTCGGCCATAACGACCGAACAGGTGCTTGAAGCGATCGACCTGCCTGCCGAATGGCTCGAAAAGCTCGCTGAACGCACGCTGTCCGCAGAGGAAAAGGCCCAGATTGAAGCGCTCGGCGGGTTCGAAAAGCTGATGGAAACGCTGAAGAAACGGCTGGAGGAGCAAAAGGGTCGCCATCAGGGCGGCTCGAAATGGATCGGCACAGCCGGGACCTCGCCCTTCGGAGCCTATGGATACAATCCCGAAGGCGTGCGCATCGGGCAGAAGGAAAGCCGCCACCAGCGCGCGGTCAAGGTCTGGGACAGGCGAGATTTCAAGAACCTCGACGACCAGATCGAGCTCGGAACCCGCAATATCAAGGTCGCCCTCAAGCGCCTGCGCCGCTGGGCACGCGAGGGCGCGACTGAGGAACTGGACCTGCACGGAACGATCCGCGCGACGGCAGAGCATGGTTATCTCGACGTCCAGACCCGGCCAGAGCGGCACAATGCGGTCAAGGTTTTGCTGTTCCTCGACGTCGGCGGCTCCATGGATCCCCACGTGAAAGTGGTGGAAGAACTGTTCTCGGCCGCCCGCGCCGAATTCAAGCACCTCGAATACTACTACTTCCACAACTGCCTCTACGAAGGCGTCTGGCGCGACAACCGCCGCCGCTGGGACCAACAGACACCCACGTGGGAGGTACTTCGGACTTACGGCACCGACTACAAGGCGATCTTCGTCGGCGATGCGTCGATGTCGCCCTATGAGGTCGCCTATCCCGGCGGCGCCAACGAACACTGGAACGCCGAGGCGGGTCAGGTCTGGTTACAGCGCGCGCGAGAACAGTGGCCTTCGAATGTCTGGCTCAACCCCCTGCCCGAGCGGCATTGGCAGTATACCCAGT
Organism: uncultured Rhodobacterales bacterium; assembly: GCA_965368915.1. Lineage (GTDB taxonomy): Bacteria > Pseudomonadota > Alphaproteobacteria > Rhodobacterales > Rhodobacteraceae > Albidovulum. The sequence goes on along the minus strand of CBDUOT010000004.1, from coordinate 15,793 downwards.
CGGTCAGCATGATCCGTCAGGTGTTCGAGGGCGGCATGTACCCTCTCACCATCGACGGGATCGGACGGGCGATGAAGGCGCTGACCTGAGAACTTCGGGAGGATTAACAGCCCGGAAGCGCGTCGCCATTTCGCTTAGCCGTTCCCTTTTCGCGGCCTAAACCCCATATAAACCGGATGCTGAAGCTCACCCCGATCATTCTGGCGATTCTCTACGCGGTCGTGATGTACCGCTTCTCGGCGTGGCAGACGGCCCGGCGGCTGGACGCGCAATCAACGCCGCTCGCCGATCGAAAACTCGTCGCGATCACGGAGCGGCTTGCCGAGGCACTGGGCGTCCAGCGTGTGCAGGTTCATCTCTATGAGGTCGCCCCAGTGAATGGCCTTGCCGCGCCGGATGGGCGCATTTTCCTGACCCGTGGCTTCTACGACAAGTACCGCGAAGGACAGGTTTCCGGAGAAGAGCTTGCAAGCGTGATCGCGCATGAGCTTGGCCATGTCGCACTCGGCCACTCGCGGCGGCGGATGATCGATTTTTCGGGCCAGAATGCAATCCGGGTGGCGCTGGCGACGGTGCTCGGCCGGATCATCCCCGGTGTTGGCGTTTACCTCGCCGGCCTGCTGACCTCGCTGCTTGCCGCGCGGCTGAGCCGGCAGGACGAGTACGAGGCCGACGAATGGGCCTCCGCCCTGCTGATCAAGGCCGGGATCGGAACCGGGCCGCAGAAAAGCCTGTTCGAGAAGCTCGAGGGCCTGACGGGAATGGCAGGCGCAGGCGCGCCGGCTTGGCTGATGAGCCATCCCAAGACCGCCGAACGCATCGCCGCGATCGAGGCGAATGAGGCGAAGTGGGGCGTCACACGCACATGACGTGTCGCGGCTGTACGCTCGGGACGTCGATCAGCATCTGATGATCGCGCTTAACCAATCGACTGAGCACGCTCGACCAGTCGGGCAAAGAAGCTCGCACCATGCGGTGCTGCCTCGTCGTTGAACTCGTACGCTGGGTGGTGAAGCCCAGCCCCCGGCCCCTGCCCGAGGAAAAGATAGGCCCCCGGCCGCTTTTCAAGCATGTAAGAAAAGTCCTCCGCCCCCATCTCGCGCCCGCCAGCCTCGTTGACGCCGGCAGCACCCGCCACCTCTCTTGCGATTTCGGCGGCGAATGCGGCCTTTTCGGGCGCGTTCACAGTAGCCGGATAGCCAAGCTCATAATCGATTTCTGCGCGGACGCCGAAGGCGGCGGCCTGACCCGCCACGATCTCTTCGAACCGGCGCTTGACCTGCATCCTCACTTCTTCGCGGAAGGTCCTGATCGTTGCGACGAAGCGGGCGGTTTCCGGGATGATGTTAGACGCCGTGCCAGCGTGGATTTCGGTCACTGAAACAACGACTTCGTCCAGCGGGCTCACGTTCCGGCTCGCGATTGTCTGGAGCGCGCCCACCATCCCGACGACGGCAGGGATCGGGTCGACACATTCGTGCGGATACGCTCCGTGCCCACCCTTTCCGGTCACGAGGACGCGGGCCGTATCGACGGCGGCCATGATCGGGCCGGGCGTCGTCACGAAGTGACCGAGAGGCACGTTGGGAACATTGTGCAAGGCATAGACCTCGCCAATGTTGAACCTGTCGAGGATGCCTTCCCGGACCATGACTTCGCCGCCGCCGCCCTCCTCTTCGGCCGGCTGGAAGATCAGCGCGACGCGGCCCCGGAAGCGGCGCGTTTCGGCCAGGTATTTTGCCGCTCCAAGCAGCATCGTCGTGTGACCGTCGTGCCCGCAGGCGTGCATAACGCCCTTTACGGTCGAGGCATGCGGTGATCCCGTTTCCTCGAAGATGGGCAGCGCGTCCATGTCTGCGCGCAATCCGACGGTCGGCCCATCGCCCTGCCCCTTGATGACCGCCACGATACCGCTTTCGGCGATACCTTCATGTATTTCATCGACACCGAATTCGCGCAGGCGCTCGGCGACGAACCGGGCCGTGGCGTGGCAATCGAAACCAAGCTCGGGATGCGCATGAAGGTGGCGGCGCCATTCCGCCATTTCAGGCGCGAAATCCGCAATTCGGTTCAGAACGGGCATGTGGACTCCGCCAGCGGGTTGAGACTATGCGGAGATGAGCCCAAACGCCGGAGACTTGCAATGACCCGCGATCGCGCCGCCTCGGACCGACTGATCCACGACCCGAACGGAGGGATGCCCCGGCTTTTGGAGATCATGGCGCGGCTTCGGGATCCGCAATCCGGCTGCCCCTGGGATATCGAGCAGGACTTCGACACGATCGCCCCCTACACGATCGAGGAAGCCTACGAAGTCGCCGACGCGATCGAGCGCCGCGCCTGGGGGGAGTTGTCCGGTGAACTCGGCGATCTTCTTCTTCAGACTGTCTACCATGCACAGATGGCTTCCGAAGCGGGGCACTTTGACTTCGACGCGGTGGTGCGCGCGATCTCGGACAAGATGGTTGCGCGCCATCCGCATGTTTTCGGGGACGAATCGCGTGACAAGTCCGCCGAAGATCAGACCCGCGACTGGGAGCGGATGAAGGCTGCCGAACGCGCAGGCAAGGCCGAGCGCGGAACGCTTGACGGCATCGCGGCCGGACTTCCGGCGCTGACGCGCGCAGTGAAGTTGCAGAACCGCGCGGCGCGGGTGGGATTCGATTGGCCTTCGACCGACGAAGTGATCGACAAGATCACGGAAGAAGCGCGCGAGTTGAACGAGGCGCGGGAAACGTTGAGCGCGGAAGAGACCTTCGAGGAGTTCGGCGACCTGCTCTTCGTCATCGCCAATCTCGCCCGTCATCTGAAAATCGACCCCGAGGCGGCGCTGCGCGCCGCGAATGCCAAGTTCACCCGGCGGTTCCAGTCGATCGAGGCGGAACTGGCCGCGCGTGGCAAGCGGCCCGAGGACTCAAATCTGGCAGAAATGGATGCCCTTTGGGACGCGGCCAAACTTGCCGAGAAGGCGAAAAACGCTTCTGTGGATGAGGAAACCCGGCACCTTCACGACGCCCGGAGATCCTAGCCAAATATTATCCGACTTCTTTTATCAGGTATTGACCACGCCCTTCGCATCCGCGATAAGGGCCGCATAATATCTGACAAAAGGAGTCGACCATGTCCGCCAGGACGCCTTTCCTTACACTCTCGCTGATTGCGCTGGCCGCGCCCGCCCTTGCCGAAGAGGTCAACGTCTATTCGCTCCGCCAGCCAGAGCTGGTTCAGCCCCTATTCGACGCCTTCACGGCCGAGACCGGAATCGACGTGAACGTTGCCCATATCGACAAGGGCATGGTTGAGCGGCTGCAAAGCGAAGGCGACCGCAGCCCCGCCGACCTGGTGATGACCGTCGACATCGCCAAGCTTGCCCAAGTGGTCGAAGCAGGTGTGACCCAGCCGGTCGAATCCGAAGTCCTGGCCGCCAACATCCCGGCTGAGTTCCGCGACCCCGGCAATCAGTGGTTTGGCCTGACCTCGCGCGGGCGCATCGTCTACGCCTCGAAAGAGCGCGTCGCGGATGGTGAAGTCACGACCTACGAGGAACTCGCCGATCCGAAGTGGAAGGGCCGCATTTGCACCCGCCCCGGCACGCATGACTACAACCTCGGCCTTATGGCCGCGATGATCGAACATCACGGGGCGGAATATGCGAAGGATTGGGCGACTGGACTGCGCGCCAACCTTGCCAAGAAGCCGGAAGGCAACGACCGCGCCCAAGTGAAGTCGATCTGGGCTGGCGAATGCGACATCTCACTCGGCAATACCTACTACATGGGCGCAATGCTCGCCGATCCTGAACAGGCGGAATGGGCGAACTCGGTCCGCATCGTCTTCCCGACTTTCGAGGATGGCGGCACGCATATGAACGTCTCGGGCGTGGCGATGACCAAGGCCGCACCGAACCGCGAGGCCGCGCTTAAACTCATGGAGTTCCTGTCCTCGGATGAGGCCCAGAAGATCTATGCTGAACTGAACCACGAATTCCCGGTCAAGCCGGGTGTGGCCCGGTCCGAATTGGTCGCCAGCTGGGGCGAGTTCACGCCGGACACCCTGAATCTGATGGACGTCGCCCGATCTCGCCCGGAGGCGCTCAAGCTGATGGAAGAAGTCAACTTCGACGGATAAGTACTTACTATAAAAAAGAAAAGCCCCGGCACAGCGTCCGGGGCTTTTTGCGTAGACAGCCTGCTCGATTTATTCGGCGGCAACGGCGGGCAGGAATGCGCCCACCACATTGACCCCTGGCGCGCGCGCCAGAGTGTCGAGATCTGCGACATAGCGGCCTTTCAGGTCAGCAAGCTGAAGTCCGGCGAATCCGTGTTCTATGGCAGCCTGAGGCTGACGGGCGTGGAAGGCGAGAATACGCTCGCGCTGACCCGGCGCGAAGCGTGCGCCCTGACGGTAATGGCGTTGGATCATGGCGATTGCGCTGTCCGTGATGACCGGCATGGGCGCAGGCAGTGCGGCATCGTGCATTCCAAGGCCCGGCGCGAGATGCGACAAAACTTCTTGCGCGCTCGGCTGAGTGGCCAGCACCGTGACCCGGCGCGCGCCTAGAGCATCGCGAAGCGCCTCGACGGTCTCGACCCAGCCGCCGGTGAATGCCGCCATCGCGGGGGCGTATTCCGAGAAGGGATCAATCAGCCGGTCGAGCGCAAAGCGCCGCCAGGCTGCGACAAACAATTCGTCATAGGGCATCACCGTCATCACGAGATGCTCGACAGGTTGCTCGAGAGCCTCGCGAAGGGCCTCTGCCCGTTTGCGCGCGGCGGGATAGAAACGACCGCCAAGCAGTCCGGCGAGGCGACCCGCCAAGTCATGCTCGGACAGGATCATCCGGCTCCCGCCCTGAAACGCAGGCGCGAGCGTCGCGGCGATCTTGCTGGCAAACGCCTCTATTTCGGCGCCCTGGTCCTTCGGCTCAGGGTAAGCGCAATCGAACGTGCCTCCGGGCGCGCCGGTGCGCCCCGGATAGGCGAGATCGACTCCGGATCTCTTGAGTGCGGTGCGGTTCGCCCCAAGGAATCGCTGAAAATCTTCGGCGCCGCAGCAGTGCGCGCCCGCATGTACAAGAACCTCGTAAGACGCAGCAGACATCGTCGTGGCCTTTCCCCAGTATGGTAACTACGCTTGCAGCTAAATATGGCGAACATTTGACAACTTTTGGTTGCAGATCGGGCCTCGTACGCATCTGGACAACGTCTCGCACGCGCGCCACTCTCTGGCAGCCGGGAAGAGGACGATACGAATGGCCGCACGCAAGATCATCATCGACACGGACCCCGGTCAGGACGACGCCGTCGCGATCCTTCTCGCGCTCGCCTCGCCCGAATTGGAGCTTCTGGGAATCACCTGTGTCGCCGGCAACGTGCCCCTGCCGCTCACGACGAAGAACGCGCGGATCGTGTGCGAACTGGCCGGGCGCGACGATGTCAGGGTCTTCTCGGGATGCGAGGCGCCACTGACGCGCCCGCTGGTGACGGCCGAGTATGTCCATGGCAAGACCGGCCTCGACGGGATCGAGCTTCCCGATCCTGCAATGCCGCTGCAGGACACGCATGCGGTAGACTTCATCATCGAAACACTGCGTTCGGAATCCCCGGGCAGCGTAACGCTCTGCCCCATCGGGCCGCTCACCAACATCGCCACTGCCTTCCGGCAGGCGCCCGACATCGTGGACCGCGTGGCCGAGATCGTTCTGATGGGTGGCGCTTACTTCGAAGTCGGCAACGTGACACCCGCGGCAGAGTTCAACATCTATGTCGACCCGGAGGCCGCCGACATCGTCTTCCGTTCTGGTCTGCCCATCGTCGTCATGCCCCTCGACGTTACGCACAAGGTGCTGACGACGCGGTCGCGGGTGGAGGCGTTCCGTAACCTTGGCACGAAGGTTGGACACGCGGTCGCCAGCTGGACGGATTTCTTCGAACGTTTCGACATGGCGAAATACGGTTCCGAAGGTGCGCCGCTGCACGATCCCTGCACGATCGCCTATCTTCTCAAGCCTGATCTCTTCTCAGGCCGGCATATCAACGTCGAGATCGAGATCGAGGGCCGGTTCACGACCGGCATGACAGTCGCCGACTGGTGGCGCGTATCGGGGCGCAGGGCCAATGCGATGTTCATGGGCGACGTGGACGCCGAAGGGTTCTACACTCTGCTCACCGAACGCATCGGAAGGTTGTGACCCATGCTGCATCTCGCCGGACCCGACGATACCGATCTGATCCTGCCACTTGTCGCGGCGTATCACGCGCATGAGGGCATCGCTTCGACCGCCGAGCATCGCCGCGCCGGGCTGGAACCTCTTCTGGAAGGGTCGGACTTCGGTGCCGTCTGGCTGATCGGGACGCACGCCGCGCCGATCGGCTACATCGCGGTCACGTTTGGCTGGTCAATCGAAGCGGGCGGCAAGGATGCCTTCGTGAACGAATTCTTCCTCGTGCCTGCATCGCGCGGCAAAGGTCACGGAGAGGCCGCGCTCGACCTGATTTCAGCCGAGTTGAAGTCGCGCGGCGTCAAGACTCTGCATATCGAAGTCGCACGCAAGAACGAGGCGGGGCAGCGGTTTTACCGGAATGCGGGCTTCGAACCGCGTGAGGGGTATTTGCTTATGACGCGCGCGCTCTAGATATAGGGTATGGCTCTCGATATCGCTTTCGACAATTCCTATGCGCGCCTGCCCGACCGGTTCTTCGTGCGTCAGTCGCCCGTCCCGGTGGCAGAGCCGAGCCTGATTGCCGTCAATGAACAGCTCGCGCTTCGGCTGGGGTTTGACCCTGCAGCGCTCTCTACGCCGGAAGGTGCGGCAGTCTTTGCCGGAAATGCCGTGCCGGAAGGCGCCGCACCTCTTGCCCAGGCCTATGCGGGGCATCAGTTCGGGGGCTGGGTGCCGCAGCTCGGCGATGGACGCGCGATCCTGATGGGCGAGATCGTCGCCCCGGACGGAGCGCGCTTCGACATTCAGTTGAAAGGCGCCGGCCAGACGCCATTTTCGCGCCGGGGCGACGGACGGGCCTGGATCGGACCGGTCATTCGCGAATACGTCGTCTCGGAAGCGATGGCAGCCCTCGGCGTTCCCACGACGCGCGCCCTCGCCGCTGTCGCGACCGGAGAGCCGGTGTGGCGCGAAAGCGCCCTGCCCGGCGCGGTCCTCGCGCGTGTTGCCTCCAGCCATATCCGCGTCGGCACGTTCCAGTATTTCGCTGCGCGCGAGGATACAGAAGCGCTCCGCCTGCTAACTGATCACGTGATCAAACGTCACTACCCGGATGCCGACAGCCCCCTGGCGCTTCTGGACGCGGTCGTGGCGGCGCAGGCGCGGCTTATCGCGCGGTGGATGAGCGTTGGCTTCATCCACGGAGTGATGAACACTGACAACATGGCGATCTCGGGTGAGACGATCGACTATGGGCCCTGCGCCTTCATGGACACCTACCACCCGGCCAAGGTGTTTTCATCGATCGACCAGTTCGGGCGCTACGCCTACGGCAACCAGCCCCAGATCGCAGTCTGGAACCTTGCGCAGTTCGCCTCTTGCCTTCTGCCGCTCATGGGCGACGAAGAGCCCGCGATTGAGGCCGCAACCGCTTCCATCAACCGCTTTGCCGACGCCTATCAGCCCGAATGGCTACGCCTCTTCCGCGCCAAGATCGGGCTTGGAACGGAGGAGGAAGGCGATCAGGCGCTGATCGAGGATCTGCTGACACTAATGGCGGAGGGAGAGGCAGACTTCACACGCACATTCCGTGGGCTTGTGGATGGCAGCGCGCGCGCCGAATTCGCCAACCCCGAACGCTTCGACGATTGGCAAACGCGCTGGAAGCAGCGCGCCGCGCGCGAAGCCGGTGTGGAAGACCGCATGCGCAGCGCCAACCCCTTTGTCATTCCGCGCAACCATCAGGTCGAAGCGGCCATTCAGGCGGCGGTCAAGGGCGACTACGTTCCCTTCTCGCGGTTGAACGAAGTCCTTGCGACTCCGTTCGAGGAAACTGCCAGCGCTGCGGCATACGCCCTCGCCCCCACTGAGGAGCAAGAGGTCCGGCGAACATTCTGCGGCACATGAACAGGTACGGAAATTGTGCGGCGCGCGCGTGTTGGATTGCGGAAGCCGGGTCAGGATGCCTGCCATGAAGCTGCGCCTCGCCTCCTACAACGTGCACAAGTGCGTCGGCATGGATCGACGCCGCAAGCCGGACCGCATCGTCGAAGTGCTGAATTCGCTTCAGGCGGACATCGTCGCGTTGCAGGAAGTCGACCACCGGCTCGCCCCACGTCCCGCCGCGTTGCCTCCCAGGCTGCTCAGGAACGAAACGGATTTCGGCCTGCTGCCCTTCGCGCCGAACGGTCCGAGCCTTGGCTGGCACGGCCAGACGATCCTCGTTCGAAACGGGCTCGACGTGACGCAGATCCGGAAGATCATTCTGCCGGGGCTCGAGCCGCGCGGCGCGATCCTCGCCGAGCTCGACATTGATGGCATGCCCTTGCGCGTGGTGGGTGTGCATCTTGGCCTTATCCGCCGGTTCCGCCGGATGCAGCTTGCCGCGATCCGGGCGGCCCTTAGCCGTCGCGCCGACATGCCCACCGCGATTCTGGGCGACTTCAACGACTGGTCTGCCGCGGGCGGCGCTGAGATGCTGGGGCCGAACTATCGCCTTCATACGCCCGGCAGAAGCTTTCCGTCGCCTCAACCGCTCGGTTCGCTCGACCGTGTGGCGGTGTCCGAAGGGATGCACCTGCGCGACGCCGGAGTGTTCAACGGCGCGCCCGCCCGGTTCGCATCGGACCACCTGCCGATCTGGGCCGATATCGAGGTTCTAGGCGCAGAATTGGATGACTGAAAGTTAACTTCCTGACCGTGCCCGGAAGCGACGCGGCCAAGGCTGGGCCGCTCGCCTTCCCCCTTGCCTGAATTTACGGGTCGGAGTAATCAGTCGCTGAGGCGGGTGTAGCTCAATGGTAGAGCAGAAGCTTCCCAAGCTTACGACGAGGGTTCGATTCCCTTCACCCGCTCCATGTCTTCGTGACCGAAGTGACGACCCCGTCAACAACACGAGGAGACCAGCAATGAAAAAGACCATTATGACCGCCGTTGCGCTCGCCGCGATGACGACGCCGGTGTTCGCGCATCAGTGCCCTGCGCTGATGTCCGAGATCGACAATGCGATGCAGACCGCGTCGGTCGATGAAGCGACGTCAGCGTCGGTCATGCAGCTCTATGCCTCCGGCAAGGCAAAGCATGAAGCCGGCGACCATGACGGCTCAGTCGCCGATCTCAACGCGGCGCGGGAACTGCTCGGCCTCTGAGGCTGGCAGGCGCTCAGACGAACTTCCCTTCCGCCTTGGCAGCGGATAGGAGACGTGTGCGCCAACCTTGCAAGGACACCTCCATGAGCACTCCCATCACCCGGCTTGAAACCGGAACCCGCATGTCGAACGTCGTCATCCACAATGGCGTCGTGCATCTGGCCGGCGTCGTGGGCGAACCCGGCGGCGACGCGACAGCACAAACCCGCGACTGTCTCGCAGAGATCGACCGGCTACTGGCGCTGGCAGGAACCGACAAGACCCGGATGTTGCGCGCGCAGATCTGGCTGGCAGACATCGCGGCAGACTTCGCAGCGATGAACGCCGAGTGGGACGCATGGGTGCCTCAAGGTCACGCGCCCGCGCGCGCGACCGGCGAGGCAAAACTTGCCGCGCCCGAATACCTCGTCGAGATCATCGTCACCGCCGCGCAGGCCTGAAACGGGCCGCGGTCACAAGGCCGCGGCCATCACGCAGAGCATCTCGAACATCAGCGAGGCGCCAAGCCAAGCCGTGCCGCCGGTCGGATCGAAGGGTGGCGACACCTCGACCAGATCGGCGGCGACGATGTTCAGCCCATCGCACTCGCGAATGACACGGATCGCCTCGTAGGCATTCGGACCGCCCCATTCCGGCGTACCGGTACCCGGAGCGACCGAGGGATCGACGAAATCGATGTCGTATGACATGTAGGCGGGCCTGTCGCCCACGATCTCGCGCGCTTCGGCCATGACGTCGGGAATCCCGCGGTCGAAGAATTCCTCGATCGTGACGATGCGGATGCCGTGCGCCTTCGCGAAGTCCCGATCTTCCGAGTCGTACATCGTTCCCCGGATACCGATCTGGATCATGCGTTTTGGGTCCAGAAGTCCCTCTTCCACCGCAGACCGGAACGGGTTCCCGTGGGTCAGGGTCGTACCGCCGAAATAGGCCGGGAAAAGGTCCGTGTGGCTGTCGAAATGAACAAGCCCCAAGGGCGCGTCCTTTGCGAGCCCACGAAGCACCGGCAGCGTGCAAAGATGATCGCCCCCGGCGACAAGAGGACGGATACCGCGCGCCTTTAGCTTGGTGAAATAGTCCTCGAAGCGGCGCAAAGTATCGGGATTGTCGACCGGGTTGGGGCCGACATCGCCAAGGTCCGCGCAGTTCGCCGTCTCGAACGGGCGCATCCCGGTGACCGCATGCTGCGCCCGGATCATCGTCGAAAAATCGCGCAACTGGCGCGGCGCATGGCGCGGGCCCGGCCGGTTCGATACGCCGCCGTCCCAGGGAAGTCCGACAAGGCCGATTTGAACGTCACCCGCACGCGGGTGATCCTCGGTCACATGCGGCAGCCGCATGAAGGTTGGGATGCCCGCGAAGCGCGGCAGTTCCATTCCTGAGATCGGCTGAAAGAATGCGTCGGCCATGGCCCCTCCTTAGGTCGCGTCGCGACAGACTAGCCTTGGCGGCTCAAAGGTAAAGCCATGGCGAACATGGAACCTGAAATGACCTCAGGCGTCGAGTTCGGCGTCCCAGTAGAGGTAGTCGACCCAGCTTTCATGCAGGTAGTTCGGCGGGAATCGCCGTCCTGCGCGCTGCATCTCTTCGGCGTTCGGTCGATGCGGGTGACGCAGGAGCGACAGACCCGAATATCTCAGAAGCCGGTTGCCCTTTCGCAGATTGCAAGGCGCACAGGCGGCCACGACGTTTTCCCAACTCGTGACCCCGCCTTTCGACCGGGGCAGGACGTGGTCGAATGTCAGATCGCCCTTCGATCCGCAGTACTGACAGCGGAATTCGTCCCTCAGAAAAAGATTGAAGCGCGTGAAGGCCACGCGCTTCTGGGGTTTGACGTAATCTTTCAGCACGACGACCGAGGGTATTCGGATCGCGGCCCTTTGCGACCGCACCACCTCCTCGTACTCGGCGACGATGGTCACCCTGTCGAGGTAGGCGGCCTTGATCGCCTCCTGCCATGGCCAAAGAGACAGTGGATAGTAGGAAAGCGGCCGGAAATCGGCATTGAGTACCAGCGCGGGGAAATGCTTCAGCGCTGAAGGCTCCCGCACGAAGCTGGTTCTGAACTCGCCGTCCTCAGTCCTATCGAGCATCCTTCCACCCGTCCTTGCCCAGACTTGCTGTGCTTCAGGGGAAGCGGGATTGCCGCCCCGTCTTTCCAACAACTATATCTGGCGTTTCGGCTCTGACAAGCCCCGCTATGTCGAGTATTCTTCTCTCGCATTAACGTGACAGGGAGGTAACGCTTCGATGGCGATTCCCGAAATTCTCGGCACGCTGGAATCCGCGCTCTATACCGACGACCTGCAGGCGGCTGAAAGGTTCTACGGCGGAACGCTCGGCCTGCCCGTGATCCGTCGTCAGGAAGGGCGGCACGTATTCTTCGCACTGGGCGCTTCAATCCTTCTGGTATTCGATCCGAAGGCTACCGCTTCCCCGCCGCCACCGGACGCACGGCTGCCGGTTCCGCCCCACGGCGCGACCGGTCCGGGGCATTTCTGCTTCGCGGTCGAACCGCAGAAACTCGACGCGTGGCGGGCGCATCTTGAAACGTCGGGGGTAGAGATCGAGGCAGATTTCCAGTGGCCAAACGGCGCGCGGTCGATCTACATCCGCGATCCCGCCGGCAATTCGGTCGAATTCGCCGAGCCGAGTCTCTGGTTCTGAAAATGTCGCGCCCGGCGGCGAGAGTGACGCTGGGACCCACGTCGAGGGCTTCAAGCCCCCGGCAGCTTGTCCTTCAGAAAGGCGAGCGCGACCGAAAGCCCGTCGGGCGCGATCCCATGGCCCGTGCCCTTCATGACGTGTCCGTAAGTCTCGAACCCGGCATCGTTCAGCGCGCGTCCGGCCAGCCCCATATCGGCGAATGGCACCATCGGGTCCTCATCGCCATGCACGAGCAGAACCGGCGGTTTCGATACAGCCTCGGCCGCGAGTCTCTCGGGCGCGAGAAGACGGCCAGAGAACGCCACGATGCCCGCGACCGGCGCTGGCCGCCGCGGAAGGACATGCAGCGCCATCATCGTTCCTTGCGAAAATCCGAAGACGGACAATTGGTCGGGAAGCATCCCTTCCCCGGAAAGCTGAGCATCGAGAAAGGCGTTCAGATCGTCGGACGCCCGTGCCATGCCATCTGACGCCTCCGCCTCGGACGAGCCGTCAAGCCAGGGGATCGGAAACCACTGCCGCCCGAAAGGGTTGCCGGAACAGGGTTCGGGCGCATCGGGCGCGATGAAAACAGTATCGGGCAAATGTGGGGAAAGCGGATCGGCAAGACCCAGCAGATCGGCGCCGTCCGCACCGTAGCCGTGAAGGAAAACGACGAGCGAGCGCGCCTCGCCCGACCGCGCCGCCTTGCGGCCGAATTTCAACTCGCGTGTCACCTGATACCCTCCCGGCTTTTCTTGACCCGGTAGTAGGCCCAGAGCGCACGGGCCGCAACTGCCCTCCAGGGGCGCCAGTCTTCTGCCATATCGCGGAGCAGACGTTCCCCCGGTCGCTCGGGCAGATCGAACAGCAGCCGCGCCGCCTCTTGCAGCGCGAGATCGCCCGGCGCGAAGACGTCTGCACGGCCGAGCGAGATGATCGCGTAGACCTCGGCCGTCCAGCGCCCGATCCCGGGAAGCGCGGTCAGCGTGGCCACGACATCTTCGTTCGGCGCGCTTCGCAACGCGTCGTAGTCCAACCTGGCACGGGCAAGCGCATGGGCGTATCGGATCTTCTGACGCGACAAACCGCAGGCGCGCAGATCATCCTCGGACGCCGCCGCGACGGCTTGCTCGGTCACGAGCCCCGCCACCTCCATCCGCGCCCAGAGCGCCTTGGCGGAGGCGGTCGAAACCTGTTGGCCGAGGATCGCGTCCAGAAGCGCCCCGAAGCCATCCGGACCTCGTCTCAGCGGCAAAGGACCCGTCTCAGCGAGCAGGATGGCGAATCTCGGATCGCATGAAGCGAGCCATTCGGCACCCTCAGACACGCAGGCGTCGGTTTCGATGATCCGGCCCACCATCCCGATCAGACCGGAAGATCGCCCGGCGGGTTGTCGAGAAGGCGCGCCATGACCTCGAGCGCGCTGGCGAAATCGCGTTCGGGCAGCGCGCCGTTCAGCGCGATGCGCACACCGTTCGGCGAATGGCTTCCGATCAGCGCGAATTCATCGGCCGACCGCACCAGCACACCTGCCGTTTCAGCGTCGCGCGCGAAGGTCGAAGCGCGCCAGCCTTGCGGCAACTGCAGCCAGACGAAAGCCAGTCCGCGCTGCCAGGCGAGTTCGTAGCGTCCAAGGATGTTCAGCGTCAGTTCCAACCGCCGCGCGAAAACCTCGTGGACCTTGTCGCGCAACCGGGCCGCTTCGCCCGAAACCAGGAGTTCTTCGACGATCTCGGATACCGGCCGGGCGAGCCCGAAATAAGCGTGCTGGGCCGCGAGCCTGCCAGCTTCGCCCAGACCCGGCGGGCAGACGACAGCGCCAAAGCGCAACCCGGCGGCCAACGCCTTGGAAATGGAGGTGACATGCCACGTCCGCTCGGGCGCGAGCGCGCGTAGCGACGGATCAACGGCAGTCTGGATCGAATAGCAGTCGTCCTCGATGATCTGCAGGTCATGCCGCCGCGCGACCGCGACGATCTCCGCCCGCCTTTCGCGCGGCATTCGCGCTGTGGTGGGGTTTTGCGCATCCGTCGTGACGCACACGATCCGCGCCCCTGTCCGGCGGCAGGCAGCGTCGAGCGCATCGGCGCGCATACCCGCCCCATCAATCTCAACCGGCACGATTTCGGCGCGATTCAACCGCGCGGCATGTCGGAAACCCGGATAGGCAAGTTCCTCGCAGACGACCTGCGGACGGCCGCCCTTCAGACAGCATTGCAGGGCGAGGTTGATGCCGTTCTGTCCCCCATGGGTCAGCACGATGTCATCCGGCGCGATCGGACCCAACACCCTGTCCTCAAGCCACTCTGCGAACGCGCGGCGCAAGTTTCCATCGCGCTTCAGCCCCGGGTACCCGAGGTAATCGCAATTTCCCGTCGCCGCGATGCGACCCAGAATTTCGGCGATCGCGACGCCCTGCCCAACGTCGGGCAGTTGCGGTGTGCGCAGATCGAGCGGCCCGAGGCCCGAGCCGGACCGCGGCTGCCCGCCCGTGCGCGGCTCCATGAACAGCGGCTGGCTGGCCCCGAATGTCGGGCTGGTTGCGGCGACGAATGTTCCACGCCCCACAGCGGCCTCCAGCAGCCCCTCCTGAGTCGCGATCTGATAGGCCCGCGCAACGGTGCCCGGCGTCATGCCGAGCCGCCACGCCAGATCACGGACCGGAGGCAGCCGGGTGCCCTCTTCAAGCTCGCCCCTGCGGATCGCTTCTCGCAGTGACCGCGTCAGCGCGAGGTATTTCGGCCCGTCATAGATCGACAGGTCTGGCTGCCACATTGTACCCAAGACAATATTCCCATGGATGATACATCTTCAGCATTGTATTCATCTTATTACAGAGAACTCGAATATGTATCAATACAATAGGTGCGTCATGCCCTCGCCTGCACAGCCAGCATTCGGCCCCGCCTCGACCCGCTTCCGCTCGACAATGTCCCTGACGGCCCGCGTCTCGGCAACGGTCGAGCACTGGGTCGCGCGACAGCGCAGCCGCAGGGCGCTCACCAAGCTAGATGATCGCCTCCTCGACGATGTCGGGCTGAGCCGAACGGAACGCAGCCGCGAGACCGCCAAGACTTTCTGGACTCCCTGAACGGACCCGTTGATCCCCTACGGGCCGCTTCCTTGGCCGGGCTTAGTCCCGGCCATTTTTTATGGGGATTGCCATGTCACGGCAGTCAATCAGGCCGCGAGCAGTCGGCAGAGTAGTGACGAAAACAGTCCCGCCGGCGTCGCCGTCGGCAGGGCATTTCGTTTCGCGACACCTTGGTCAGGTCGCGATGGCTTCGACTGCGATCGACCGGCGCTTCAGCTCAGAGTAAAGCGCGGGCAAGACGCGGGTCTGGTTCACCGCATGACGCAATGCTTCGCCTATTGCGCCTTCCGACGTGGACGAACAAACGCGCCATTTCAGCCTGCGTTTGACGCCATCATCGTAAATGATTTCAACAGCGCCGGTCGCGTTTCGACGCAGGCCAAGCATATCGAAGCCCCCGGGGGAGCTGTGGTAACGGGTCTGTACGGGCATTTGCTGCTCTCGTGATCTGCCTCAATGGCAAGACCATGACGTGAGCGCGCGAGTCGCGTCAATCGGGCCAGACACAAATGCGCGTGATCGGGGCTGGCGGGCAACAGGCAAAGGCAGAAAGTCGCCGACAGGAAAGTCTGGTGTGATCCGCATCAAGCTTTGATGCAGGCCGCCCCTGCCGGTTAAGCGCACCCAAAGAAAAAGGCGCGGCCGGTGGGCCACGCCTTTGTTTTTCTTGCCGATAGGACGGCTTCCGCGTCAGCGCTTCGAGAACTGGAAGGACCGGCGTGCTTTGCGCTTACCGTACTT
>CBDUOT010000003.1:0-62958 GCA_965368915.1 uncultured Rhodobacterales bacterium | reverse complement strand
ACCGATACCGGTGCGCAGGTCGTGGTACAGGGCAAGCGGCTGACGACTGTGCGGGCAAGAGACTATACCGCCCTGAAACCGCAACTTCTGGCTTCGGTGCTGGAAAGCTTCGAGCGGCTGAAGGCCTCCCACGATATCGTCATCGTCGAGGGCGCCGGCAGCCCGGCGGAGGTCAATCTGAGGGCCGGAGACATCGCCAACATGGGCTTCGCCCGCGCCGCGAACGTTCCGGTGATCCTGGCTGGCGACATCGACCGGGGCGGGGTGATCGCGCAGATCGTCGGCACTCAGACCGTTCTCGACCCCGATGATGCCGCGATGATCGCCGGCTTTCTGATCAACAAGTTTCGGGGCGATCCCACGCTTTTCGATGACGGCTACAAGCTCATTGAAACACGGACGAGATGGCGCGGTTTCGGGGTGCTGCCGTATTTCCGTGACGCCGCGAAGCTTCCGGCAGAAGACGCTTTAGATCTTGGCGGCGCATCAGGTGACGGGCCGCTCAAGATCGCCTGTCTCGCCTTCAGCCGGATCGCGAATTTCGACGACCTCGACCCGCTGAAGCTGGAGCCGTCCGTCAGCCTGACGATGGTCCGCGCGGGTGAACCGATCCCGGGCGATGCGGCTCTGGTCATCCTTCCCGGGTCCAAGTCCACGCGGGGCGACCTCGCCTATCTGCGCGAACAGGGATGGGACATAGACCTTGCCGCCCATGTTCGGCGCGGCGGCCATGTGCTGGGCATCTGCGGCGGCTACCAGATGCTCGGCCGGTCGATCGACGATCCCGACGGGATCGAAGGGGAGGCTGGCGAAACACCGGGCCTCGGTCTTCTTGATGTGACGACGACGATGACGCCGGACAAGCGGCTTACGCGCACCATAGCCAAGCATGCGGCGACGGGCGCGCCGATGTCAGGCTACGAGATCCACATCGGCCGGACGGATGGCTCTGCCCGTTCGCAGCCCTTTGCCTTCATCGACGGCACGCCCGAAGGCGCCGTTTCCCCCGACGGGCGGATCATGGGCAGTTATCTGCATGGCATGTTCACGGGCGACGCGTTCCGGTCGGCGTTTCTGGCCGCACTCGGCACCGTATCCTCGACCAGCTATGCCGCGAATGTCGAGACGGTTCTGGATTCGCTCGCCGACCATTTGGAGGCGCATCTTGACGTGGACGGGCTGCTTGCCTGCGCGCGTTAGACGCGCTTGGGGTCGCTTTACCTTTCCGTCCATTCCGTCGGTCGGTTCTCTTGCCAGCCCGTGCGATGCAGGAGCGGCGTATCGTCTTCGAATTCCGGCCAGCCTAGGCAGAGATAGGCACTGAAAGTCCACCCTTCGGGAACGTCGAAGATCCGCTGCATCTCTTCTGGGTCGAGGATCGAAACCATCCCGACGCCCAGATTGGCTGCACGTGCCGTGAGCCAGAGCGTGTGAACCGCCATCGCGGTGGATTGCATCAGCGTTTCGGGCATTGTCCGCCGCCCCAAGCCGCGCCCTTCAGCGGGATCGAGTTCGGTGAACACCACGAGGTGTTCGGGCGCGCGGTCTAGGCCAGCGAGCTTCAGCCGCAGATACTCCGCCCGGTCGCTACCTTCGTAGGACTCAGCGGCGTCGAGATTGCAGCGTTCGAATTCTGCCCGGACCCGCGACCTGAGGTCGGCGTCGTGGACCCGGATTACCCGCCACGGACGGGCGTTCCCGACCGAAGGGGCAAGCGCCATCGCGGCGCGGAGACCATCGATGAGTTCTTCGGGGACTGGCTCAGTGCGGAAATGCCTGACATCGCGCCGCCACCGGAGGATATCTTGAAGGGTCGTGCGGTGGGTTTCGGTGAACTCCATTCCCCTCACCCTTCCGCCAGCGCTGCTTGCAGCCGATTCCATTCGTTCTCGTTCCCCGGAAGGCCGAGCCGCAGCCAGCCTTGTGACCAGGGAAAGGCGCGCGACCAGATCTGCGCCCGGGCGAGCCGGTCGCGCGCCGCATTCGCGTCGCCCGTATCATAAAGACGGAAGAGCGGGGTTCCCCCCACGAGCGACCAACCTGCCACACGCGCCATCGCATCGAGTTGGTCCGCCTCGGACATCAGCCGGGCGATGGTCTGCTCAGCCCAGGCGCAGTCTGACAAGGCGGCGGTGCCGATAGCGATTGCAGCGCCTGACACCGGCCACGGGCCAGCCATACGTGACAACGCTTCGATATCAGCGCCATCGCCCATCACGAAACCGAGCCTGAGCCCGGCGAGCCCGTAGAACTTGCCGAAGGAGCGAAGGACCAAGAGGCCGGGCCGCCCCGCATGACTCGCGAGCGAAAGCCCGGGAGCCGGATCGGCGAAGCTTTCGTCGACGACAAGCCGGCCCACCTTTCCGACAAGCTGAAGCAGCGCATCGGGGTCCCAAGCGCGTCCGTCCGGATTGTTCGGATTGACGACCACGCCAAGGTCGGCCCCGGCAAGCGCTTCGAGATCGCCGACCTCCTCCACCGTCCAGCCTGCGGCGCGAAGCGACCCGGCATGTTCATTGTAGGTGGGCGAAAGGACCCGCGCGACACCGGGAGCCCCGAGGCGGGGAATCGCTTGGATCGCGGCCTGTGCGCCCGCCATGGCAAGGATGGGCGCAGCGGACGCGTATGCGGCCGAAGCCGCAACATTCAGCGCCGCGACGTCCGCATGCGTGGGCAGCGCGGTCCAGGCCCGGGAGGGAACCGGCGGCAGCGGATAGGGTACGCGGTTGATCCCGGTGGAGAGGTCGATCCAGTCCGCCGCCTCCCCGCCATATTGGGCCATCGCCCTGTCGATATCGCCGCCATGATCCCGCATCTTCAAAGCCATGCCGCAATAAAAACGAGCACTGCAAGCGCAATCAGCGCCCCGCGAAACAGGGAAAGGCCCCGGTCGATATCCGCTGGCCCGGGATCGGCTGCTTCGCCGTTGACCCAAGGCTCCTCCGCCACGCCGTCCGCATAGACGCGCGGCCCGGACAGACGGATGTCGAGCGCGCCCGCCATCGCCGCCTCGGGCCAGCCTGCGTTGGGCGAACGGTGATGCCGCGCGTCGCGCATCATCGTGCCAAGTGCGGCCCTGCGGTTCGGCGAGACGATGGCGAACAGGAACCCCGTGAGCCGTGCGGGGATCAGGTTGGCGACGTCATCAATCCGGGCCGAGGCCCAGCCGAAGGTCGCGTACCTTGGGCTGCGATGGCCGAGCATCGAATCCAGCGTGTTGATGGCCTTGTAAGCGGCAATTCCCGGCAGCCCGAAGAGCGTGCCCCAGAAGACGGGTGCGACAATCCCGTCCGATGTGTTCTCTGCCAAGCTCTCGATCGTGGCGCGGGCGACGCCGGGTTCGTCAAGCTGCGCCGGGTCCCGTCCAACGATCATCGCAACCGCGCCTCGCGCACCGTCCAGATCGCCGTCGGCAAGCGGCTGGGCAACGGCGCGCACATGGCCGTGCATCGAGTGTATCGCTATAAATGGCCAGGCGAGAACGCCACCGATCAGCACGCCTATCCAACCCTCCGGCAGGAACCAGGAGATCATCCACGCAAGGTCAGCAGCGATGGCGATCACGATCACCGCAGTGGCGATACCCGCCAATCTGCGCTTGCCCGGATCGGTCTCTTCGATATTCAGCCAAGCATCGAGTTTCGCGATCAGCGCGCCTATCCACGTGACGGGATGACCCACGACCGCGTAAAGCCGTGCGGGCCAGCCGATGAGCGCATCGATGGCCATAGCCACAAGCATGATCGCCGCACCGCTCATCGAGCCATTTCCTCACCTACCGAGAATGCCACCAGACCCCGGAACCCGGCGCGCCGCAAGGCGGCCGGCGCTTCGGGCGTGATTCCCTTCGGCGCGAATATCAGCGCGCGCGCCGATCCGGTATGGGCAATCGCAAAGCCAAGCGCACCCAGTTCTCTTGCCAGATTTTCGGTCGGGTCATTGGCCGGACCGCGCATCGCCAGCGTTCGACGGGCAGACTCGGAGGCAATTTGCGCGACAGCGCGCGATTCTCGTCGCTGCGTCGCATCGCGCCAGTCGTTCAGAAGGTCCGAGATGTCGGGAAATGCCGCATCCCGCGCCTCGGTGCGCCGATGCGGACCATGGAAACCGCCGATAATGTCGAACCGGGGGATCGGCGGCAGGTGCTCGAGAACCAGTCCTTGCCGCGAAGCCCAGAGAAGACGCTCAGGGCGGTCGAACATGAGGGGATCGCTGGCGCCCTCCGCCATGATGCAGGCGCGCGCGAGATCTGTCAGCGCACCGCCAAAGCCAGCGAGACGTGCAAGCGCGACGAGTGTCGCTGTCGACGCTCCGGCACCGCCGCCCGCAGGCATGTCCGTCCGCAAGATCGCGCGCCCATGCAGGGAAAGACCCAGCATGCGAAGAAATCGGGACGCGCGCTCAGGGGTGATAAAACGTTGTCCGGCAGCATGGACCGAAAGGCCCCGCCCAGGCAGAAGCCGTGCGTCCATCGATAGCGCAGGGCAGGGCAACGTGATTAGCGCAAGAGGACCCGCCGGACCCATTCGGCCTTGCAAAAACTCCCCGAAATGACCCGTAACGCTGACGGGCACCGACGTCATCCGACCACCTCATTGACCGAGGCAACCGACCAGTGTCCGCCGGGCAACGCGACGATCCGTGTCAGCGAAAGCGGCGCCACCGCAAACGCCAATGCAGGCGCGACGGACCCCAAAGCGAGGGCGATACCCGCACGCACCGTGCCCGCATGGGCGACCACGACAACCGGCCCCTTCCCATCGGCGAGACGCGACAAGACAGGACCGATACGGCCGCATATGTCTGCAAAGCTCTCTCCCCCCGGTGGCCTGTGCCGCGCGAGGTCTTCCGACGCAAGCTGGCCGAGGTCGGGCAGATCGGCGAAGGGATACCCTTCCCATTCGCCGAAATCCTGTTCCCAAAGATCGGACTCTTCCGCTATCGCCTCTCGTTCCGGCCAAAGAGCAGCCGCCGTTTCGCGGCAGCGCCGGGCCGGGCTTGAGACAACTCGCTCAGGACTGCCGAGCCGTGCTCGCAAAGCGGCGATAGCATCTATGCCGGTGCAGTCAGCCGCGACATCCGTGCGGCCGCAAAGACGCCCGCCATGCAAAGCGGGCGCATGCCGGATCAACATCAGCTCTGTCGCGCTCCCGCCCTTCACGGTCGCATTCTCCCTTCCCCGGATCGCCCGTTTCTGCTTTGAGGACGCAGGATGAGCAAGACGATACTGATTACAGGGGGGGCCCGATCGGGCAAAAGCGGCATCGCCGAGACGATGGCGCTGTCTCTGGGCCCGCGCGCAATCTACATTGCGACCGCCCAAGCTCTCGACGCCGAGATGCAGGCGCGAATCGCCGCACATCAGGCGCGACGCGGCGCGGAATGGGAAACCCATGCCGAACCTCTGGACCTTGCGCGCGCTCTGGCAGAGACTGATGGACGCGGGCCGCGGCTCGTCGATTGCCTGACGCTCTGGCTCTCGAACCTCATGCTCGCGGGTCGCGACTGGCAGGCGGCGGGCGGCGAATTCGCCACGGCTCTTGCCTCCCAACGCGATCCGGTTGTGATCGTCACGAACGAAGTCGGTAGCGGGATCGTGCCAGAAAACGCCCTTGCACGAGAGTTCCGCGATGCCGCCGGGCTTTTAAATCAGCGGATCGCGGCAGTTTCGGACGAAGTCCACCTGGCCGTATCCGGCCTTGCCTTGAAAGTGAAATGACATGAGCCTTCCGCAGCTTTCCTCGCTCTCGCAAATCAAGCGGCTTGCTGACAAGCTGCCCGTCGCCGACGCCAAGTCGGCCGAGGCGGCACGGGAGCGTCAAAATTCGCTGACGAAGCCGCCCGGATCGCTCGGTCGACTCGAGCAGCTGGCCGAGTTCATGGCGGCGTGGCGGGGAACGGCGCGGC
Organism: uncultured Rhodobacterales bacterium; assembly: GCA_965368915.1. GTDB lineage: Bacteria > Pseudomonadota > Alphaproteobacteria > Rhodobacterales > Rhodobacteraceae > Albidovulum. The sequence continues at coordinate 57,051 of CBDUOT010000003.1, read as the reverse complement.
CCGAAATCTGGCGCGCCCAGGCGCTGGTCTTTGCTGGCAATCACGGGGTCTGCGCGCAAGGCGTGAACCCCTATCCGCAGGAAGTCACGGCACAGATGGTCGCGAACTTTCGCGCGGGTGGGGCAGCAATCAACCAGATCTGCGCCGTAAACGGGGCGGACCTGTCGGTGATCGCACTCGATCTGGATCGCCCGACCGATGATTTCACCCAAGGCCCGGCAATGAGCGAGACCGACTGCCTTGATGCGCTCTGGCAGGGCGCATCGGCGGTCGACGAAGGCGCCGACGTGCTCATCCTCGGTGAAATGGGCATCGGGAATTCGACGGTCGCTGCAGCTCTGGCAGCTGCCTGTTTCGGCGGGCCAGTTGCAGAATGGACCGGCCCCGGCACAGGCTCTGACAAGGCCGGAATTGCACGCAAGATCGCCGCGATCGAACGCGGACTGAAGCAGCACGAGGCGCTGTTGGGCGATGCGCCCGCGATCCTCGCAGCACTTGGCGGGCGCGAACAGGCGGCGATCTGCGGCGCGGTACTGGCCGCGCGGTCGGCGCGCATTCCGGTCATCCTCGACGGGTTCATCTGCACCGCAGCTGCTGCTGTGCTCTATGCCGCGGACAAGCGCCTTCTCGACCACTGTCTCGTGGGCCACACCTCGGCCGAACCCGGCCACCGCAAGCTTCTCGCGGCGATCCACAAGCGCCCTGTGCTGGAATTCGACATGCGCCTCGGCGAGGGCTCTGGTGCGGCGCTTGCGCTCGGGATCCTGCGGGCGGCGCTGGCCTGCCACAACGGCATGGCGACCTTCGGCGAGGCGGGAGTGTCCGAAGCATGATCCCAACGCGGGCAGACGAGGTTCGGCTGGCATTCATGCTGCTGAGCCGCCTGCCCATGGGCGTGATCCGGGGCGAAGCGCCGACAATGGCCGCATCCGGCTGGGCATGGCCGCTTGTCGGCGCCGCGGTCGGCGCGATAGCGGCGGCGGCTTGTGCGCTTGCCCTCGCTATCGGTTCGCCTCCTGCAATGGCCGCCCTGATTGCCTTGGCCTCGGTCGTGTTGGCGACCGGCGCAATGCACGAAGACGGGCTCGCTGATGTTGCCGATGGGTTCGGCGGGGGTCGGGACCGCGCAACGAAGCTCGAGATCATGCGCGACAGCCGCATCGGCAGCTATGGCGTGATCGCGCTGGTGTTGACCTTCGGGCTCCGCTGGACAGGTCTTACGTCAGCCATTGACGTGGGCCAGTCGCTTGCGGCGCTGATCGGGCTGCATGCCGCCACCCGGGGCGCACTGCCAATGGCGCTCGTCCTCATGCCAGCGGCGCGGAGCGATGGCTTGGGGTATGCGGCAAAAGGGGCGGATTTTCGCCCTGCGGTGACCGCAGTGGCGTTGGGGATTCTTTGTCTGCTACCGCTCGGCCTTGGTACGGCACTGACGGTCGTCATCGCAGTTACGCTTGCCTCGACAGGCATTGCAGCTATCGCCAAACGCCAGATCGGCGGACAGACGGGCGACGTGATGGGTGCGATGCAACAGGTTGCGGAATGCGCGGGCTGGTTAGTCCTGGCTTCGGCGCTTTAAAGGCACCACGACGGCTACCTACAGCCCCGACAGGATTTCCCCGGCGAGCAGCGACAACGCCGCCCCGGCCGCATCGGCGACGCCTTGTGGCCCCTCCTGCGTGATCGGCGCGGTGACGGAGAACCGCCGCAACACACCGCGCCCGAAACCATCCGGCGCGTAGAAGGCATAGTGCCCCGACACCTCGAACTGACCATCGGCGCGGGCAAGCATGCGTTCCATCCGAACCTCGAGCCTCAGATCGGCGGACGCATCGAGCGGCCACGGCTCGGCGGCCACGACCGCATCGGACGCGTCATCGAGGCTGCGCGCAAGCGCCATGGTCACGCCGCGCACCGGGTCGTCTGCCCAAAGCGCGTCATCGAAGTTCCTGACATCCCCGCCTTCGCCTTGCACGGCTATGTCCGGCGCGGCGGCATAAGCGGGAAGCGACACCTCGCGCAGTTCGATGCGCCCGTAGGGGACATCGTAACGCTTCTGGGGCGCCGGCGGATCGATCAGGAAGCGCGGCGCATTGCTCGCGCCGCAGCCTGCAAGTCCAACCACGATCGCGAGAAGGGTAACTTTCGCCGACATGCGGATCATATTATCGCCCCGTCAAAAGAGAACTCGGATTACGCTCGAGCGCGCGGGCCAGTTGCGCGACCGCGCGGGCCGCGCCACGCATCTCACGCAAGGCCGCCATTGATTCCTCGTTGAAGTCCGAACGGGCGCCGTAAGCGCCAATCAGCGCCTCGGATTGCGCCACCAGACGTTCAAGCCGCTGGCTCAGCCCGGGTAGCCCTTCGGTGGCAGTGGCCACCGCGTCGGCAGCCTCGCGCGCGGACGACATCGCGGCATTCACGTTTTCGACCGCGCCGCCTTCGCGAAGCTCGGTCAGTGTTGCGCGCACTTCGCCAAGCGCCGCGTTCAACGCTGGCGGAAACTCCCGCGCTGCATCGGTGCCGATCACTTGATCGGCGCTGTCGAGAAGGCGTGTCGCGGCGGCGAGAAGCTCCTCCGCTTCGAGGGAGTTTGCCTTTGCCGCAACTTGACGCAGATCCTCGACAAGCTCGGGGAAATCCTCGGACGCAGTGGCGACATTGCCGATCACCGTGTTGGCTTTTTCGACCGCTTCGGCAAGGTTCCCGACCGCACCACGCGAATTCAGCTCGCCCACCACCGAGCGAAGTTCAGAAATGACTTCGCGCAATTCACCGGGCAGCGCGCGCATGGATTCGTCATTCACCAGCGCCCTTGTGTCTTCCAGCAGCGCGACGGCGGCCTCGGGCGCGGCGCGCGCGCTTTCGGAAGAGGCGAGTGACTCGACGCTTGCCATAAGGCGTATCGCCTGGTCGATCAGCTCTTCGATAGGCAGCGAGTTTATGCGTTCGAGCATGCCTTCAGCGGTCGCCGTAAAATCAGGAAGCGTGGAGCGCACCGAAGGAAGGATGGGCAGCGGCTCTGCATCACGCTCAAAGCTTGCGGCTTCGACGTCCGGTATTTCAACGAGTTCAACGACAAGCGCGGAACTGAACAGGTTCGCCGTCGCGAGGCGCGCCCGAAGCCCGCTCTCGGCTGCGCCCTCGAAGAAGTCCAGCACCTCTTCCGCACCGGCGTCACGGCCAAGCCCCAGCCGCGCGGGATCGATGGCCAGATTGGCCATGAGGTGAAGCTCTGGCCCCTCGTCGGTTTCGACGACGCGCGAAGAAAGTGCCGTCACTTCGCCCACGGCAATGCCACCGAAGACGACATCCGCACCGGGTTCAAGTCCGCCGACAGAATCGCCGAATTCGGCGGCGATCAGCACGGCCGACTCGGTACTCCGAGTGTGCAGACTCTTCCTAGCTTCCGCCTCTCCGGAGTAGATTGTGAAGACGTGGCCGGCGTTCACGGGCGTACCGCCTTCGTAAACGGAATCGAACGTAATGCCGCCCGCGACGACCGACGCGATGCTTTCGAAATCGAGGGACAGGCCCTGTGCTCCAAGGGACACGGAAAAACCCGACGTGTCCCAGAACCGCGTCGCCGTGTTCAACCGGCGGTCATGCGGGGTTTCGATAAAAGCATCCACTACGATCGAATCGCTCGAAACCGTGAGGCGCGGCTTCTCTAGCCGCCCGACCTCGATGCCGCGAAAGTAGATTGGCGCACCTTCCGAGATCAGCCGCCCGTCTTCGGCGACGAGCGTGATGCGCTTGCCACCCCTTCCGGGCTGCGCGAGCGGCGGGCCGTCAGCGCCCTCGAACACCTGCTTGGCAACACCTTGTTCCTGATCCCAGGCGCCATCGATATAGACCCCCGACAAAACCGTCGACAAGCCCGATATTCCTCGTGTGCTGACCTGAGGCCGGACGACCCAGAACTCGGCGTCTTCATCGATGTAAGGCGCCACGTGCTTATCCACACGGGCGCTGACAACAACCTTTGCAAGGTCTGGAGTAAAGCTGACCTGTTCCACCGTCCCGATCACAACGTCGCGGAAGCGCAGCGTGGTTTCGCCCGGCTTCACCCCCGACGCATTCTGGAACGTGATCTGGATAGGCACGCCACGGTCGGAATAGGTGCGCCACGCAAGGCCGAGCGATACGACAAGTGCGAGAATCGGGACCAGCCAGATGACCGACAGGTTACGCCAAGGTGAGCGTCCCCCGCTGGAGATATCGAGTTCGGACGGGCGTGGATCAGTCAATCTGTGTCGGCCTCATATGCGTCCCAGATAAGTCTGGGGTCGAAGTTCTGCGCTGAGAGCATCGTAAATGCAACTGAAAGCGCGAAACTGACGGCCGCGACCCCGGGATTGACGGTCACAACAAACTTCAGTTGCACCAGCGCGGACAGGATCGCAACGACAAAGACGTCGATCATGGACCAGCGGCCGATGAACTCGACAACCTCATAGAGCAATTGTCTGCCATGCCCCCCCATCGCTTTCGCAGAACGTACCGATATCGCGAGATAGGCGATGGCGATGAACTTGCCGATGGGGATCAGGACGCTTGCCGTGAACACGATGATTGCTACGCCCCAGGACCCATGCTCAATCAGATCGATGACACCGCCGACGATCGTGCTTTCGTGATGCTTGCCAAACTGGTTGGTAAGCAGCATCGGATAGAGGTTGGCCGGGATATAGGCGACAATCCCCGCCAGAAGCCACGCCCAGACGCGCTGCAAACTGGTATCATCGCGGCTTGAAAGCGCGGCTCCGCAGCGGCGGCACTCTTGTTCCGTCCACGCATGGACAGCGCCGCACCGCGTGCAGCCCACAAGACCCGCACGTCGTGCGGTCAGGAATTCCTGCGTTCTTCCAGCGTTTTCCATACCGACAACTTGCATATCACACTGTCTTTCAGGACGGTCAGCAGAACGAGGGCGGCGAAGGCCCAGAAGGCGGGGCCGAGCGTCACCTTCGCAAGGCCCGCGACTTTCACGAGAGCAACCGCGACGCCGAGAATGAAGATCTCGGCCATTGCCCAAGGTCGAACAGCCTCAGCCCAGCGCATCGCCGTTCCCGCGTATTTGGCGGGATGCCAACCGATCGCCATTGGACCGAGTGCATAGGCAATCGCGCAGAGCCGCGCGAAGGGCAAAAGGACCACGGTTGCGGCGACCGCCACGGACAGGGGTGCCATCCAGCCATCCGAGAAAGCCAAGATCGCATCGAATACCGAGCTTCTGCGGTTCAGCCCGCCCGCGTCGAGTTCAAGAAACGGAAAGAACACGGCCGCGATCATCAGGATCGCGGCGGTCGCGGCAAGCATCACGATCTTGGTCATCGCGCTTTGACGCGGTGCAAACAGGACCGTTCCACAACGACGGCACTTTGCCTGCATGCCCGGGGCGACATTCGCCTCTTTGTAAAGGACATCACAGACCGGGCAGGCGACGAGCCCACGGCCATCGCGCAATGCCGTTTCGCCAAGCAATGCTTCTTGTGTCACGGTCTTTCCCCACGCCACCCTTTGCTTTCGGGCAGCACCAGCCGCTCTGCTATCTCATCCGCAGCGGGCCGTCACCATACAATAGTGGTTGCGCGCTCACCGCCCGGACTGCCCACGAGATCTCGCATATGGCCCGCCGAAGGGTTGAGAGCGCGCATTTTTCCCGCCAGAATGGCACCCGTTCACCGAGAGGATACCATGCGTCCGCGAGCTGCCAGTACCGTTCCGCGTCGCCGCCGTTCTGTCGCCGTCGTGAACTGAACCCAAATGCAAGACGATCCCCTCACCATACGGCCAGAGGTTCTGTCTCTTGGGCAGACAGGTGTGCTGGTCCGATTTTCGCTTACCCCCGCGCCAGAGGCCAGCGGTGCGGTCCAGAAGCTCTATGAGGCCCTCAAACCTGTCGCTCCGACCGGCGTTTCCGAGATTGCTCCGTCACTCACCTCGGTGCTGATCCGTTTCGATCCAGTCCAAATCTCTCGCGCCTCGGTCGGTTCATGGCTTGCACCGATGCTCGCCGAAATGGATTGGGCGACGGCAACGCCTCCTGCACCAAAGCGAAGATGGCTTTTGCCCGTGGCTTTCGGAGAGGAGTGCGGTCCCGATCTTGCCCAGGCGGCTCAAGCCACCGGACTGACGGAAACGCAGGCGGTGGCCGAGATCGCCGCGGCAGACCTGCGCGTCCTCGCGATCGGATTCGCGCCGGGTCAGCCTTATCTCGGACTTCTGCCCGATCATTGGAACCTGCCGCGGCTGCCGCAGCTCACGCCGCGAGTCCCGGTTGGGGCGGTGGTCGTAGCCGTGCGCCAGGTCGTGCTTTTCGCGGCTGAAAACGCGACCGGATGGCGCCAGGTTGGCCTGTCGGCGTTCCGTCCGTTTCAACCCGAATCTCGTGACCCATTCCCGCTCGCGCCCGGCGACGCGGTGCGCTTTGTCCAGATCCCACCATCGGAACTTGAGCCGCTTCGCGCAGTTGGGTCGGACCCGATGGGCGGCGCGCGCTGTGAGGTCCTCGCATGACAGCAACGGCGATCTTCCATCGGGTTGGCCCTAGCGTGACCGTGCAGGACCTGGGCCGTCCCGGTCACATCGCCAGAGGCCTGTCGCGCGGCGGTGCGACGGACCGGCTCGCGATTCTTGAGGCGGCAGCACTTCTCGGGCTGCGCAGTCCGGTCGCTGCGGTTGAAATGGCCGGCACGGGCGGCGAAATCGCTGTCACGGCGCCAATGCGAGTTGCCCTGACAGGGGCACCTATGCGGACCACCATCGACGGTCGCCCCCTGCCTTGGCACGCAAGCCACCTGCTCGAGCCTGGTCAGCGCCTGAGCATCGGAGGAGCTGAGGCTGGCGTCTATGGCTATCTGACGTTCGCAGGAGGTATCGCGACCGAATCGTGGCTCGGCAGCCGGTCCGCGCATTTGGCGGCGGGTATCGGAGCACGGGTCCGACAAGGCGAGCGGCTGCCGATCGGCGTTGATCCAAATCCAAGTGAAGCCCAGCGCATCATCGATGTGGACCCACGCTTTTCAGGCGGCGCGATCCGCGTGATGCCCGGTCCGCAGAGTGCTCTGTTCGATCAAGCGGTCCGGCAGCGGTTTCTGGAGGCTGAGTTCACGCGGGCAGCCGAGGCCAATCGGCAGGGCGTCAAGTTGGCTCATGACGGCGAAGGCTTTTCCGCCGCGTCCGGCGCTGGCATCGCGTCAGATTTCATCGGACCCGGAGATATCCAGATGACCGGCGAAGGTGTGCCCTTCGTACTCTTGTCTGAGTGTCAGACCACAGGCGGTTATCCGCGGATTGCGACGGTCATCGCGGCCGATATGCCGCGCATTGCGCAGGCGCCCGCAGGCGTGACATTGCGCTTCACCGAATTGACCGTCGAGGCGGCGGATGAACTGTTCAGAAGCGACGAAGCGGTTCTTTCCGATCTTCGCCGCCGGACGCGCCCGCTGACGCGGAACCCCCACGACATTCCCGATCTGCTGTCCTACCAGTTGATCAGCGGCGCTACACCCGGCGATGATCTGGGCTGAGCGGGCCCAACGCTCGGTCAGGCGGCCTGTGCCTCCGCCGGTGGCTCTTTCGCACCGGTCATGAAGGCTACGGCGTCCGACATCGAGTGCTCCTTGGGGTCGATCACGCAAAGCCTGCGACCCAAACGGTGCACATGGATACGATCGGCCACTTCGAAAACATGCGGCATGTTGTGGCTGATCAGCACGATCGGAATGCCACGGGACCGCACGTCGAGGATCAATTCCAGCACCTTGCGCGATTCCTTCACGCCCAGCGCAGCCGTCGGTTCGTCCAGAATGATGACCTTCGACCCAAACGCTGCTGCACGCGCGACGGCGACGCCTTGACGCTGGCCGCCCGAAAGCGTTTCCACGGCCTGGTTGATGTTCTGAATGGTCATCAGACCCAATTCTGACAGCTTCTCGCGCGCGAAATCCTCCATCGCCTTGCGGTCGAGCATCTTGAACACATTGCCCAGAACGCCCTTCCGGCGGATTTCACGTCCGACGAACATGTTGTCGGTGATCGAAAGCGCCGGCGATAGCGCGAGCGTCTGGTAAACCGTCTCGATTCCAGCGTCCCGCGCTTCGAGCGGCGATGCGAACTGTATCGGCCTGCCCTCAAGCGACATCTCGCCTTCGTCGATGCTGATCGCACCCGAAATGGCCTTGATGAGTGACGATTTCCCCGCGCCGTTGTCGCCGATCACGGCGAGAATTTCGCCCGGATAGAGATCAAAATCCGCATTGTCGAGCGCCGTGACACGGCCATAGCGCTTCACGATGCCACGCGCCTTGAGGATGGGTTCTTGCACCTGTGTCATGCCGAAACCTTTCTGATCCACTGGTCGATTGCGACCGCGAGAATGATAAGCCAGCCGATCGCGAAAACTTGCCACTGCACGTCGAGCCCCGCGAGCCGAAGACCGCTTTCAAAGACGCCGACGATGAGCGCACCGAAGAGCGGCCCCAGGATCGAGCCGCGGCCGCCGAATAGCGAAATACCCCCAATCACCACGGCGGTGATGGATTGCAGATTGGCCTCGGCGAACGCGTTCGGAGAAATAGAGCCAACCCGCCCGATGGACGCCCAAGCGGCGATCCCGCAGACAAAACCGGCAAGCATGTAGACGGCCAGAAGAGTCCGGTCAGTTCGGATGCCCGCGAGTTCGGCAGCCTCCTTATCGTCGCCAACTGCGTAGACATGCCGTCCCCAGGCCGTTTTGTTCAACACGAACCAGAGTGCTGCGAACACCAGAATCATGAGAATCACACCCAGCGTGATGCGTGCTCCGCCAACGCTGATGAAGACCCCGAAGACCTTAAGAAGCGGGGCCGCCGCGTCGATATCCTGCGACCGGATCGACTGGGACCCGGTCATAAGCCGCAAAACCGAAAGAAAGACGCTCCAGGTGCCAAGGGTCACGATGAACGGCGGCAACTTCAACCTTGTGACCAGCAATCCGTTCAGAGCACCGCATCCAACGGCGAGCGCTAGACCGGCGATCACGGCCAGAGGCGCGGGAAGTCCGGCGTTGACGCCCGTCATGCCCATCACGACCGCAGCGAAAACCATGAGCGCGCCAACTGACAAGTCGATGCCCGCAGTAAGGATCACCAGAGTCTGCGCCGCGGCCAAGATGCCGATGATCGAGACCTGCTGCATAACTAGCGACAGGTTGAAGGCGGTCAGGAACTTACCGCCCGTCACCATTGGCAGGCTGAACACGATGATACTGACGATGAGAACCAGAACGGGGACAAGTGTCGGATTGCCGTGAAGGATGTGCTGAATGTTCCCCAGCATCGTCCGGTTATGCCTCTCGAAGCTCGCGACCGTCTTGTCGCTTTCATCGAGGGTCGATTCGAACTCCTGGCCTTTGCGGGTCTCGCCGGTTTCGGTTGACATGAGCGTCTCCTCTTGCGGCGATTGTGCTCGCCGCAGGCTCTTCGGTCAAATTCTGAGTGTGAGGGTCGGGGCTGGTGGAAGGGGGCGGTGCGCGCCGCCCCCTTCGCAAGGCTTCAGAGCGAGGAAGTCATCCCCAGCACTTCTCGAGCCCTTCAGCCGAGGTCAGCGACGGAATGCCGTCGACCGGTTCGTCCGTGATAAGCTCGACACCCGTGTTGAAGAAGTCGAGCCCTTCGGTGTTCTGCGGCTTCTCACCAGTCTCGGCGAAGGTCTTGATCGCCTCGATACCCTTTGAAGCCATCAGCAGCGGGAACTGCATCGAAGTCGCGCCGATCACGCCTTCGGCGACGTTCTGAACGCCCGGGCAGCCACCGTCGACCGAAACGATCAGGACGTCGCTTTCACGGCCTACGGACTTGAGTGCTTCGTAGGCCCCAGCGGCGGCGGGTTCGTTGATCGTGTAGACGACGTTGATCTCGGGATCCTTCTGAAGCAGGTTCTCCATCGCGGTGCGACCGCCTTCTTCGTTGCCGTCGGTCACGTCGTTGCCGACGATGCGCGGATCGTCTTCATCGCCAATATCGGTTGGATCCTTCACATCGATGCCAAAGCCCGTCAGGAATCCCTGATCGCGGAGGTAGTCGACCGAGATCTCGGACGCGTTCAGATCGAGAAGAGCGATCTTGGCGTTCGCCGCCTCGTCGCCAAGCTTGGCCGCGGCCCATTGGCCGATCAGTTCGCCTGCCTTGAAGTTGTCGGTCGCGAAGGTCGCATCGGCGGTGTCGGCCGGTTCGAACGGCGTATCGAGAGCGATCACCAGAATACCGGCGTCGCGTGCCTGGGTCACGACCGGAGCCAGCGCGCGGCTGTCAGACGGAGTGATCAGGATGCCTTTGGCGCCGCTCGCGATACAGGTCTCCACTGCCGCAATCTGGGTTTCGACGTCACCGTCAAGCTTGCCCGCGAAGGTCTGAAGCGAAATGCTGTTTGCTTCGGCCCCGGCCTGTGCGCCTTCCTTCATCTTCACGAAGAACGGATTGGTGTCAGTCTTGGTGATCAGGCATGCCCCGATGTCCTGAGCCGAAGCTGCACCGGCACCGAGCGCGACAAACGCGGCGGCCCCAATCAGCGCTGTTTTCGTAGTTGTGAAACGTGTCATCGCTTTCCTCCCATCAAAACGATCAAACGGGTTTGCGTCGGATACACGGTTCCAAACCGCTTGGACCGACTCGCACTCCTCACAATCAAAAAACATCGAATCATCGGGGTCTGTCAATAAATAAATCACTCTTATTTATTATTGACAGAATGGGGCACCAACCGCATTCTTCAATGTGCTCAACAAGTATTGGTGCGCGGAACGAATGGCCGGGATGACGGAAAAGCACGAGCTTGCCACGGCCGCTTACGAGCGCGGGTCGAACCAAAGCGGCATGCGTGCACACAATGAACGCGTGGTCCTGTCGATGATCCGCCGCCACGGCGCGCTCGCGAAGGCAGAAATCGCTCGACTGAGCGGTTTGTCCGCGCAAACCGTCTCAGTCATCATGCGCGCGCTCGAGGCGGACGGGCTTCTCGTCCGAGGGGAGCCGATACGCGGCAAGGTCGGTCAGCCGTCGATCCCCATGGGGCTGGCGCCCGAGGGCGCCTTCTTCTTCGGCCTGAAGATCGGCCGCCGAAGCGCCGATCTCGTACTGACCAACTTTCTTGGAAAAGTCGTCTCTCGCGCCCACCTGACCTATCGCCACCCGGAACCGGATGCCACGGTGACATTCGCGTGCAACGCCATCGAACAGCTTTCCGATCAGCTTACCCCGCAGCAACGCGCCCGTATCGCCGGTATCGGGATTGCATTGCCGTTTCAGATCTGGGACTGGGCGCGCGCGCTCGGAGTGCCGAACGAGGTCATGGATATTTGGCGCGAACGCGATATTCGGGCAGAAATAGGGTCTGTTTTCGATTTCCCGACGTATCTGCAAAACGACGCCTCATGCGCCTGCGGGGCTGAGCTTGTCTTCGGCCAAGCGGACGTTCCTCAGAACTTCCTCTACTTCTACATCGCTTACTTCATCGGTGGCGGCGTGGTCCTGAACGGAAGCCTTTACACCGGCCAGAGCGGCAATGCGGGCGCGCTCGGATCGATGCCCGTGCCGGGCCCCGGAGGCGGCAGCCGGCAACTCATCGACGTCGCCTCGCTTTCGGGAATCGAGCGATTGCTGGAGTCACAGGGCAAGGACACCCAGTCACTGTGGGAAACTCCTGCATCCTGGTCGATCGACGGCGACCTGCTCGAAAATTGGATCGACGAGGCAGCGGCCGGGCTGGCCCATGCGATCGCAGCGGCAAGCTCCATCATCGACTTCGAAGCCGCGATGATCGACGGCTGGATCCCGGCAGATCTGCGCGCGAAGCTGGTGACGCGCACGCAAGCAGCCTTGAACAAGGTGAACCTTGCCGGAATAACGCCACCCGAGATCAGAGAAGGCACGATCGGACCCGATGCCCGGGCGCTGGGGGCCGCAAGCCTTCCGTTGTCGGAACGGTTCCTCATGGACCGGAACGCGTTTCAATCGGCCTGAGGCCCGAAGGAGAGAGCGACTATGATCCTATGCTGCGGCGAGGCCCTCATCGACATGATTCCGGCCGCGACCGCGGCGGGCGAGCCGGCCATCCGGCCGGTTTCGGGCGGGGCGGTTTTCAACACCGCCATCGCGCTCGGCCGGATCGGCACTCCCGTCGGGTTCTTTTCGGGCCTGTCTTCGGATCTGTTCGGCGATCAGCTCCGCGCCTCGCTCGAGGAAAGCGGCGTCGATCATGCCCTTGCCGTGACGCGCGACCTTCCGACGACTCTCGCCTTCGTCAGCCTCACAGGTGGCCAAGCCCGGTACACGTTCTACGATGAGAATACCGCCGGACGGATGCTTGCCCCCTCCGATTTGCCTGATGTTCCCGCAAACGTAACGGCTTTGTTCTTCGGCGGCATCAGTCTTATTTCGGAGCCGTGCGGCACCGCATATGAAGCTCTTGCACGGGCGCAGAGCGGGCGGAAGGTGATCATGCTGGATCCGAACATCCGCCTCAGCTTCATCAAGAACGAAGCCGCCTATCGTGAACGGCTGCGCCAGATGATCGGAGCCTCGGACATCATGAAGGTCTCCGACGAGGACCTCGAATGGATCATTCCAGACGAGGAACCGTTGGAAACGAAGGTTCAAAAGCTGCTCGGTGCGGGCCCGAAGCTCGTCTTCGTCACGGCCGGCGACGCCGGTGCGACGGCCTTCGCTGCAAACGGCGTGAAGGTCAGCGCAGCCGGTCGACACGTTGAGGTCGCCGATACAGTCGGTGCGGGCGACACGTTCAATGCAGCGGTGCTTGCCGCCATGTCCGCCTCTGGCCGACTGTCGCTCGCGGCGCTTGCCGAAGTGAGCGCGGCCGAGCTTGAAGAGGTCATGACATTCGCCAACGCCGCCGCCGCAATCACCGTGTCACGGGTCGGCGCGAACCCTCCGACCGCACACGAGATCAGAGCGCTGCTTGCCGCCACAGAGACAAAGTCGTCGGCCTAAGTCACGACACGGGCCACCTCAGGTCGGAACTGGCGCCCGCCTGCTCACTGACCAGTTCACGGCTAGAACGCCGAGCAGAAGGACCGATCCGGCGATCTCCGTCGCCAGATCGGGCCAGAAGATAGCGACGACACCCGGGATCAAAAGCACGCGCTGCCACACCGGCATCGGAGCCCAAAGAAACCCTTCGAGCGCGGCAGCGAAAGCAACGATGGCAAGTATCGCGATCGCTCCGTTCCAGAGGACAAGCGGCAACGGCCCCCCGAGAATGATCGGTTCGTTGAACACCATGAACATTGGAATCAGGTAGAGTCCTTTCGCGAACTTCCATGCCTGCAGGCTCGTTTCGAGAGGTTTCGCCCCGGCAATTGCCGCGCCAGCGAACCCCGCAAGCGCAACAGGTGGCGTCACGTTCGAATCCTGCGAGTACCAGAACACCACGAGGTGCGCGATCAGGATGGGGATCCCGAACTCCTCGGTCAGCGCAGGGCCGACAAGAATGATCAGGACGATGTAAGCCGCGGTCACCGGAAGCCCCATACCCAGAACGAGGCTCGCTATGATCACGATGATGAGCGCGAGAAACAGGTTGCCCCCCGAAAACGCCAGCATCATCGCAGAGAACTTGAGGCCAAGCCCCGTCAGACCGACAACGCCGACGATGATCCCCGCGACGGCGCAAGCCATCGACACCGCAACCGCATTCCGTGCACCAAGCTCCAGAGCCTCGAGTGTCAGTGTAAGCCCCTGCCGGCAAAGCTTGATGAAACCGGCGATGTTCGGACCATTCGTCATGAAGAACCAGAACGACCGCGCCGCGGCGGCTGCAATGACCGCAACGATGGCGTAGAAACCCACGCGCATCGGTGAGTACCCGGCGACCAGCAGCCATGTCAGCGCGACGAGCGGCAATAGGAAATGCCATCCCTCGGCAAGCACCGACCGCACGGCTGGTAGCTCATCGGCCGTCATTCCGGTCATGCCCTGTTTTACCGCAGCGATATGCACCAAGAGGTAGACCGCCCCGAAGTAAAGAACCGCTGGGAAGATCGAGACGAGGACGATGTCCACATAAGGAACGCGTGTGAACTCGCTCATCAGAAACGCGCCCGCGCCCATGAGTGGGGGCATGATCTGACCGCCGGTGGATGCCGCCGCCTCGATCCCGCCGGCCTGCGCGGGCCGGTAACCCAACCGCTTCATCAGGGGGATGGTGAAGGCGCCGGTCGTCACGACATTCGCGATTGCCGATCCCGAGATCGAGCCCATCCCGGCCGAAGCGATGACGGCCGCCTTCGCCGGGCCGCCCCTCTGCCGCCCGGTTGCGGCGTAGGCGAGGTCGATGAAGAACTTCCCCGCACCTGTGACCTCCAGGAACGCGCCGAACAGCACGAAGACGAAGATGAATGTCGCGGCCACGCCCAGCGGGATACCGAAGATGCCCTCGGCGCCAAGCGTCATCTGACTTGCCACGCGCTCCAGCGAGTAGCCGCGATGGTTGAGAATTCCCGGCATCCAGTCGGCAAGCCAGGGAAACTCACCCCGGCTTCCCGCAAACGCGTAGGCGACGAACGCCGCGCCGATGATCGTCATGCCGAACCCGACGGCGCGGCGCGCGCCTTCCAGCACCAGGAGCGTGGTGATGATGCCGACAGCGACGTCAATCTGCCTCGGAAAGATCGAGTTGGAGATGATGTCGATGTTCCAGGGCACCCAGAACCCCACGAGTATTCCGCAGAGGATAAGTGCGCCGTCGATCAGCCAGCCGACTGCACCGCGCGACCGATACGGTCCGAAGACGGGATAGATCAGGAAACACAGAACCAGGATGAAACCGAGGTGAATCGGTCTTTGAAAGAACAGACCGAGCGGTTGCACACCCGCCGCATAAAGCTGGAACAGCGACAGCATGATGCCGACGACCGCGATCAGCCGCAGCACGAAGCGGGGCTGGCTTGGCGCCTCCGGCAGGGCTCCGGTTTCGGACTCTGTCACCGTCAATTCCCTTCACTCGTAAGTGCGATCCGCACACGAGCGCGCGGTGCCGCTGCCGACAACGAAACCACTTGGCCGTTCACGCTCAGCCGATGCTCAACGAAACCGCGCCCCGGTCTCAGGATGTACGCATTGTCAGGCACCGGCTCGTCCAGATCCTCGATCCAATAGCCGCCTTGACCGTCCGACACCTGACGGCCCCGGCCGGGAATATGGTCCAGACCGGCGGCGAAATCAGGCAGGTGGGAACGCACGAGAACCATGCGCTCGCCCCTGTTTTCGTAGCAGTCGGCGACCTCGAAACCCTGAACGGAGTGATGCCAGAGCACACACCATCCCATACCCTCTGGGACCTCGAAGCGGGCAATCTCCGTCCCATCCTCGAGTGTCGCGCTTAAGGTACCGGCGCTCGCGCAGAGTGGAAGGAGGAGCGCAAGTAGCGCTCCCCCCAGTTTGCGCTTCACGGACGCAGGTTGTCCGGCACGGACGCGCCGGCTTCCTCGTAGTAGCGGATGGCGCCCGGATGCAGCGGAATTGGCGTCGCCGCGAGAGTGAAGTCGATCGTCGTCTCGTTGGCGGCGGGATGCACAGCCTGCAGATCAGCAATGTTCTCGAACATGGCCTTGGTGATCGCGTAGGCGACATCGTCCGACATCTCGGACGATGCGACCAGAACGTTCGGAACGCCCAGCACTTTCACGTCGGCATCGACGCCTTGGTAGATACCGCCAGCCAGGACCGTTTGCGCCATGACCGGTGCTGCGGCTCGGGCCGCGGCGATCTGATCATCAGTCAGTTCGATGATCTTGATGCTGTTGGTCGTCGCGAGGTTCAGGATCGACGAGGTCGGCGCGCCGACACTCCAGAACCCGGCATCGATATCGCCATTGGCGAGTGCGTCCGCCGTCTCGTTGAAGTTCAGGCGCTGCTCGTCGATGTCGTCATAGCTGATGCCGTTCGCACTCAGGATCGTGTCGGCGTTCACTTCGGTGCCCGAACCCGGCGCTCCGACCGAAACGCGCTTGCCCTTCAGATCCTCGAGCGTCGAGATGCCGCTGTCGGCGAGCGTCACAATCTGAACCATGTTCGAATACATCGAGGCGACGGCACGCAACATCTCAAGCTGCTGGCCCTCGAACCGACCGGTTCCGGTCTGCGCCTGCTGCACCGTATCCGCGAGTGCGAGCGCAAGATCGGCATCCCCGGTCGCGACAAGACCCATATTCTCGACCGATGCGCCGGTGACTTCCGCGGTTGCGGCATAGCCGTCGACCTTGTTGTTGATGACCTCGGCCAGGCCGCCGCCCATCGGATAGTAGACACCGCCGGTGCCCCCCGTCGCGATCGACAGCTGTTCCTGCGCGATGGCAGGGGCGCCGGCAATGACCGCAGCGAGCGCAATATGCTTGATGAGTTTCACTTTTTTCCTCCCGGTTCTTCTTTTCGATGCGCCAAGTCTAGCGTCGGCAATCTGACAGGCAAGCATAGGCTTGCATGACATGTGCGAACGATCAGCAGACCGCAGAACAGCTGACAGAAATCGGACTTTCCGAGGGGACAAGTGGTGAGCCGGTCGGGGCTCGAACCCGAGACCTACTGATTAAAAGTCAGTTGCTCTACCAACTGAGCTACCGGCCCATCACAGGGCGCCTCTTTATGAACCTCGTCCCAAGGGGTCAAGTGTAAAAGCGGGCGAGACTGGCAAAAACCGGGGCGCGGGCGTATATGGCGGCGCATGAAAGACGCGCGCCCCCAAAACGGCCTGCCGTTCATGAAAATGCACGGTGCCGGAAATGACTTCGTGATCCTTGATTCACGGGGCCGGTCATCTGTGACCACTCCGGCTATGGCTAAGGCGCTCGGGGACCGTCACCGCGGCGTCGGATTCGACCAGCTTGCCGAGATTCGCGATGCTGAAGGCGCGGATTACGCGCTCGATTTCTGGAACTCGGACGGCAGCCGCGCCGGCGCCTGCGGCAATGCCTCGCGCTGCGTCGCGGATCATCTGATGACCGCGCTTGGACGAGACAGTGTCTCGTTCGTCACCGAAAGAGGAACGCTCAGCGCCCGGCGCCGCGAGGACGGGCTTGTCAGTGTGAACATGGGACAGCCCGTTCTTGACTGGCAAGACGTGCCGCTGGCGGAAGAAGCCGACCTTCTGCACCTGCCCATCGAGGGCGATCCGGCAGCGGTCGGAATGGGCAATCCGCATTGCGTCTTTTTCGTTCCCGACGCAGAGGCGGTAAACCTCGCCCGCGACGGCGCGTCGATGGAGCACCATGCCTTGTTCCCCAAGGCCACCAACGTTGAATACGCCAGCGTCACCGGCCCGGACCGCCTGCGCATGCGCGTCTGGGAACGCGGCGCGGGCATCACGCTCGCCTGCGGTTCCGGTGCCTGCGCGACCGCTGTCGCCGCAAATCTGCGGGGGCTTACCGGCCGTCACGTCACGCTCGATCTGGACGGCGGCACGCTCGAGATCGACTGGCGCGACGACGGCGTCTGGATGACCGGACCCACGGCGCATGTCTTTGATGGATGGCTTACGCCTGCGTTCCTAGAGGAACACGCATGAACGCGCCGGTGTTCTCTACCCTCGGCTGCCGTCTGAACGCCTACGAGACGGAAGCGATGAAGGAACTCGCCGCTGAAGCCGGGATCGAGGGCGCGGTGGTTGTGAATACCTGCGCCGTGACGGCCGAAGCCGTCCGCAAGGCGAAGCAAGAGATCCGAAAGCTTCGGCGGGAAAATCCGGAAGCGACGCTCATCGTCACCGGATGCGCAGCGCAAACAGAGCCCGAAACATTCGCTGCCATGCCAGAAGTCAGCCGCGTCATCGGCAATACGGAGAAGATGCAGGCCGAGACCTGGCGCGCGCTAAAGGTTCCAGACCTTATCGGTGAGACCGAGCGGGTCATGGTCGACGACATCATGTCGGTGACCGAAACGGCAGGGCACCTGATCGACGGATTCGGCCGGCACAGAGCCTATGTTCAGGTCCAGAACGGCTGCGACCACCGCTGTACGTTCTGCATCATCCCCTATGGTCGGGGCAATTCGCGGTCCGTGCCCGCAGGTGTCGTGGTGGACCAGATCAAGCGGCTTGTCGACCGGGGGTTTCTTGAAGTCGTGCTGACCGGCGTCGACCTGACGAGCTGGGGCGCTGACCTTCCCGGCGAGCCGCGGCTTGGCGACCTCGTCATGCGCATACTTCGGCTCGTGCCCGATCTTGCACGGCTGCGCATCTCCTCGATTGATTCGATCGAAGCGGATGAGAACCTGATGAACGCGATCGCGACGGAACCGCGTTTGATGCCGCATCTGCACCTTTCACTCCAGCACGGTGACGACTTGATCCTCAAGCGGATGAAGCGCCGCCACCTCAGGGACGACGCGATTCGCTTTTGCGAAGACGCCCGCCGCCTGCGTCCCGACATCGTCTTCGGCGCCGACATCATCGCCGGCTTCCCGACCGAGACCGAAGCGATGTTCGACAACTCGCTGAAACTCGTCGAGGAATGCGGGCTGACCTTCCTGCATGTATTCCCCTACTCCCGGCGCGACGGGACGCCAGCGGCCCGCATGCCGCAGGTCAAGGGACCGGCAATCAAGGACCGCGCCGCGCGGCTGCGGGCGGCAGGCGATGCGGCGCTCACGCGGCACCTTGCCGAACAGACTGGCCGCACGCACCGCATTCTGACCGAAAGCCCCCGCATGGGCCGAACCCAGCAGTTCACCGAGGTCAATTTTGCCACCGATCAGCCCGAAGGTGAGATTGTGACCAAGCGGATCACCGGGGCGCTGGACGGAAGACTGACAGCCTGACACACGGTTTCAGGACGTACGGGCCCGGATGATTCAAATCAGCCGCTGGCATCGTGATGCATGCCAACCTCACTCCCACGAACGCGCAGCTTGTATGGGAGAAGATGCATGCGAAGGAATCGAGTGCTGGTTACAGGAATGCTGCTTGGCAGCATGCTCGCGTGGACAGCGTCCGCGCAAGACGCCGATATCGGCGCAGAGCTTTACGCGGACTATTGCGCCGCTTGTCATGGCGCCAGCGGCATGGGCGATGGCGATATGGCCGACGTGATGACAATTCCGGCCCCAAATCTGACGCTTCTCGCCAAGAACAATGATGGTGAATATCCGATGCTGAACGTCATCCACGTCATTGACGGCCGCACTGGTGTGCGCGCTCATGGCGTGCCGATGCCGGTCTTCGGCAGAATCTTCGCCTCTTCCGAGCCGGGTCCTGAGAATCCCTATGGGTCGGTGCTCGAGGTGCGCGGACGGACGCTTTCGCTGGCGCTCTATCTCGAATCTCTCCAACAATGACTTCGTTCCGCAGCGGGCGAGCCGCTGCGGAATCCTGCAAAGTTTCAGGCGGCCACCTTGGCCCTGACCGTTTTGTGAGCCTGCGCCGCATGCGTAGGCTCATGGCGTTTCAGTATGCAATGGTCGAGGCAGAAGCGATATCGTGCAATCGCAGCCCATGATTGCGGAGGATGAGTGTCGCCGAGAAGATCGGCACGCGTTGTCCTTTGACGCGCGTACCAATCCCTCCGACGACAGAGTGGACAGCGCGGCTGGTGGCTCCTAGCATCGCGATAGGACAATCGAGGAGGTTGCCATGCCCTTGCCACTTGCCCCGATCGCAGGAATCGCGATCCGCTACGGCGCGATCGCCGTCGCCGCCTATGGGTTACGCCGGGCACTCAGGAAAGGCCGCACCGATCAGCGTGCCGAAGATGCGCTGGATGACATGGATGAAGGTCTCGCCGTGCACAGCCCCAAAGATCGGAGCCAGACGAATGCAGCCGGACGCTTCCGGCGTGTGATCCGCTGGGGCGAGAACAAGGTCGAAATTGACGCAGCGGCGCTCGCCCGCTTTCGCATCCGACGGATCTGACGGGATATGATGAGGCTTTATTCTTCGCCGACCACGCCTTTTGGTCGGAAGGTCGTCGTGCTCCTGCACGAAACCGGCCAACTTGGCGACGTTGAAATCGTTGAGGCCGGCGGCACACCCGTCGATCCGGGTACCCTTCCCGTCGCACGCAACCCCTTGGGCAAGATTCCCGCGCTCGAGCGCCCCGAGGGGCCGGCGCTCTACGATAGCCGCGTGATTTGCCGCTATCTCGACGCACGCGCCGGCGGACGTCTCTATCCGGCCGAGCCGCGCCTTTGGGACACGCTGACGCTTGAGGCGACCGGCGACGGCATGCTCGATGCCGCGATCCTGATGGTGTACGAGAGCCGACTCCGGCCAGAGGACATCCGTTTCGAGGCATGGATCGAAGGCCAGTGGGCCAAGATTGCCCGGGCGCTCGACGCGTTGGAGGCATTGTGGATCAGCCATCTGAACGGACCGATCGACATGGGACAGGTATCGGTCGGCTGCGCGCTGTCGTACCTCGACTTTCGGCATGGGCAGCGGGACTGGCGCGCGGGACACCCCCGACTCACCACTTGGCATAGTACTTTCTCCGCCCGCGACAGCATGGTTTCGACTGTACCGGCAGGATGACACAGGCCGCACGAACTGCCACTGATACACGAACACGGGGCAGGCGCTGCAAGCCGCTGGGCGCCAAACAACCTTGGCGGATCGCACCTCTCGAACGCCGCAATGCGGCACCGATCGGTCACGGTCCGGGTTTTCGCAATGGCTGCGCCCGATTGTCCGCTGGACGGGCCGGGAAATGGCCGCTAATAACCGCGCGGAAAGGCTGCGGGGAACCGCGGCCCACTCGTCGCAGGGCCGGAACTCCGGTCAAGTAAGGGAGAATGTTCGTGTCCCACGCAGAAGACCACGCAGGCACCCGCCGAGATTTCCTATATTACGCCACGGCAGGCGCAGGCACTGTCGCCACTGGCGCCGCCGTCTGGACGCTCGTCGACCAGATGAACCCGTCGGCCGACGTTCAAGCGCTAAGCTCGATTTTCGTCGACGTGAGCGGTGTGGAAACCGGCACCCAGCTGACCGTGAAATGGCTCGGCAAGCCGGTGTTCATCCGCCGCCGCACCCAGGAAGAGATCGACGCGGCCCGCGCCGTAGAGATGAGCGAACTGGTCGACCCTCTCGCGCGGAATGCCAACGACCCGAGCGATACGCCTGCGACAGACGAAAATCGTACGCTGGACGAAGCCGGCGAGTGGCTGGTGATGATGGGCGTCTGCACCCATCTCGGCTGTGTGCCGCTGGGTGACGGTGCCGGGGACTTCGGCGGCTGGTTCTGCCCGTGCCACGGTTCGCACTACGACACGTCCGGCCGCATTCGCCGCGGTCCCGCACCCGAGAACCTCCCGGTTCCGGTAGCGGCCTTCACCGACGAAACCACGATCCAACTCGGCTGAGGGGGCTGATCCATGGCTGGTATTCCGCACGACCATTACGAACCGAAGACGGGTCTCGAGCAGTGGCTTCATCGCCGCCTGCCGATCGTCGGTCTTCTCTATGACACGCTGATGATCCCCACCCCGAAAAACCTCAACTGGTGGTGGATCTGGGGCATCGTGCTGACGTTCTGCCTCGTTCTGCAGATCGCCACGGGCATCGTTCTTGCGATGCACTACACGCCGCACGTTGATCAGGCATTCGCCTCGGTCGAGCACATCATGCGCAACGTGAATGGCGGGCACATGCTGCGCTACATCCACGCGAACGGCGCATCGCTGTTCTTCCTTGCCGTTTATATCCACATCTTCCGCGGACTTTTCTACGGTTCCTACAAGGCGCCGCGCGAAGTGACATGGATTATCGGGATCATCATCTTCGTCCTGATGATGGGAGCGGCCTTCATGGGCTACGTGCTTCCGTGGGGCCAGATGTCGTTCTGGGGCGCCACGGTCATCACCGGCCTCTTCGGCGCGATCCCGGGCATCGGCGAGCCGATCCAGACTTGGCTTCTGGGCGGACCGGCGGTGGACAACCCCACGCTGAACCGCTTCTTCTCGCTGCACTATCTTCTGCCCTTCGTCATCGCCGCGCTCGTGGCGGTCCATATCTGGGCCTTCCACACGACCGGCAACAACAATCCGACGGGCGTGGAAGTGCGGCGCGGATCGAAGGCCGAGGCCGAAAAGGACACGCTCCCGTTCTGGCCCTACTTCGTGATCAAGGACCTGTTCGCGCTGATGCTGATCCTCGTGATCTTCTTCGCGATCGTGGGCTTCATGCCGAACTATCTTGGCCACCCGGACAACTACATTGAGGCGAACCCGCTGGCCACGCCCGCGCATATCGTTCCGGAATGGTACTTCCTGCCATTCTACGCGATCCTCCGCGCCTTCACCGGCGACGTTTGGCTCGTGCAGTTGGTACAATTCATCACGTTCGGTATCGTCGACG
This sequence comes from uncultured Rhodobacterales bacterium, assembly GCA_965368915.1. GTDB lineage: Bacteria > Pseudomonadota > Alphaproteobacteria > Rhodobacterales > Rhodobacteraceae > Albidovulum. The sequence goes on along the minus strand of CBDUOT010000003.1, from coordinate 34,707 downwards.
CGAAATTCTTCGGTGTTGTCGCGATGTTCGGCGCGATCATCGTGATGGCCTTGGCGCCATGGCTCGACACGTCTTCGGTGCGCTCGGGCCAGTACCGGCCGATGTTCCGCTGGTGGTTCTACCTCCTCATCATCGACTTCGTGGTCCTGATGTGGGTGGGCGCGCAGCCGGCCGAAGGGATCTACACCTGGATCTCCCTGATCGCCTCGGCCTATTGGTTCGCCTACTTCCTGGTGATCCTGCCGCTACTCGGCGTGATCGAAAAGCCGCTGCCGCAGCCGGCGACGATCGAGGATGACTTCAACGCGCACTACGGCGCTGACGCCCATGCGGCTGAATAAGACGGAAAGGATCGATTGAGATGCTGAGAAAAATCGCAATCACTGCCGCTTCCGTCCTGGCCATTTCGGGCGGCGCGGCTCTGGCCGCGGGCGGCGGAGAGCAACACATCGAGGACGTGGCCTTCTCCTTTGAAGGACCGTTTGGCAAGTATGACGAGCACCAGCTTCAGCGCGGGCTTCAGGTCTATACCGAGGTTTGCTCGGCATGTCACGGCCTGAGGTACGTGCCGATCCGGACGCTGTCGGATGAAGGCGGGCCCCACCTGCCCGAGGACCAAGTCCGCGCCTATGCGGCCCAGTTCTCCGTCATCGACAAGGAGACGGGCGAGGACCGCGAGGCTACGCCGAACGACCACTTCCCGAAGTCGTCGCTGGAAAACGCGCCGGACCTGAGCCTTATGGCGAAGGGCCGTGCTGGCTTCCACGGCCCCTACGGCACCGGCATCAACCAGTTCTTCCGCGGTATCGGCGGGCCGGAATACATCGTTTCGCTCCTGACCGGCTACACCGGGCATGAAGTCGAGCAGGCAGGCACGATCTTCTACGAGAACACGGCGTTCCCCGGAGGCCTGATCGCGATGAGCCCGCCGCTGTCCGATGACATTGTCACTTACGCTGACGGCCACGAGGCGACGGTTCACCACATGGCCGAGGATGTCGCGGCGTTCCTGATGTGGGCGGCTGAGCCGAAGATGATGGCTCGCAAGCAGGTTGGCTTCGTCGCCGTCCTGTTCCTTGGGCTGCTGACGGTTCTTCTTTACCTGACGAACAAGCGGCTCTGGGCGCCTGTGAAGGGCAAGAAGTCCGCCTGATCCGTCAGCGGAATACAACAATAACAGAATGCGCGTCCCTTCGGGGGCGCGTTTTCATTTTCCGAGATAGGCGGCGAGTGCGGGCGGCGGGTTGTCGAGAAGCGCCGCTGTGGGCTGCGGAGGATGGGCGACGCCGTCGGCCACGACGATCGTCTCTGCCGCGAAGCGCCGCGCATCCGCAGGATCGTGGCTGACCATCAGAACCGTGGCGCCTGTCTCATCCGCGATCTCTGATACCAGATCCAACATCTCGTCCTTTAGCGCGGGACCCAACGCAGCAAACGGTTCGTCGAGCAGCATGATCGGACGCGCCCGCAGAAGCGCGCGGGCCAGCGCCACGCGGCTTTGCTGCCCACCCGAAAGCGTCCCGGGCTTGCGCATCTCCAAGCCTTGAAGGCCGGTGCGCTCCAACGCGCGTCTAACCGCACCCTGCTCCGTATCGGTAAGCTTCAGATTTGGGCGGATACCCAGACCGACGTTTTGCCCGACGGTAAGGTGAGGAAAGAGGTTCTGGTCTTGAAAGAGGATCGAAAGCGGACGCGCGCCCGGCGCAGTTCCCGAGATATCGCGCCCTTCCCAAAGCACGCGGCCTGTCTGAGCGGAAAAGAACCCCGCGATGACCGATAGCAGCGTCGACTTGCCCGCGCCCGACGGCCCTATCACGGCCGAACGCGCCCCCTTGGCGACGCTGAAATCCGCTGTCAGACAAAACTGATCCTGCTTGATGACGAGTTTCTCAAGCGTCAACATCGGCGCGACCTCCCCTGTCGAAGACCCAGAAAAGCACCAGACTGAGCGCGAGAAGCAAGACGGCCGCCCCGGCCGCGTCATCCATGCGATAGGCTCCCATAAGCCGGTAGAGCTGCAATGGCAGGGTCGCACGGTCCGGGTCCGCGAACAGCGCGATCACGCCAAGATCACCCATCGAGAACGCAGCCGTCAGCCCCGCGGCGAACCCAAGCGGGCGGCGCAAGCGGGGCAGCGTCAGAAGGCGCAGGCGCGCGAAACCCGTAAGCCCCAGGCTCTCTGCCAGCCGGCCGTATTCAGCCTGAACCTCGCGCGCGGTCGGGATCAGCGCCCGCAAACAGAAGGGCAGGGCCATCGCGGCGTTGACCAGAACGGTGGTGGGCAACGCGAGCGTGGCGGGATTGGCCACAGAACGAAGGATCAGGAAAAGACCGGTCCCCATCACCAGTGCGGATGTCGCGAGCGGCAGCATACCAATTGTTTCGATGACCCTCGCCCATGCGCTCCGGGCGATCGACAGCGCGAGCGGCAAGGCGAGGACAAGCGCCAGCACAGTCGCAGCCAAGGAAACCGCAAGGGAGCGCAACGAGGCCTGCCAGACCTGCAAGGGCAGGTCCGCCATATTGGGCAACCCACGGACGATCACTGCCAAAAGGGGCAGCAGCAGGAATAGGCTCGCCAAGATCAGACCGACTACATCCTGAAGCTTCAGCCACCGGCTGTCGGCGTCCCACCGTGCGACGGCTCGGTCAAGACCGGAGCCGAATCCGGACGGCACGGTCAACCTTGCGGCAAGCAAGGTCGCCGTTGCACAGAGCACAAGCTGGATTGTCGCAAGCCGGGCCGCGCGGCCAAGGTCGAAATCGAAGCGGAAGGCCTGGTAGATCGCGAGTTCGACCGTTGTGGCCCGGGGTCCGCCGCCAAGCGTCAGCGCGACCGCGAAGCTCGTGAGGCAGATCAGGAAGATCGTCACGAAGACACCCGGTGCAAGTGCTCTCAGCATCGGACGTTCGAGGAAGCGCTGAACCTCGGACGATCCGAAGCCAAGAGACGCCGCCAGCCGGAAGCGTTCAGCCGGAATCGAGAGCCAGCCCTGAAGAAGAAGACGGACGGCGAGTGGCAGGTTGAAGAATACGTGAGCAAGAACGACGCCAGTGTAGCCGTAGATCGATATACGCTCAAAACCAATGGCGGCGAGAACATCGTTCAGAACACCCGCGCGCCCGAAGATCGCCAGAAGCCCCATTACCGCGACGATCACGGGAAGGATGAACGGCGCGCCAAGCAGCGTGATCAGCACCGCGCGCCCGCGAAACCGACGGCGGGCGAGCGCGCGCGCGATGGGAATCGCGAGGAGAAGGCTCAGACCCGCCGACACCACCGCCTGCGAGATCGTGAATCGGATCGCGGCCCAGTCACCGGGTCCAAGCGCTCCGAATCCGCCCGCGCGCAGGACGACGGCGCCAAGTGTCGCGACGACGAGCGCGAGGACGACCGCTGTGGCCGCCCCCGCGCCGACGCGCAGTAGCGCGCTTAGCGGCTGAGTGCGGATTGCCATTCGGCAAGAGCCTCGTCGCGCACCGCCGCAGCTTCTTCGGCGGAGAAAAGAAGGACCTTTTCGGGCGTGACGAGTGTTCCAAATCCTTCCGGCAGCCCCCCCGAGGGCGTGACCGACGGATACATCCAGTTCGTCTCGGGAATCACGCTCTGGAATGCCTCGGTCAGCATGAAGGAAAGAAAGCTGTCCGCCAGATCGCCCTGATCGGTCCCTGCAAGCTTCGCCGCGACCTCAACCTGCATGTAGTGGCCTTCGGAGAAAGCCGCCGCCGCCTTCGTGTCATCGCTTTCCGCAATCAAGTGGTAGGCGGGCGACGTCGTGTAGGACAGAACCATGTCGGCTTCGCCTTCCAGGAACAGGCCATACGCTTCCGACCAGCCCGGTGTCACCGTGACGATGTTGTCCGCAAGTTCCGCCCAGACTTCTTCCGCGCGGTCGCCATAGGCCGACTTGACCCAGAGCAGGAGGCCCAGACCCGGTGTTGATGAACGCGGATCCTGAATGACTATCTTCAGATCCGATGCAGCAAGAGCCTCAAAATCCGCAGGAACAGTGTCTGTTTTCGTCTTGTCGAAGACGAACGCGAAGTAGCCCCAGTCGTAGGGCGCAAAGACAGGATCGGTCCAATCGATGGGCAGGTCATAGGCCACTTCGCCCAGCCCATGCTCTGCGAATAGGCCCGAGGCGGTAGCCGAAGCCATCAGGTTCGTATCGAGGCCCAGTACGATGTCGGCGTCCGTCCCCTCACCTTCCAGAAGGACACGCGCCAAAAGCGCCGCGCCATCGCCAGCCGCGACGAACTGCAGGTCGCAGCCGCATTGCTCTTCAAATGCGGCCTCAATGGCCGGGCCGGGACCCCAGTCGGAAACGAAGCTGTCATAGGTGTAGACGGTCAGAACGGGTTTATCCTGGGCGGCCGCGGAGCTGGCCACAAGGAAACCCGCGATCATCAGGGAAGTACGCATCTCTCATCCTCCAATGGTCAGTCGGGCGGAGATGGGGGCTAAGACTTAACCTTCCCTCCGCCGGTCTTAACCGGTTCAGGTTCAACGGGTTCGCTTGCGCATCTCAGCCCTGATGTCAGGGCACCCCGAGGTAGTTCAGAGTCTTAATCTCTTGCCGACGGCCCCACAAGTCCCGATCACGGGAAGCGGAGGGGCACCGAAAACGTTTGACCTCAACCCCGCGCAAACGAGAGTGCGTGCTTGAGCGGGCGCGCGCCCTTCGCTATGCCGCTTGTGCAAAGGAGCCTGCACATGAGCCTGAACAGCTTCGGTCATCTATTCCGCATCACGACCTGGGGCGAAAGCCATGGGCCCGCGCTTGGCGCGACTGTCGACGGCTGCCCGCCGGGCGTGGCCATTGACGAAGCCACGCTGCAGCAATGGCTCGACCGCAGGAAGCCGGGGCAGAACAAGTACACGACCCAGCGTCGCGAAGCGGATGAAGTTCGGATTCTGTCGGGCACCTACGAAGGTCGGACGACCGGTACGCCAATCCAGCTCATGATCGAGAATACCGATCAGCGATCGAAGGACTACGGCGAGATCGCACAGAAGTTCCGACCTGGTCATGCCGATATCACCTATTGGCAGAAATACGGGATTCGTGACCCGCGGGGCGGTGGCCGGTCCTCGGCGCGCGAAACTGCGGCACGGGTCGCCGCAGGCGGCATCGCGCGCGCGGCGCTCGCGGCACTGGCACCCGAGATCAAAATCACGGGATACATGGTCCAGATGGGCCGCCTCAGAGCTGACCGGGACCGTTTCGACATGGCCGAGATCGAGAACAACCCGTTCTGGTGTCCAGACGCAGCATCGGCTTCGATCTGGGCGGAACATCTCGACGAACTCCGCAAAAGCGGCAACAGCGTCGGGGCGGTTGTGGAGGTGCGCGCATCAGGAGCGCCCGCAGGCCTCGGCGCGCCCATTTACGGCAAGTTGGACACTGATCTCGCTTCCGCGATGATGTCGATCAACGCCGTAAAAGGGGTCGAGATCGGCGCCGGCATGGCGGCTGCCGAGTTGACGGGCGTCGAAAACGCCGACGAGATCTACATGGGCAATGACGGCAAGCCGCGTTTCAGCTCTAACCATGCGGGCGGCATTCTGGGCGGCATCTCATCGGGTCAGGACATCGTGGTGCGGTTCGCGGTGAAGCCGACCTCTTCGATCCTCACGCCGCGCAAGACGATCACGATATCGGGCGAAGAGACGGAAATCGTCACCAAGGGGCGGCATGACCCCTGCGTCGGCATCCGCGCGGTCCCGGTTGGGGAAGCGATGATGGCCTGTGTTCTGCTCGATCACTTCCTGCTTCATCGCGGCCAGATCGGCGACGCGGGCGGGCGGATCGGATGAGCCTCGCCCCTCTCCGTCAGGCGCTGCGCGAAGCGCTCGAAAGCGGGGCCCAAGGCCAGCAAGACGGGGCGCATGACCTTGCCCACGCCGACCGCGTCTGGCTGAACGCCCGCACCATCGCGCATGGCGAAGGGCTTCCGCCCTCACCGGTGCTTCTTTGCGCGTCCTATCTGCACGATCTGGTGACCTTGCCAAAAGATCACCCGAAACGGGCCCGAGCGGCCTCAATGTCCGCGACTGCGGCCGGGCCGGTGATGGAGGCGCTTGGCCTCACGCCCACCGAAATCGCTCAGGCACGCCACGCGATCGAGGCGCATAGCTGGTCTGGAGGCGTCTCGCCCGCATCGCCCGAGGCGCGCATCCTTCGCGACGCAGACAGGCTCGAGGCGTTGGGTGCGATCGGGGTTGCCCGCTGCTTCGCGGTGTCTGGGTCGCTTGGACGGCCGCTGTTCCATGCGCGAGACCCCTTCGCCAAAGAGCGTGAGCCCAACGACGCAGCCTTTGCTCTGGACCACTTCCCGGTCAAACTGCTGAAGCTACCCGAGACCTTTCTTACCCCGACCGGGCGACGTCTGGCGGAAGAGCGCGCGGCATCGATGCGCCGTTACCTCGTCGACCTCGCACGCGAACTCGGCGCGCCCCAGCCCGATTGGTAGGTTGATCCCGCACGTGACTGGTCTCAATCCCAGGGTCAGCCAGCTTTGACCGGCACCGGGCTTTCCTTGGAGAGCTGAACGGCGAGGATACCAGCGGCTACGATGATGACGCCGACGATGTCGGCCGGACCCAATCTTTCGCCAAGCAGCACTGCCGCAATCACGACGCCGAGGAACGGGTTCAGGAAGTGGTATGTTGCGGCCCGCACCGCGCCGATGCGCTCGACCAGTCGGAACCAGACCCAGGTGGCAATCAGCCCCGGGACGAGCGTCGTGTAAATGAACGCTAGGCCAAGCCGAGGCGTCCAGTTGACGGACCAATCCTCAAGCGCGACAGCGGCGATAGCCAGAATGCCTGCACCCACGAACATCTGCAGACCCACGACCATGAGCAAATTCCCCTGCGCCGAAGCGCCGCGCACCGTCAGCGTCGCCACGGCCAGCGCCAGTGCACCCATGCAGCAGAGCGCGATTCCCGCAAGGCTCGCCCCGCCGGAAAAGCGCGACCCCATGATGATCGCGACACCCGCGAAACCGGCAACCAGCCCCGCGATACCAAGCGGTTGCACCCTTTGGCCAATGAACAACCAGCCAAGAAGTGCCACGAGCAGCGGCATGGTCGAGGCGATGATCGCGGCCAGGGACGCCTCGACCCACTGCATCGCAACGAAGTTCAGGCCAAGATAGAGTGCATTCTGGCAAAGCCCGAAGATCGCGACGGACCGCCACTGGCCGCGCGTCAGCACCCAGCTTTGACCCAGGGCCCGCGCGATCGCCACCCCAATCAGACCAGAAATCAGGAACCGGATCGACAGTGCCGTAAGCGGCGGCGCGTCGGCAACGATCATACGAGCTGAAGTGAATGCTGAGGACCACATGAACGCGAACGCAAGGCCCATCAGTATCGAGCGCAGGTCCATTCGGTTCTCCGGCTTGCTGTCCTGACGCACTCTCTGCCCGGCGCGTCAGGGCGATGCAACCCGGATCTGGGCGTAGCCCGCTTCAGCCGCCAGTATGGCTCATGTGACGGGAAACCTGACCGCGCACTTTCTGGCGTGAATAGTCGAAATCGTGGCCCTTGGGCTTGCGCGCAATCGCAGCGCGGATCGCCTCTTCAAGCGGGGCGTCGTCACCGCTCGCCCTGAGGGGCGCGCGCAGGTCGGCGTTGTCCTCTTGCCCCAGGCACATGAAAAGCTCGCCCGTGCAGGTGACGCGAACGCGATTGCAGCTTTCGCAGAAATTGTGGGTAAGCGGGGTGATGAAGCCGATCTTTTGCCCGGTTTCCTCGATCCGCACATAGCGCGCAGGCCCACCCGTGCGCTCGGCAAGCTCGGTCAGGGTGAAACGTTCGGCCAAGCGTGCGCGCAGATCCTTTAGCGGCCAGTATTGATCAAGCCGCATATCCTCACCCATTTCGCCCATGGGCATGACCTCGATAAAGGTCAGGTCGTGGCCCTCGCCCGCGCACCAGTCGAGAAGGCTGAAAAGCTCGTCCTCGTTGAAACCCTTCAGCGCGACCGTGTTAATCTTCACCCGAAGGCCGGCTTCTTTGGCCGCCGCGATGCCTTCCTGGACTTGAGCGAGGCGGCCCCACCGAGTGATCGCCTGGAACTTGGCGGGATCGAGCGTATCGAGCGAAACGTTGACGCGCCGCATGCCCAAGGCGAACAGATCGTCCGCGAAACGGGAAAGCTGCGAACCGTTCGTGGTCAGCGTCAGCTCTTTCAAGATACCCGATTTCAGATGTCGGGACATGCCGCGGAAAAAGGTCATGATGTCGCGACGGACCAAAGGCTCACCGCCGGTGATTCGAAGCTTCTCGACGCCGAGATTGATGAAGGTCGTGCAAAGCCGGTCTAGTTCCTCCAGCGTCAGAAGATCCTTCTTCGGCAGGAATTGCATATGTTCGGCCATGCAATAGGTGCAGCGAAAATCGCAGCGGTCTGTCACCGAGACGCGCAAATAAGAGATCGGCCTGGCGAATGGATCGATGAGCGGGGTCATTGAGGGAAGGTAAACCTCGGCACGCCCCGCCACAAGGCCGACTTGACAGGGTACGACTATGGTCTTCCTGTCGTGCGAAAGAGGGAGTGCGCGGATGAGGGACCGCAGGATGCTGCCCGAGGGGCGGGGTTGGGAAGCGCTAAGGGCCGGTTTCCGTTGGCAGGTGCCTACGCAGTTCTCGATCGCCGACGCCTGCTGTGCATCCTGGGCGCGCGCAGAGCCCGACCGCGTGGCGCTGATTGAGCTTGGCGAGCAGGGCGCGATCCGGCGCTGGTCTTACGGCGAGCTGGACGCCACCTCGAACAGGCTCGCGAATGTGTTTGCAGCGCGGGGCATCGGTAGGGGCGACTGCGTCGCGGTGCTGCTGCCGCAGTCAGCCGCAGTGCTGATCCTGCACTTCGCGGCGATGAAGCTTGGCGCGGTGGTTCTGCCGCTCTTTTCTCTCTTCGGGCCGGACGCACTGCAATACCGTCTTGCGGATTCAAGCGCACGGGCGGTAGTGACGGACGCAGCGGGCCTCGATAAGCTCTCTGGCATTCGCGATGCGCTTCCGGATCTAATAGGTGTCTATTGCACCCAAAAATCGGCAGAGAGCGACTTCTGGGATGATATTTCCACTGCATCCGACCACTTCGAACCGGCGCCGGTTACGGCGGACGATCCCGCGGTCCTGATTTACACTTCGGGCACGACGGGCGCACCGAAAGGCGTTCTTCACGGTCATCGCTTTCTCCTCGGCCATCTGCCGAACATTGAACTCAGCCAGGATTTCTTCCCCAAGCCAGGCGCCGTAGGCTGGACGCCCGCGGACTGGGCTTGGATCGGCGGACTGATGGATATGGCAATGCCGTGCCTCTACTACGGCGTGCCCCTCATCTCCCGTCGGATGCCGAGGTTCGACCCGGATGAAGCCTTCAGACTGATCCGCGAGCACCGCGTGACGAACATGTTCCTGCCGCCCACAGCATTGAAGATGATGAGGGCGGCGAACGTGCCGACAGGTCTGTCCGTTCGCGCCGTCTCTTCCGGCGGTGAAAGCCTCGGTGCCGAGATGCTGGACTGGGGTAGGCGCGCGCTCGGCGCCCCGATCAACGAAATCTACGGCCAAACCGAGTGCAATCTGGTCGTCTGCTCGTCGGAAGGTCTTTTCCCGACACGACCCGGAACCATGGGGCGCGCGGTTCCTGGCGCGGATGTGGCGGTCATTGACGCAGAAGGTCACGAAACCGCCGATGGCGAGATCGGTGAGATTGCGGTGCGGCGCGGGCATCCGGCGATGTTCCTTCAGTATCTGGGCAAGCCCGAGGCGACTGCGACCAAGTTTCTCGGTGAGTGGATGCGCACCGGCGACCTCGGCACGCGCGACGCCGACGGCTACTTCACCTATGTCGCGCGCGATGATGACATCATCACTTCGGCGGGCTACAGAATCGGGCCGTCCGAGATCGAGAATTGCCTCATGGGCCACCCCGACGTCGTCATGGCAGGATGTGTTGGTGTGCCCGACCCTGTGCGGGGCGAAGTTGTTAAGGCTTTCATCGTGCTTAGGGACGGTGCTGAATGGGAAGGCCTCGAAACCGCACTGATCGCTCAGGTCAAAGAGCGCGTCGGCGCCCATGTCGCACCGCGCTACATCGAACGGCGCGAGTCGCTTCCGATGACTGCGACGGGTAAGATTATGCGGCGGGAGTTGCGGGAGGCCAACTGACGTGTTGAGCCGTCAATCCTTCGGCGCAGCTTTCGGAGAGAAGGCGCATCGGTCGGGCTTTATATCGACCAGCGGCGTTCCGTCGAGGCAATCCAATCCGCGAACGATCAGGACCGGCCCGTCGATCGCCACGAGACTGACGAGGGATGTCCCGATGGGGTTCGGCCGGACCGGCGAGCGAAGGGCGAAGGTGCCGAAAAGCCTTCCGTCCCGTTTGGGGTTCTGCAGCACGAGATCCCGACGCCCCCGGTCGAGCCAGTAGAGCAGCTCGATACGCTCGTAATCTTCCAGCCCTTTCAGCGCGGCAACCCACGGCTCGAACACTTCGACGCGGCATTCCGGCCCGTCCGGCCTGCCTTGCCTCGGACAGGTTTCGCGCGTTTTCCATGGCGTATGAATGCGCCCAATGAACCGCAGCCGGGCATCGTCCGCCTCGGGCAGGTGCGCCGCCACTTCATGTTCTCGCAGATCGGTGTCACTCGGTTTCATCGTGCGGGGCCTTGCACCGTCTCACCGATCATCGCGTGCTGTCCGCTGCACCGGGGCTACGCTTGCGGCGAATATGCGCACGCAACGTTTCGGCCGCGAGCCCGGCGACAAGGCCGGCAAGCGCACCAAGGAAGAAGGTCGCAACCATCGTGGCGCCGATTACCGGGCGACAGTCCGGCCGTGCGTCGAACATCCGCCGCGTGAAGATGAGGTCAGCTGCGGCGTAGACCAGCAACGCTCCGACCACTGGCAGCGGAATGGCCAATAGCAGTTCGACGACACCCGATCCCGACAATGCCGCCGTTGCGCAGAGTGCCGCCATGATAAGTGGCGCGCCGACACCACGCGCACCGAACCTGTGATGCGCGGCGATTCCTCCGGCACCATGGCACATGGGCATGGCACCCAGTGGGACGAGCGTGAGGTTCAGAATTCCGCTCGTCGCGGCCAGCTTCCGCTCGCTGACACGCGCCGATGCGTTCGGATACAAGCCGCGCGCCACAGCGGCGGCGATCACGACTGCATTCAGCAATGTCAGCGGCAACTGAGCGAAAATTCCAGACAGAACCGCCGGAACCGGGCCAGACGCAGTGGAAGCAACTGCGGGAACCGGAGCGGACTCCGTGACCGAGGCAACCAGCAACGCCCCCAGAACGACGACAAGCGCCCACGGGCCGCGCGGCCACACCAACGAAAGCCCCAGTAGACCAAGCGCGGGCAGCGCCAGCCCCCACTCGTTGCGCATCAGGCCATACGCGACAGCGGCGAGCACAAGGCCCAGACCCGCCTGCAACCCGGTGACTACGGATTGTGGAATCGCGCGCGCCGCCCGTTCGAGCCATGGCGTCGCCGCGAAAAGCAGAAGCGCTGCACCGATCAGGGCGCCAGCCCAGGCTGCGTCTCCTGCGGAGATCCCTCCGGCGATGATCATTGCACCAAGTGCCTTCATCGGCTGAACCGCGATTGGCAGGCGATAGACGAATGCGACGAGAAGGTATCCTGCGGCAAATCCCAGAAACAGCGGTGCAGGCGCGAACACGCCCGTCACGATCACGGCAATCACGTAGGGAAGAAACGTCCCGAGATCGCCGAGCGCACCCGAAATCTCGCCGCTTGCGGATCGTGCAGCTGCAAGGATCGCCCCGTTTCGCTTGGGTCCGAGAATCATATGCGCGGTCTCATCGTCGCCTACTCGAGTCAAACAAAGAGTATCGGCCGGAACCCTTGCCGCAAAGCGTTTGAGCACCCGTATATGCCCATTCGTCGGACGGATCGAGAGATTGATTGGTATCAGGTATGGATTTGACTGCATCCTTGTGTATTATTTCCGGAAGACGGGAGGAAATGCAGCGGTGGACAGCTTCTGGGCCATCCTCGGCGATGCCATCGGACTGATTGCGGCAGGTGACCGCGATCTGATCGAGATCATAGGATTGTCGCTGCGCGTCACCCTGACGGCGGTCTTCATAGCCTGCCTGATCGGGCTACCGCTCGGGGCGCTCGTCGGTGCCTTCCGCTTTCCTGGCCGCACCATCGCGACGGTTGCTCTCAATTCCCTCATGGGGTTGCCACCGGTCGTGGTCGGTCTTGTCGTCTACCTCATGCTCTCGGCCGCCGGGCCGCTCGGGCCGCTCGGCCTGCTTTACACGCCGATGGCCATGATCATCGCGCAGACGCTGCTCGTGACGCCAATCGTTGCGGCGCTGACCAAGCAAGTCGTGGAAGATCTTCACCTGGAATATGCCGAGCAGTTCGCTTCGCTCGGCGTCGGGCCGTTCGACCGTGTCACGGCGCTGCTTTGGGATGCCCGTTACAGCCTTCTGACCGTCGCGTTGGCAGGTTTCGGACGTGCCGTGGCCGAGGTCGGGGCTGTCATCATCGTGGGCGGCAACATCAACCATGTGACACGCGTGATGACGACGACCATCGCGCTTGAAACATCGAAGGGCAATCTGCAACTCGCACTTGCGCTCGGTGTCGTGCTTCTTTCCATCGCGGTTATCGTTAACGCCAGCGTCATGGCGATCCGCGCAACGTCTGCGAGGTCCGCCTATGCGTAACGCTGCATTCGATCTGTCTGTGGTGCAGCCGGCCGTCCAAGCCACGCGGTCCGAACCGCTCCTGAAAGCCCAAGGGCTCTGCTTCACGGCGGGTGGCCGCAAGCTGATCGATAACGTCGACATCTCGATTGCCGAGGGTCGGCGCACGGTCATTCTGGGCGCAAACGGCGCGGGAAAGAGCCTGATGCTGCGGCTTCTGCATAGTCTGATCCAGCCAACATCGGGCCAGGTTAAATGGCGCGGCGGCGCGGTCGACCGGGCCGCGCGACGCGCACAGGCGATGGTGTTCCAGCGGCCCGTGATGCTTCGACGGTCAGTCCAAGCCAATCTGCGCTTCGCACTTGCCGTGCGCGGCGTGTCGCGGGCCGAGCGCGCAGCGAGAGAGGCTGAGGCGATGGCGCGCGCGCGGCTTGGCGATCTGGCACGGCGGCCTGCGGGCGTGCTGTCGGGTGGCGAGCAGCAACGGCTCGCCGTCGCTCGGGCGCTCGCCTGCAAGCCCGACCTTCTGTTCCTCGACGAACCCACGGCGAACCTCGATCCTGCATCGATCCAGGCTATCGAGGCTCTGATCAACGAAGCGCATCAGGAAGGCGTGACCATCGTGCTCGTCACGCACGATGTCGGGCAGGCGCGGCGTCTGGGTGACGATGTCGTGTTCCTGCACGATGGCCGCGTCGCTGAAACGGGCGGAGCGACACACGTGCTTGACGAACCGAAATCGGAGGCGGCGCGCGCATGGCGCGACGGCCGTCTCTATCTTGGCCCACCACCACTCAAACAAGTCTGAGGACAACAAGGAGACCACCCGTGATCAGACGCAACTTGCTCGGCCTCGCAGGGGCCGTATTCCTCACACTTTGCCTGCCTGGCTCGGGCGCGGCGCAGGACAAGTTCATCATTGTGCAGTCGACGACCTCTACCCAGAATTCGGGTCTATTCGACTACATTCTACCGATATTTCATGAAAAGACCGGCATCGAAGTGCGCGTCGTCGCGGTCGGCACCGGACAGGCGATCAAGAACGCTGCAAATGGCGACGGCGACGTGCTTTTCGTCCATGCCAAGCCCGCCGAGGAGCAATTCGTGGCCGATGGCGACGGCGTTCAGCGCTTCGACGTCATGTACAACGATTTCGTCATCGTCGGACCGCCTGCCGACCCTGCGGGCATTGCGGGTTCGAACGACGTCGTCGCAGCCCTGACAAAAATTGCTGAAGCGAAAGCACCCTTCGCCTCGCGCGGCGACGACAGCGGAACGCACAAGGCGGAACTCGGGCTTTGGAAGGCGGCGGGCATCGACGCTTCGGCTGCGTCGGGCGAGTGGTATAGGGAAACCGGGTCTGGCATGGGCGCGACGCTGAACGCAGGCACCGGGATGGGCGCCTATGTCATGACCGACCGCGCGACGTGGATTTCGTTCGGAAACAAGGGCGATTACCAAATCGCAGTCGAGGGCGACGCGAAGATGTTCAACCAGTACGGCATCATCCTTGTGAACCCGGAAAAGCACCCGAACGTGAAGGCAGATATGGGACAGCAGTTCGTCGACTGGGTGATTTCGGCGGAAGGACAGGACGCCATCGCAAGCTACAAGATCGATGGCCAGCAGCTTTTCTTCCCGAACGCCGAGGGCTGAAGCTTTGCGGGGCGCCACATTGGCGCCCCATCGCGCTTGTCAGGGTGACAGCCACCGCACGGCACCAAGCTCGCCGATGTCGTAGCCGCCCAAGGTTTCGGCCTTGTCGCGAAAACCGTTCACGCGAGTGAACGCCAAAAGGGTCTGAACCGGCTGCGTGAAGTATGACCGGCGATCGACAAGCAGATCGAACCGCTCCTCTACGAGCCGAAGAAAGCCCAGATTGAACTGACGCGCCATCGCCTCGATCCCCATGGCCGCATCCGCATCGCCCGACGAAACGGCAGCGGCGGCATCGCTTTCGGTGCGCGCGACACCGCCGGGATTTTCGAAGTCCGAAGGGGCCAGCCCTTCTGCCTTCAACAAGCGCTCGAAAAACGTCGCCGCGCCGGCGCCCGGCTGCCGCAGCACGACGCGGCGTCCCTTTAGGTCGGAAAGCCGCAGAACCTGATCGCGCACCTTCGCGCCTAGCAACAGACCTCGCGACCGCCGCGCCCAGCCGATCAGAACGCAGTCCGAGGTCCCACGCGCTTCCACGGTGCCGATATTCCAGTCACCATCTTCAGGCACGTGCATGCCCGTCAGAGCGGCCCGCCCTTCGGCGAAGAATTCAAGGCCGTTGAGGCTCCCATCAAACAGGGTCGAGAGCCCGCAGCCGGACTCCCGCACCGCCCAATCCAGCAACGGGTCGTGCGATCCCGCAAGCACAGGCGGGCGCTCGGCTGGCATGGCGCTGCCGCTGCCTTCGATCCACTGCACAATCTCGGCGCTTGGAAACAGAAGCTTGCCGGTGATGCGGCGATGGGGAATCTCACCCGCCGCGGCCAGATCGTAGACCTTCCGTTCCTTGACGCGGATCAGGTCTGCGACTTCCTTGGTCGTCAGGTATGTCGGCTGATCAGCTTCCATCTGTCGCCGCAGGTCCTTTGATCGATCCATTTCATTCCAGAATGCGGCGCATTGGATACGCCCGCAAGTCGCCGCGCCTCTGCCCGTTCTCTGAAAGTCAAAGCGGCCGGCATTTCAGAGCCAAAGGCTCACGTCAGATACTTGCCGGCTTCCTTCCGGGCAAACCCTTTCATCCGCTCTCCGTAAGCCGCCAGAAACGCGCGGCAGCGGTCCGGGTCATGCTTCGAAAGCTCGCGCAGCCACCAGGCGACGGCCTTCTGAATGAACCATTCCCGGTCGTCGACCATCCCCGCCGCCCAGCCGAGCACGCGGTCGCGTATCTCCAGATCAGCGGGCTTTGGGTGGTTTTGCTTGGTCCAGGGCAGCGTGATCACCAAGGCTGCGCGCCGGGTCCAGACGCTGTCCGCCTTGGTCCAGGACTCGACCTCGTCGATACGGGAAGGATCGGCCACCAGCCGCCGCGCACCGGCGTCGCAGACATGATCGGCGATGGCCCAGCCGTCGAAGTCCGGCACCCAAGAGGCGATCAGCCGCCAGACGGGTTCGTCATCCTTGATCCGCGCCTGTGTCAGCAACTTTGCTGCGGCGACGCGAGCCTCGTGGATGTCGGTCCGCCAGAGCTGATCGGCCAGCGCCACCCGTCCCGTCACATCCAGATCCGCACGCCATTGCCGCGCGAGATCGGTCAAAACCGGGACGCGGATGCCCAGGTATTCCCGCTTTGCCTTGTGGTAGTCCGCCGCACCCGCTGCGTATTCCGGATCGGCGAGAGCACGCAATTCGGCCAGCGCCGCGTCCGGCGTCATTCCACGGTGACCGACTTGGCAAGGTTCCGCGGCTGATCCACGTCGGTCCCCTTCGCGATGGCGGCGTGATACGCCAAAAGCTGAACAGGAAGCGCGTAAAGGATCGGCGCAAGGATAGGGTCGTCGACTGCGGGCAGCGTCAGCGTTTTCCAGGTGCCAAGCCCGGCCTCCTCGGCGCCTGCGGCATCAGTGATCAGGATCACCTTGGCGTGCCGCGCCATCACCTCCTGCATGTTCGACACTGTCTTGTCGAACAGCGCATCGCGCGGCGCGAGAACGACAACAGGCACGTTCTTGTCGATAAGCGCGATCGGCCCATGCTTTAGCTCTCCCGACGCGTAGCCCTCGGCATGGATGTAGCTGATCTCTTTAAGCTTCAGCGCCCCTTCGAGTGCCAGTGGAAACATCGCCCCGCGCCCAAGGAACAGTACGTCCTGCGCTTCCGCAACGGCGGCGGCCATCACGGAGATCGACGGTTCCTGCCCCAGCGTTTGGTTCATAAGGCCGGGCAGCGCCGAAAGCGACTTCAGATGCGCGGCAAGGGCTTTGTCATCGATCCGACCCCGGTCATGTCCCGCCTTGAGCGCCAGGAGAAGCAGAACCGAAAGCTGGCAGGTGAACGCCTTCGTCGAGGCCACGCCCACCTCAACCCCCGCGAGGGTCGGCATCGCCACATCGCTTTCCCGGGCGATCGACGAGGTCGCCACATTCACGACCGACACGATCTTGGACACCTTGTCCTTCGCATAGCGAAGCGCTGCGAGCGTATCGGCGGTCTCTCCGGACTGGCTGACGAAGAGCGCGAATGAGTTTTCGGACATTGGCGGCTCGCGGTATCGGAATTCGCTCGCGATATCGACATCGCACGGCAACCCCGCAAGGCTTTCGAACCAGTACTTCGCGGTCATGCAGGCGTAAAACGCCGTCCCGCAGGCAACTAGCGTGAGCCTGTCGAGCGAACCGAACTCCATCCCCTCGGGCAGGTTGATGCGACCGCCCCTGCAATAGTGCTTGATCGCATCTGCCAGCACGATGGGCTGCTCAGCGATCTCCTTGGCCATGAAGTGCTTGTAACCCGCCTTCTCGATCCGCGTTGCATCAAGTTGAATCTTCGTCAATTTGCGATTGGCGCGTTGATCGCGCTCGTCGAATATTTCAGCGCCGGTGCGCGTGACGAAGGCATAGTCGCCCTCTTCCAAATAAGTGACCCGGTCGGTCATCGGCGCCAGCGCGATCGCGTCCGAGCCGACAAACATCTCTCCATCGCCATGGCCGATCGCGAGCGGAGAGCCCTTGCGGGCAGCGATCATCAGGTCCTCTTCGCCGTCGAACAGGAACAAAAGCGCGAAGGCGCCCTCCAGCCGCTTCAGCGTGGTGCGGGCGGCGTCGCGGGGCGGCATTCCCTGATCCATGTAGTGCCGGACGAGAAGCGCAACGGTTTCGGTGTCGGTCTCGGTCTCGCAGGCAAGCCCCGCTTCGGCAAGTTCGGTCCGCAGTTCGCGGAAATTCTCGATGATGCCGTTGTGAACGACCGCGACAGGGCCGGAACGGTGGGGGTGTGCGTTCACGACGGTAGCGGCACCGTGGGTCGCCCAGCGCGTGTGCCCGATCCCGGCCTTCCCCGCGAGCGGCTCGTGCACAAGAAGGTCCGACAGGTGATGAAGCTTGCCCACCGCGCGGCGGCGATCCAGCTTGCCCGCGTTCACCGTCGCGATCCCGGCAGAATCGTAGCCGCGGTATTCGAGCCGTTTCAGCGCCTCAACAAGGATAGGCGCCACCTCATGGTGACCGAGGACTCCGACGATGCCGCACATTACCTTGCCTCTTTCTGCCGTTTTGCTTTTTCGGCCCTCAATATCTCGAACAGACGCTTGGCCAGGCCAGGCTTCACGACCTGCTTGGCCCTGCCAAGCGCCATGGCGTCAGCCGGGACGTCTTCAGTAATGACCGAACCCGACCCGGTCAGAGCCCCCGCGCCCACCTTGACCGGCGCCACGAGCATTGTGTCCGAACCGATGAAGGCCCGCGCGCCGATCTCGGTTCGGTGCTTCATCACGCCGTCGTAGTTGCACGTCACGGTTCCCGCTCCGATATTCGTGTGCTCGCCGATATGGGCATCACCGAGATAGGTCAGGTGGCCGACCTTCACGCCCTCGTCAAGGATGGCGTTCTTGATTTCCACGAAGTTGCCGACATGCACATCTTCGGCAAGTTCTGCGCCGGGACGAAGCCGGGCAAAAGGCCCAACCGTGGCACCGCGCGAGATGTGGCAGCCCTCAAGGTGACAGAATGCACGGATTTCGGCGCCGGATTCCACCGTGACCCCGGGGCCGAAGACGACGTTGGGGCCGACGGTGCTGTCGCGGCCGATATAGGTATCAAAGGCGAAAAAGATCGTTTCGGGCGCCAGCAGCGTAACACCGTTTTCCATCGCTTCAGTCCGGGCACGAGCCTGAAAGAAGGCCTCGGCCTCCGCCAGCTGCGCGCGGGTGTCGACGCCCAACGTCTCGGCCTCGTCGCAGGTCACGACGGCGGCCGTTTGGCCACCAGCCCGAGCGGCCGCCACGATGTCGGTCAGATAGTACTCGCCCGCCGCATTGTCGTTCGAGAGACCGGAAACCAGCTTGGCCAGAAGTTCAGCATCCACGGCCATGAGCCCGCCGTTGCAAAGCGTCACGGCACGCTCTTCCTCGGTCGCGTCCTTGAATTCCACGATACGCTGAAGCTCGTTTCCGTTCGTGACAAGTCTGCCGTAGCGACGCGGGTTCTGCGCGACGAAACCCAGGACCGTGACGTCGGCGGAGGACCCGGAAAGAGCTTCCAGCGTCTCTCCCCTTATCAGGGGCGTGTCGCCAAAAAGGATAAGCACCTTGCCGGAAAAGCCTTTAAGTGCCGGCAATGCCTGCGCAACGGCATGGCCAGTGCCGAGTTGCTCGACCTGTTCAACCACGATCGCTTCTTCATCAACGTCGCGCACGGCCCGCTCGACAGCTTCCCTTTCGTGCCCGGCGACAACGATCATGCGGTCGGGTTCCAGCGTCGCGCCGACCCGCATGGCATGGGCAAGGACCGGCGCTCCGGCCACTTTGTGCAATACCTTGGGAAGGTCGGAATTCATCCGTGTCCCCTTTCCCGCGGCGAGAATGATCAGCGCTGTGGCCATGAATGGTGCTTTCCTTCGCGTTCCGCTCGTTTTAACCAAGGCCCCGACTGCCGCAAGAGGGCAAGCATCAAAACACCTTTCAAAGGGTTACAGGGCCAGAAACGCATGCGAACGGTAATTTTCGATCTCGACGGCACGCTCGCGGACACGTCGGCCGACCTTATCGACGCGGCGAATGCCTGTTTTCGCGACTTGGGTGCAGGCGACATGCTCGATCCGGTCACGGATTCGTTGACGGCCTTTCACGGCGGACGGGCAATGCTGCGCTTGGGCTTTTCGAGACTCGGAAAGGGTGGCGAGGCCGAGGTCGATGCCCAGTATCCCCGGCTTCTGGCAGCCTACGAGACCGGGATCGACCGCTACACGACGCTCTATCCGGGCGTGGTCGAGGCCGTGGAAATCCTTAGGGCTGAAGGTTTCGCGACCGGCATCTGCACGAACAAGCCGGAAGGCCTGGCCGAGCTGCTGTTGGCCCGGCTCGGCGTGCGCGGGCTTTTCGGCGCGGTGATCGGTGCGGACACGCTGCCGGTCCGAAAGCCCGATCCGGCCCCCTACCGGCTTTCGGTGGAAAGATCGGGGGGGCGCATGGATCGCTCCATGCTGGTGGGCGACACGGAAACCGATCGGCGCACGGCGGCGGCGGCCGGTGTGCCCGTCGCCCTTGTTACGTTCGGGCCAGAGGGGCAAGGGGTTTCCCGGCTGTCGCCGGATGCGCTTCTTGACGGGTTTAACGACTTGCCGGCACTGGCCGAACGGCTCTTGCCCGCCTGACGGTCACTCGAAGAATCGATCGCAGCGCGGCATGTCGCGGTCGAACATGCGAACGACGTCCTGTTCCGAAACGTTGTCGAACAGGCGTTCGGCCATCCGCTCCATCGCCTGTTCCTTGTGGGCGGGCGTGCCGGGCAAGTCGTCGAGAAGGGTGATGACCGCCCCCGTCGCCATCATGTACTCGCCCGCCTTCAGCTCGCCCGCCTGCAGCCCGGCTTCCGCAATCAGCGAGAGCATGACGGCGCATTTCAGCTTTTCCGCATCCACGCCCTGGTAGATTACCTTTTCAGCATTGGCCGAAGAGGCTGCGACCACGAACAGGCCAGCGGCGATTGCGAGTGAAAGCCTGTGCGTCATCAACTTCTCCCGAGCTTTGATAGACACGGCGCATTTCCCGCCCGCATTGTCAACCTGCGGACGATTGACGTTGTGGCGCGCCAACGCCAATGTCGCCGATATGGAGACATTCACCGGAAGTTTCACCCAGCAAGAACCTTTGCCTGAAGCGGCGATCGAAGCGGCGACGCGCGTTCTGCGTCATGGGCGGCTGCACCGTTACAACACAGTCCAAGGTGAAATTGCCGAAACCGCGCTGCTGGAGGAGGAATTCGCAGTCTTCACCGGCGCGAAATACTGCCTTGCCGTCGCGTCTGGCGGCTATGCGCTGGGCTGCGCGCTCAGGGCGCTGGGGATTGGGCCAGGCGACCGGGTACTGACGAACGCCTTCACGCTGGCGCCGGTGCCCGGCGCGATTGCAGCGCTCGGCGCCGTGCCGGTGTTCGTCGAAACAACGGAGTCGCTGACGATCGACATCGACGACCTCTCCAGCAAGGCTCCCGGCGCAAAGGCGCTTCTGCTCAGCCACATGCGCGGGCATATCTGCGACATGGACCGGTTGATGCAGGTCTGCGATGATGCGGACCTGCCGATTGTCGAGGATTGCGCCCACACGATGGGCGCGGCGTGGCGCGGCACGCCTTCCGGACGTCACGGGCGGATCGGCTGCTATTCAACGCAAACCTACAAGCACATGAATTCCGGCGAAGGCGGACTGCTCGTCTCGGACGACGCGGATCTCATGGCGCGGGCGATCATGCTGTCGGGCAGCTACATGCTCTACGATCGCCACAGGGCCGCGCCGCCGCCCGAAGCCTTCGAGCGCGTGAAATACGACACCCCCAACGTCTCGGGCCGCATGGACAACCTGCGCGCAGCGATTCTGAGGCCGCAGTTGGCCGAACTGCCTCGCCAATGCGCGCGCTGGAATGAACTTTACCGCGTGCTGGAGAAGGGACTTGAAGGCACCGCGGGCCTGAAACTCATAGAGCGCCCGCAGGAAGAGGCCTATGTCGCCTCATCCTTCCAGTTTCTTTTGCCAGATTGGACGCCTGAAAAGGTCCGCTCACTTCTCGCCCGGTCCGCCGCACGTGGCGTCGAGCTGAAATGGTTCGGCGCGCCCGAACCTCAGGGCTTCACTTCGCGCCACGACAGTTGGCGCTACGCTCCGCATCAGGACCTTCCCCGTACAGATCGCATCCTCTCGGGTCTTGTCGACATGCGCCTGCCCCTGACCTTCACGCCCGAAGACGTGTCACTCATCGCTCGCATCCTGCGCGCCGAGGTTTCAGCGGTCTTTCAGGGCGAAGTTGACGCGCCCGAGGCGATGCCAGCCGCAGATTGACCGAAACCGGAGTTTATGGGCCGTCAATCGAACCTGTTCCGTTTCGCGTTGCGATCGACTATATGCTGTCGTTCGACTTTTCAGGACCGGACCCGATGACAGACGCGCGCCCTTCCGCACCGATCACGCAGGACGTGATGACGATCCCCCGCAAACTGCCGGAAGGCGGGCGGGTCAACCTTGTCGGCCTGACGCGCGAGCAGCTTCGGGATGCCCTGATCGCCGCCGGTACGCCCGAGAAGCAAGCCAAAATGCGCGTCGGCCAGATATGGCAGTGGATCTATCATTGGGGAGTGCGCGACTTCGCGGCGATGACGAACCTCGCCAAGGATTACCGCGCCATGTTGGCTGAAAGGTTCGAAATCGCGTTGCCCGAGGTTGTGACGCGTCAGGTCTCGGCGGATGGCACCCGGAAGTATCTGTTGAAGATCGCGGGCGGGCACGAGGTCGAAACGGTCTACATCCCTGAGGAAAATCGCGGAACGCTCTGCATTTCGTCGCAGGTCGGCTGCACGCTGACCTGTTCCTTCTGCCACACCGGCACGCAAAAGCTCGTGCGCAACCTGACGGCCGCGGAAATCGTCGGGCAGGTCATGGTCGCGCGCGACGATCTGGGCGAATGGCCTGAACAAGGCGCGCCGAAGAACGAAACCCGGCTGATCTCCAATGTCGTGCTGATGGGCATGGGCGAACCGCTGTACAACTTCGAAAACGTCCGCGACGCGATGAAGATCGTGATGGACGGCGAGGGGCTGACCCTCAGCCGCCGCCGGATCACTCTTTCGACGTCAGGCGTCGTGCCGGAAATCGCGAAGACGGCCGAGGAAATCGGCTGCCTTCTGGCCGTCAGCTTCCACGCAACGACGGATGAGGTTCGCGACAAACTCGTTCCGATCAACAAGCGCTGGAACATCGAAACACTTCTGAACGCACTGCGCGAATATCCGCGTCTGTCCAACTCGGAACGGATCACGTTCGAATACGTGATGCTGAGAGGTGTGAACGACAGCGACGAAGATGCGAGAAGGCTGGTGAAGCTGATCCGCGGCATTCCCGCCAAGATCAACCTCATCCCCTTCAACGAATGGCCAGGCAGCCCTTACGAACGCTCGGACTGGCAACGGATCGAGGCTTTTGCCGACATCATCTATAAAGCTGGCTACGCGTCTCCCATCCGCACACCCCGAGGAGAAGACATCATGGCCGCCTGCGGTCAGCTCAAATCGGCAACAGAACGGTCCCGCAAAAGCCGGGCCGAAATCGCGGCTGAAGCCGGTATTTCGGGCGGATAACGCCGAAATAGGGTCTTTCTTGACGCCTCAGCCGACTGCGATCCGCGGCCTGCCTTGCGCCGTCACGCGCAGCTTTGCCTCAATGAACATCGGCTGACCTTCGACTTCGATTTCGGTCACGTCCCGCTCGGTCGAAATCCGCATCTTTTCGACCCCGGCGAGGCGCGCACGTTCGGTCGCGTCTTCCGTAAGCGAGGCTTCCAGGGCGGCAAGGGCCGTGTCTCGATCGATGAAACGCTTTGGACCTTCGGGCAGGTGCGCCGCGAAGAGGCCCGGACCGGGGCTGGTGACGATGCCCTCCACATGCATCGCGATCTGGCCGACCACCGCGCCGATGGCATTCGCCACGCCGGCATGTTCGGGCAACACCATCCGTGTGCCAAGTCGTTCGCCCACCGCACCATAGTAACTCGACGCCGACGCACCAAGTCCGATCACCGGGACGCCAAGGCTCGCTTGAATGCGAACTACACCAGCGTGACCCTCCAGCCCCGCCCGCATAAGAGTATGGCGCGCGAGAGCTTCGGGCGACGCACCCCAGCCGCGGCTGTCCTCGGCGAACGCAGCCTCCAGAAGGCAATCGACCGTTTGTGCGGTAAGCTGGTTGATGATTGCTTCTGCGAGCGCCTCTGGACCGGCAGCGATCCGGTCGCCGCGACCATTCCGGCGGCGGGCCAGCAGCGTCACCGCCTTGCGCGCCGCCATCGCATCCCAGCTTTCAAGTCGGTTCAGCACATGCGACGCATCGGACGGTGTCACGCCTGAAATCATCACATGACCGCGCGCCACAAGCCGCGTGAGAGCGGGCAATTCAAGGCGTGTGCGTGCACAGTCTGCCAGCCGTTTCGGGCCGGCAATAAGCCGTTCGACCACCGCGCCTTCGCGTCCGGTCAGCCCCTCGGGCACGGTGTCTTGCCACATCGGGATCGCGAAGCGGCCGTCGTGTTCTCCGACCGCATCCTGAGAAAGCCACCCATCGAGCGCCTCGTGTACAAGATCCGGGTAGTCGCGCGCCGCGAGCGCCACGGGAACGAGCCGGCGCGGACCCAGCCGCAATCCGGTCTCCAGTCCATCCAGCAGGTGCACCTCGCTGTCGCCGCCAAGACCCGTCGTGCGCATCGCGACCGCCTCGACCATCGTCCTGAACTCGCCGACCCGCGCGCCCATCGGATCAATCGCGGGCTTGCCGTCCTTCAGAAGGCACACGTCTGTGGTGGTTCCCCCGATATCAGAGACGAGCGCGTCGGATTCTCCTGTCAGCCAACTCGCCCCGGCGATGGAGGCCGCGGGGCCGGACAGGATTGTCTCGATCGGCCGGTCCCGCGCGAGTTCGGCCGACACCAGCGCGCCGTCACCTCGCACCACCATCAGCGGCGCATCGATGCCAAGGCTCGCCATGTGCGCCTCGCACGCGCTGATGAGCCGGTCGATCATGCCGATAAGCCGGGCGTTCAGCACAGCGGTCAGCGCCCGTCGGGGTCCGTTGAGACCAGCAGACAGTTCGTTCGAACAGGTGACAGGTTTGCCGGTCTTTTCCCGGATCAGGTCGCGGGCGGCGTTTTCATGCGCGGCATTGCGGGTGGCAAAGCTGGAGGCGACGGCAAAACCGGTGATGTCGGGCCCCAACGCCGCGATATCAGAGTCTAATTTAGCCAAATCAAGCGGTGCGACCTCGCCTCCGCCATGGTTGTGACCACCTGAGAGAGAGATCACCGGATCGCCCTTAAGCGCTTCGCTCAGCCCGGCGCGGCCCAGTTCCGCCTCGTCGAACCCGATGAAGACCAGCGCTACGCGGCCGCCCTGCCCCTCGACAAGCGCATTCGTCGCGAGCGTCGTCGAAAGCGACACCATCGCAATCTGAGCCGCCTCCACGCCCGCCTCAGCGATCGCCGCATCGATCGCCCGGCCAACGCCGAGAGCAAGGTCCGGACGTGTGGTGAGCGATTTGGCCGAGGCGACGACGCGGTCCTCAGCCTCATCGAGGATCACCGCGTCGGTATATGTCCCGCCTGTATCGACACCGAGAAGATAGGCCATTCGCGTTTCCCGTTCCCGCCCACTACGCCTTCAGCTCGCGCCCTTCAGGATGCGTTCCGCGCCCAACCAGCCGACGAGGATGCTCGGCGCATTGGTATTTCCCCCGATCAGCGTTGGGAAGACCGAAGCGTCGCAGACGCGCAGACCAGACACGCCGCGCACCCGAAGATCCGGGTCGACGGCCGACGTCATAGGGTTGCTGCCCATCCTGACGGTGCAGGACGGATGATAGACCGTGCCCGACCGCGCGCGGAAATCGGCGATCAGATCTTCGTCGCTCTGCACTTCCGGGCCGGGGCGCAGTTCCTCGGCGATGAGGGACCGCATCGGTTCTTCATCAGCGATCTTCCGCAGGTACTTCACCGCCGCCAGCATTTCCTGAACATCGTTTTCCGTCGAGAACGCATTGGCGACGATCCTCGGAGCCGCGTAAGGATCGGCGCTGTTCAGCGTGATATCGCCCCGGCTGGTCGGGCGGCAGTTCGAAAGGCCGATAGACAGGCCCGAAAACGGGTCGGGCGAGAGAACCGGCCGTTCGCCCTCGCGCGGGACAAGCGTCGAAAACGCCTGAAAGTAGAGCTGCATGTTCGGGCGCGGAAGATCCGGCGCGGTACGGAAGAAGCCGCCCGCGTGGTTGACCGACTTGGCGAGAGGCCCCTTGCCGCCCAAGAAATAGCGCATCCCGACCAGAGCCTTACCCCACCACGGACGAAGGATGTCGTTGTAGGTCGGCACGGTCATGCGCCAGGTGTAGTTGATACCCTGGTGATCGTTCAGATTGCGGCCGACCTGCGCGTTGTCCGCGACAACGTCGATACCGTGGTCCCTGAGTTGCCCGGCGGGACCGATACCCGACAGCATCAAAAGCTGCGGCGAATTGATCGCCCCGCCCGAGATAATCACCTCAGACGAGGCTCTAACCTGCCGTAAAACGCCCTTTTGACGGTATTCCACGCCGACGGCCCGGCGGCCTTCGAAAAGGATCCGCGTGACATGGGCTTGGGTTTCAACGCGGACGTTCTTGCGCTTCATCGCGGGGCGCAGGAAGGCGCGGGCGGTTGAATTGCGCCGCGCGCCCTTGATCGTCATCTGGTAGATCCCGACGCCTTCCTGCTCGATCCCGTTGAAATCAACATTGCGTCGCAGGCCCGTGTGCTCGGCGGATCGGATGAAGCTGTCGCAAAGCGGATGCAGGTCCTTCCGGTTCGCCGAGATAAACAGCGGCCCGCCGGTGCCGCGCACCGCGTCGCCGCCCGCCTCGTTATCCTCGATCGAGCGATAAGCCTCGCGCGCGGCGTCCCAGCCCCAACCGGACCCAGCCTCCGCTTCCCAATCCTCGTAGTCGCTCCTATGGCCTCGGATCCAAACCATGGCATTGATGGAACTCGACCCGCCAAGGATCTTGCCCCTCGGCCAGTAATCGCTGTTACCCGCCAGACCGGGATCAGGTTCGGTCCGGTAGCACCAGTTCACCTTCGGGTCGAAAAACAGCTTTCCGTAGCCCAGCGGCAGATTCACGTAGAAACGGCGGTCGCTGCCGCCCGCTTCCAGCACCAGAACCCGTTGCCTGCCGTTCGCCGATAGCCGCTCAGCCAGCACGCAACCGGCCGAGCCGGCACCCACGATGATGTAATCGAACTTGTCCATGCCATTACCATGCGTCCCACCAACACCTGATGCCGTAGGCAAAGCGCGCAAGCAGCGCCTCTTGCGACGCAGTGGTGTCGTTTCGGGACTATTCCAGCCGCGCTGGGAAGCCCGGCGCGCGCAGGTCGGTGCCCAGCAGATCCTCCAGCAGTTTCGCAATCATGGGCGATTGCGCCTCGCCGCCATAGGCGGCCTTGGCGGCGACATAGGTCTGGTTTGTCGCCGAGGCGAGATCTAGCGGAACGCCGAATTCCCTGCCGAAGCCCAGCGCGAAACCAAGGTCTTTCAGCGCAAGATCGATGTTGAACGCGACGTCGTAGGACCCGTTCAGAATCAGCGCGCCCTCGGTTTCATGCACGAAAGAATTTCCCGACGAGGCCTTGATCGCCTGCCACGACTGGGCAAGGTCAAGCCCGCCGCGCTTGGCCAGCATCAGCGCCTCGCCGCAGGCCTTCAGGTGAATGAAGGCCAGCATGTTGGTAATGACCTTGATGATCGAGGACGATCCCAAGGGACCCATGTGGAAGATCTTGTCGCCCATCGCCTCGAAAGCCTTCCAGTGCAGGTCAACAAGGTCCTTGTCGCCGCCCGGCAGCATGGTGATCTTGCCTTGCGCCGCGAGATGAACCCCGCCCGTCACCGGCAGTTCCAGCATCCGCACACCGTGTTCGGCAGCGACCTCGGACAGGGCCAGGACGTCGTCCCGCCCCAGAGTTGACATCTCGATCCAGCTCGCGTCCGGCTTCATCACCGGAAGGATCTGGCGTAGCACCTTTTCAGAGACCGCTGGCGAAGGCAGGCAGGTAATGACGTGATCGACGCTCGCAGCGACGTCTTCGGCACTCTCCGCCCAGGTTGCGCCCGCCGCGATCAGCCGGTCGGCCAGCGACTTGTTCAGATCGTGAACGGTCACCTGGAATCCCGCCTTCAAAAGACAAGCGGCGCAGTTCGCACCCAGATTGCCCAGACCGATATAGCCGTAGTGCATTGGTCACCCCATTGGATCAGGCGCTTTCGGCCTGGGATTCGTCTCTGTTTCAGCGGAAATAGATGTTGTAGTCCTTGCGGATCGCTGCATCGAGTTCCGCGTCGATCTGCATGCCGGCCTTTGCCAGGATCTCGTTCTTCCGCTGGATTGCCTTGTCGATAAGGAGCGGCCGATCCGCTTCGACCCATTCCTTCGGGCTCATCCGGTTGCCGAGCGTCGGGTAGATGTATTCGGTTTGCATCAGCTTAAGCGTCTGGTCTGAACCGAGATAGTGGCCGGGGCCGCCAAGGCAAACCGCCTTCATCGCCTCGATCGAGGTCGAATCCTCGGTCACGTCGATGCCGCGCACGCAACGCAGGACCTGACCCAGAATATCGTCGCCGAGCACCAGAGATTCGAGGCAGAAGCCCAGCAGCGATGCGTGCATGCCGACGGCCTCGTACGCCATGTTGAGACCTGAAAGACCGGCGAGCACGTTGGTGATGCCCTGTTCCCAGCCCGCCTGCATGTCCGGCAGCTTGGAATCCGAGATGCCGGCCGCCGCACCGCCCGGCAGGTTGTAGAACCGGTGCATCTGCGCGCAGCCCGCCGTCAAAAGCGCCTGTTCGGCTGAACCGCCGGACATCGCTCCGGTGCGAAGGTCCGATACGAAAGGCCATGTACCGAAGACCGCCGGATGGCCGGGCTTCATCGCGTTGACATAGACGACGCCCGCAAGGCATTCGGCGACCGCCTGAACGATGGCAAGCGCGATCGGCGCTGGCGCCGTCGCGCCTGCCTGACCGGCGCTGAGAAGCAGAACCGGCATGCCCGCCCGGATGCAATTCTCCATCGCCATGCAGCTTTCCTCGGCGAATTTCATCGGCGGCACGACGAAGCAGTTGGAGTTCGAAATGAACGGCCGCGCCCTCCACGCCTCCTCGCCACCCGCGAGCCGATGGATCAACTGCATGCAGGGCTCGACATGGCTCGGATCGGAAAACGAGGTGCCGATATGTTTGGTCGTCGCCGAAACACAGGCAAAGATCGTGTTGAGATCCATCTCGAGATTGTCGAGCACGTCGCGCGCCACCATCGCGCGCTGAAAGAAGTGCACATTGTCGAGGTGGTGGGTGATCCGCGCGGCATTGTAGAGGTCCTGCGCGGTCGAATCGCGGTAGGTGTTGGTTTCGACATCGACGATATGCACGGCAGCGCCGGCAGTGCCGAAGTGAACGTTGCTGCCCGTGAGATGCAGATCGTGCTTGGGATCACGGCCGCACAGCGTGATGTCACGCGCCGCTTTCGCCAGCATGTCCTCGACCAGCGCACGGGGGAACCGAAGCCGCCCGTCATCGCCAAGGATCGCGCCCGCTTTCGTCATGACCTCGACGCCGGATGCCGGCGCCTGCGACAGCCCGATCACCTCAAGCGCCTCAAGCGCCGACTGATGGATCCTTTCCATGCCTGCCTCGGTCAGCGGCTTGTACTGGCCGCCCGTCATACCCGCCCGCACCGGCCGGATATGCTCGGCCAGGGGGGCCGCCCGCATCGCGCGCCGCGCCTCGCGACCGCCCGCTCTTGCCGCCCGCCGCGGCTCGCAGTTCATGGCCTCTTCCGACATTGCCGTCTCTCCCTGAAAGGCACTTGCTTTCGCCTGGCTGCAATATTCTCTTTAAGGTCCGGGGGCATGCAGCCCCCGATCCGTTACATTCGCACGCGTTCTGATTTCGGGTCGTACATCGGCTGCAGCGAGGGCTCTGCCTTGATGCGCCGCCCGGCCACCTCGACCTCGTAAGAGGACGCGAGCACGTCCGCCACGCTCTCCCCCTTGCAAGGCACGTAGCCCATACCCATCGCCCCGCCGAGATGATGGCCGTAGGCGCCCGAAGTCAGGTGACTCACGATCTTCCCATCCCGAAGGAGGGGTTCATTGTGATAAACCATGACCTCCGGTTCGCTCAGCCGGAACTGAAGCATCCGCTTCTCCAGCCCCGCCTCCTTCTTGCGCAGGACCGCGTCGCGCCCAACAAAGTCGGCCTTCTGCAGCCTCACGGCAAAGCCGAGACCCGCCTCCAGCACGTGATCTTCGCTGGTGATGTCGTGACCGAAGTGGCGGAATGCCTTCTCGATCCGGCAGCTGTCCATCATGTGCATGCCGCATAGCTTCAGCCCCATGTGCTGCCCGGCCTCCCACAGCGTTTCGAACGCATGTCCGGCCATGTCGGATGAAACATAGATCTCCCAGCCAAGCTCTCCGACGTAGGAAACGCGATGCACCCGGGCGAGCCCCATGCCCAGCTCGATGTCCTGAGCTGTGCCGAACGGATTCACCTCGTTCGAGAAGTCGTTCGGGCTGACCTTCTGCAGCAGTTTGCGCGCGTTCGGCCCCATTACGGCCAAAACACCTTCACCCGCCGTCACGTCAGTTATGACAACGCTGAAGTCGCCGACATGCCGCTGCATCCAGACCTGATCCTTGGGCCGGGTCACTGCGGGCGTGACCACCAGATACGCGGTCTCCGACAGCCGGGTGACGGTCACGTCGGCCTCGATCCCGCCCTGACTGTTCAGGAACTGGGTGTAGACGATCTTGCCAGCGGGCACGGACATGTCCGCGCCGCAGACATGGTTCAGGAATGCTTCGGCATCGCGCCCTTCGACCCTGATCTTGCCGAATGACGACATATCGTACATGCCGACATTCTCGCGCACGGCCCTGTGCTCGGCAGCTTGGTTGCCAAACCAGTTCTGCGGGCCCCAGCTATAGCTATATTCCCGCTCCTGGCCTTCGTTCGCGAACCAGTTGGCGCGTTCCCAGCCGCCGATTTCGCCAAAGACCGCACCATTGGCTTCCAGATGCGCGTGGAACGGCGTCCGCCGCACGCCCCGAGCAGTGGCCTTCTGGCGGTAGGGAAAGTGGTCCGCGTAGAGCAGGCCCAGCGTTTCCTTCGAACGTTCGAACAGATAGTGCCGGTTGCCCTGAAATGGCTGGTTCCGCGCCACGTCCACATCGCCCAGATCGAACGGCTTCTCGCCCGTTTCCATCCATTCGGCCAACGCCATGCCCGCGCCGCCCGCGGACTGGATGCCGATGGAGTTGAACCCCGCCGCGACCCAGAAATTGTCGACTTCCAGCGACTGGCCAAGGTTGTAGGCGTCGTCGGGCGTGAAGCTTTCGGGCCCGTTGAAGAACGTGTGAATCCCGGCCTCGGCCAGCATCGGCAGCCGGCTGACGGCGCGTTCGAGGATCGGCTCGAAATGATCGAAGTCCTCGGGCAACTGGTCGAAGCAGAAATCCTCCGAGATGCCGTTCATGCCCCAAGGCTTCGCGTTCGGCTCGAATGCGCCCAGAAGATACTTGCCCGCGTCTTCCTTGTAGTAGGCGCATTCGTCCGGCACGCGCAGGACCGGCATCTGGGAAAGCTCCGCGATCGGCTCGGTCACGATGTAGAAATGCTCGCATGCGTGAAGCGGCACGTTCACGCCTGCCATCCGCCCCACTTCACGGCCCCACATCCCGGCGCAATTCACGACGTGTTCGGCCTCGATCTCTCCGCTGTCGCCGCCCTGCTCCCACGCAACCGACGTCGCCCGCCGCCCTTCGACGTTGATGGCCGTGACCTTCACGCCCTCAGCCACAACCGCGCCGCGCTGGCGCGCGCCCTTGGCCAGCGCCAGCGCGATGTTCGCCGGGTCGCCCTGACCGTCGGTCGGCAACCAGACCCCAGCCTTCACGCCCTCGATATTCAGGTGCGGGTAGCGCTCCTTCACCTCGGTCGGTGACAGTTCTTCCACTGGCACACCGAACGCGCGCGCCATGGACGCGCCGCGGAACAGTTCTTCTTTCCGAGCCTCGGTCAGCGCGACGGAGATAGAACCGACCTGCTTCATGCCGGTCGCGAGCCCCGTCTCCGCCTCCAGCCCGCTGTAAAGATCGGCGGAATACTTGGCGAGCCGTGTCATGTTGGCTGACGCGCGCAGCTGCCCGATCAACCCCGCCGCATGCCATGTCGTGCCGCAGGTCAGTTGCTTGCGCTCCAGCAGCACCACGTCCTTCCAGCCAAGCTTCGTCAGATGGTAGGCGACGGAACATCCCACGACACCGCCGCCAACAATCACGACCCGTGCTTTTTTCGGCAGATTAGACACTTCTACGCCCTTTCATCTTGCCTCGCATCCCCGTTGGCACGGGGGTAAGCCTGTGGTTACCCTCAAGCGCGGATGCGCTCGTTCTCCGCATCCCAAAGCGGCTGGTCCGGCTGCACGACCGCCCGATGACGTTCGCCGTAGATCTCGACTTCGAGCTCCGTCCCCGGCTCCGCCAGATCGGCCCTGACCATGCCGAGCGCGACCGAGGCGCCGACGCGATAGCCCCACGCGCCCGAGGTGGTTTCGCCGACGACCTTGCCGTCATGCCAAAGCGTCGACATGTAAGGCGCGTCGCAGTCGCCCGCATCCACGATAAGCGTGACAAAGCGCTTCTTCACACCTTGCTGCTTTTCGGCCAACAAGGCGGCTTTGCCCGGGAAATCCTGTGGCTTATCGAACTTCACGAACCGGTCGAGCCCGCCTTCCAGAAGGCTGTAATCGGTCGAAAGGTCTCCCTTCCACGCGCGGTAGCCCTTTTCGATCCGAAGTGAGTTCAGCGCCCACATGCCGAACGGCTTCGCACCGGCATTCAGCACCGCTTCGTAAATCGCGGGCATGTCCTCGTTCTTGGCATGGACTTCCCAGCCGAGTTCGCCAGCAAAGCTGACACGCGCCAGCGTCACCGATTTTCCTGCGACCGTTGCCTGTTGCAGCGAAAGCCATGGAAGGCTCAAATCGGCTTCGGCGATCTTTCCAAACAACTCGCGGGATTTCGGGCCGGTGACGATCAGCGTGTCGTATTCGGTCGTGTGATCGGTCAGCTCCAGGCCCGGCGCCAGGTTGCTGCGCAGATGCTCTCCATCATGCCACTGCGCGGTTGCCGCGGTGATGAGGGTGAAGCGATCGTCGCCGTGGCGAAGGATCGACATCTCGGTCAGAATGCGGCCACGCTTGTCGGGGAAATACCCGAGGTTCATCCGGCCAACCTTCGGCAGGCCGCCCGCGATCATGCCGCGAAGCCACTCTGCCGCGCCTTCGCCCGACAGATTGAAGCGGGAAAAGCCCGGCAGGTCGAGAACTCCGACGCCGTCGCGCACTGCCTCGCATTCCTCGCGGATACGCGCTTCCCATGGGCCGGATCGCGCCCAGGTATGGGTCGATTCCTCGGACGTGTCGTCGCCCGGTTTCGCAAACCAATTGGCGCGTTCCCAGCCATTATAGACACCCATCACGCCGCCGAGCTGCTTCACCTTCTCATGGATGGGCGACATCTTCCTGTCCGGCGCGGCGGGCCAGCGATGCCACGGGAAATGCATCGCGTATTCGTGACCGTAAGTCTCCATCCCCTTGGCGACGCAGTAGTCGCGGTCGGTGTAGTCGGTGTAGCGGCGCGGATCGACCGCCCACATGTCCCATTCGGTACAGCCCTCGGTGATCCATTCGGCCATCACCTTGCCAGCGCCGCCGGACTGCGCGATGCCGAAGGTGAAGACGCAAGCCTCGAACGCGTTCGGTACGCCCGGCATCGGCCCGATCAGCGGCAAACCGTCGGGCGCGTAGGGAATCGGCCCGTTAATGACCCGGCTGATTCCGGAGGAACCCAGAAGCGGCACCCGCGCCATCGCGTCTTCGATATACCATTCCAGCCGGTCCAGATCGTCGGGGTAAAGCTGGAAGCT
This sequence comes from uncultured Rhodobacterales bacterium, assembly GCA_965368915.1. Lineage (GTDB taxonomy): Bacteria > Pseudomonadota > Alphaproteobacteria > Rhodobacterales > Rhodobacteraceae > Albidovulum. Next base: position 1,293 of record CBDUOT010000003.1, on the reverse strand, counting down.
GAAATCCTCCGGGAACGGATCATCCGGCGTCACCCAGTGCGCCTTGCAGTTCCGCTCATACGGCCCAAGGTTGAAGCCCGTCTTCTCCTGCCGAAGGTAGTAAGAGCTGTCGACGTCGCGCAGCAGCGGCAGCTTGCGGCCATTCTCCTTCGACCAGGCTTCGAGTTCGTCGACGGGTTCCGACAGCATGTACTGGTGGCTCATCACCATCATCGGAACGGTGCGCCCGCCAAAAGGCTTGAACCATTCGCCCACCTTCTGGGCGTAGTACCCGGCCGCGTTCACCACGAATTCGCAGCGGATATCGCCCTTCTCGGTATGGATGACCCATTCACCGTTCTCGCGGCTCACGCCCGTCGCCGGTGTAAAGCGCAGGATCGTGGCGCCCAGATCGCGCGCGCCCTTGGCCAGAGCCTGGGTCAACTGCGCGGGGTCGATATCGCCGTCGGTCGGATCGTAAAGCGCGCCTTCCAGGTCGTGCACCTCGATGAACGGGTAGTGATCCCTGATCTCGTCGACGCCGACCATCTCGATATCGATGCCCTGATAGCGACCCATGCCACGCGCACGTTCGAATTCCTGCATCCGTTCCTTCGAATGGGCGAGCCGGATCGAGCCGGTCACATGGTAGTTCATCGGATAGTCGACCGCCGCGCCTAGACCCCGGTAAAGCTCGGTGGAATATCGCTGCATGTTCATGATCGACCACGAGGTCGAAAAGGTCGGAACGTTGCCTGCCGCGTGCCAGGTAGAACCTGCGGTCAACTCGTTCTTTTCCAGAAGAACGCAATCCGTCCAACCCGCCTTGGCAAGGTGATATAGCGCCGAAACGCCTACCGCGCCGCCCCCGATGATCACTACGCGTGCTGTCGTCGGAAACTCGGCCATGACGCTCTCCCCCATATTTGAACGGCGTGAGTATTCCCACAGTTCGCGCCGCTTTCAATTCGTCAGCAGGCGCTTTATTAATCGGAGAGTCCGATTAGGAGTTCCGATGGAAGATCTTCTGTTTAGCCGTGAGCGGTCTGTACTGGTGGTCATCGATGTGCAGGCACGTTTCCTCGAAAAGCTTGCGCCGGAAGAGCGGGACCCGCTTGTCGAACGGATCGCGTGGCTGATCGGGGTGGCCCGGCATCTTGGCATTCCCATCTTGGCGATGGGCGAGGATGTCGCTCAGAACGGCCCGCCCGTGGACGAGGTGGCCGCGCTGTTGCCCGCCGAAACTGTCGTGTTCGACAAGCATGTGTTCGGCCTTGCCGGTCAGGATGACATCTTGGAAGCGATCCGCGCGAC
>CBDUOT010000002.1:0-69616 GCA_965368915.1 uncultured Rhodobacterales bacterium | reverse complement strand
CGACGCCAGTCCGCGCGACATCCTCGAGACCGAGAGGCCGCATCAGGTCGGCGAACGCATCGATCTTTTCCGGCGTTCCCGTGATCTCGAAAACGAAGCTCTCAAGCGTCGAATCGACTACGTTTGCGCGGAAGATGTCCGCAAGCCGAAGCGCCTCGACGCGCTTTTCACCCGCGCCAACGACCTTGAAAAGCGCCAGTTCGCGTTCGACGCTAGGGCCCTCGACCGTCAGGTCGTGAACCTCGTGGACCGGGACGAGACGACCGAGCTGCGCCTTGATTTGTTCGATCACCGCCGCCGTGCCGGTGGTCACGACCGTGATCCGGCTCTTGTGGCCTTTATGATCGACTTCCGCCACCGTCAGGCTCTCGATGTTGTACCCGCGGCCCGAGAACAGACCGATCACGCGCGCCAGCACGCCCGCCTCGTTGTCGACGAGCACGGCCAGCGTGTGGGCTTCGAGTTGTTCGGAGAAGGGGTCGCGCAGGTCGTAGGCGGAATGGCTGGTCGAGCCTTTCTTGATTTTCAGTGCGGACATCTCGGTTCCTTCGTTCTGCTGTGTGGTGTCGGTGCCAAGGGGGTCACGAATTCGGGCATGACCAGTCGGACACCGTAAAGTAAGAGGATGGGTAGGACCTTGCTTCGGTGATCTCGGCGATACGGCTCTCATCGTAGCGGTTGATGTATTCCCAGACGATCTTGCCGGTGCCATCGGTTTCGAAGGCGCGGCCACCTTCGAATTCGGTGACAAGGAAGCTGCCATCTTCATGCGGCTCTTGCTTGCCGCGAATGACCGTCAGCATCTCTTGTCCGGGCTGGTTGCCCCACGCCACGCTCCACTCCCGCGTCTTGGGGTCCATCCGAATAATCTCGGATACGCGCGGAATGTCGACGGGGCTGACGTCGTTGGCGTCGAGCACGTTTCGGTAGATGTTGTTGTTGAAGACGGTGATCGTGCCGTCGTGATTGAACTCGGGGTCGTGCTGGCGCTTCCAGGGGCCGGTCTGGTGCCACTTCACCCGCCAGGTCTTCGGATCGACAACAAGCACCATGTTGTGCTCGCGGATCGAGATCATGAGATCGCCCGCCGAAAACTCGGGGAACGCGGCAGCCATGCTGCTTTGCAGTTCCACGATCTTGTTCAGGTGAACGAATTCTTCGTTCCAACGACCCCAGTAGTAGAAGCTTGCACCAATCGCCGTCAGAAACGGCTCCATCCCGTTGTCGTACATGATACGGGTGACTGATTTCTGCTCAACGATTTCGCCGTCCTCCGACACCTTGGTGATCAGGTTGTCGAGGTAGTAGGCAATATCGCTCATCGAGGAGAGGGGAGGGAAGCTGTCCTCCATCCGTTCCGGGCGCAACAGTCGCAAGCCGGGGATCCAGTATCCCCCGCCTTCGGCTTTTTCGACCGAATGATGCGTCGGATGGTCAAGCGTCCAGACGGTCTTGCCGCACCGGTCGAGTTTGACCGTCCCGGCATATTCATAGTTCACCACGACCGAACCGTCGGGATTCATGACCATGCCGTGCGTGTCGACGTTCCAGTCGGTCTGTGGAACCCGTTCTTCAAGGAACGTGGTGTCAGGGAAGTTCTGCGTGAAGCTCATCGTCCACTGCGCGAGGATCGTGCCGTCCCGACGCATCAGGCGGACACCATTCTGACCATCGAAGAAGCCCGATATTGCGACAAGCCGATCGTCGTCACGCTCATTGATCGTAACGCCCGCACCGGGTCCCCGGGCGGGTTGAAGGAAGTGGATCGGCTCGGCTCCCAGAATGTTGGGCGCTTCCAAGAACACGCTGCGTACGGTTTCGAAGAGCGGCAATGTCGCCCGGGACAGTGAATTGCGGGTCACGCCGGAATAGAGGCCAACAACGAAGCTTACCAGCACGACCAGCAGGATTGCTGCGGCCGTTGAGATGAGCTTGGCGTGGTCGCGCCCTCGATCGTCCATGATACTACTTCTTTGCGGTACGGTTTCGGTTCTTTGTCCCGCTCTACACCAACACCGCGCCGCCCGACTGGATCGCGCCCTCAGTCGAGGCGTCACCCAGAAGCATTTCGTTGTGCGGCTTGCCCGACGGTATCATTGGGAAACAGTTCTCGTGCTTTTCGACCAGCACGTCCAGAATGAATGGCCCATCGTAGTCGATCATTTCCTGGATCGCGTCATCGAGGTCCTTGGGGCTGTCCACCTTGCGTCCCTTGCAGCCGAAGGCTTCGGCCAACTTGACGAAGTCCGGCAGGCTCTCGCTCCAGGAATGGGAATAGCGTTCGCCATGCAGAAGCTCTTGCCACTGACGGACCATCCCGAGGCGTTCGTTGTTCAGGATGAACTGCTTGACCGGCGCGCGGAATTGGACGGCTGTGCCCATCTCCTGCATGTTCATCAGCCACGACGCTTCGCCCGCGACGTTGATGACCAGTGCCTCGGGATGCGCGACCTGCACGCCGATGGAGGCGGGCAAGCCGTATCCCATCGTGCCAAGGCCGCCCGAGGTCATCCAGCGGTTCGGTGCCTCGAACCCAAGGTACTGGGCCGCCCACATCTGGTGCTGACCGACCTCGGTCGTGATGTACCGGTCGCGGCCCTTGGTCAGTTCTTCAAGACGCTGAAGGGCGTGTTGCGGTTTGATGATCTTTTCGGAATTCTTGTAGGAAAGGCAACGCTTCAGTTTCCATTGCTCGATCCTGCTCCACCATTTCGCGAGGCCCGACTTGTTGACCTTGCGACCGCGCGACTTCCAGACCTTCAGGATGTCCTCAAGCACATGTCCGACATCGCCGGTAATCGGCAGGTCGACATGAATGACCTTGTTGATCGACGAAGGGTCGATGTCGACATGCGCCTTCTTCGACTTCGGAGAGAAATCTGCGATCCGGCCGGTGATCCGGTCGTCGAAGCGCGCGCCAAGATTGATCATCAGGTCGCAGTCATGCATGGCAAGATTGGCTTCATAAAGCCCGTGCATCCCCAGCATGCCGAGCCAGTTCTTGCCCGAAGCCGGGTAGGCGCCAAGCCCCATCAGCGTCGACGTGACGGGAAAGCCGGTCGCATCGGCAAGCTCGCGCAGCAGCTGGCTCGCACCGGGGCCAGAATTGATGACGCCGCCGCCGGTATAAAGGATCGGCCGCTCTGCCTTCTCCATCATTTCGACGAGTTCGGTGATCCGGTCCAGATCGCCCTTCACCTTCGGATTATAATGACCAAGCGACGCTTCGCGAGGTCCCTGATAGGTGCCGGTCGCGAACTGAACATCCTTGGGGATGTCGATCAGCACCGGTCCCGGTCGGCCTTTCGTGGCCACGTGGAAACCCCGGTGGATCGTCTCGGCAAGGCGGTCGGTGTCCTTGACCAGCCAGTTATGCTTCGTGCAGGGCCGGGTGATGCCGACGGTGTCGGCTTCCTGAAAGCCGTCGGTGCCGATCATGAAGGTCGGAACCTGTCCGGTCAGCACGACGATCGGGATCGAATCCATCAGCGCGTCGGTCAGCCCCGTAACGGCGTTCGTGGCGCCGGGACCCGAAGTCACCAGAACCACGCCGGGCTTGCCGGTCGAGCGGGCATAGCCCTCGGCCATGTGAACCGCGCCCTGTTCATGACGCACGAGGATGTGCCGGATGTCGTTTTGCTGGAAGATCTCGTCATAGATCGGCAGCACCGCGCCGCCGGGATATCCGAAGACCACATCGACGCCCTGATCCTTGAGCGCCTGCACCACCATCCTCGCACCGGTCATCTGACGTGACATCGTCTTTCTCTCTCTTCATCCGCTCTTGCGTGTTCTGGCAACAAAAAGCCCCCGGGTTTCTATCCGGAGGCGCATGGGGGATCCTTTATGGTCTACCGTCACCGGCCCATGCGCCACATCCCGACAAGTACGAGGATCGGAGTCATCCGCCCAAAGCCCTTTGCTGTTGCGAAGCGGACATTAGGCAGGGTTAAACGGGGCGTCAACCGGCAAAATCGGCAATAAAGTGTCGCAGCCCTCGCAAAGTATTTCTGTATGTTTCGTCGGCGCTGAATACGACGAAAGAAATGGGAAGGGTGGGTGCGGTCAGGTCGCGGTCATCGCGAGATATCCGCCATATGCGACAAGCAGCGCCACGCCGCCCAGTCGGCTGACGCGGTGTACGAACACCGCGAAGGCCAGCATCACCAGCGCAGCCGACAGGGCCAGCAGCATGTCGAGACCGGCGAAACGCGGCTCGGCCGGGATCGGCGTCACCAGCGACGTCAGCCCGAGGATGCACAGGATGTTGAAGATGTTCGACCCGAGGATGTTGCCGACGGCGATCTCAGGATGACGGCGTATCGCCGCAACGATCGAGGTCGCAAGCTCGGGCAGGGAGGTGCCGATCGCGACGATGGTCAGGCCGATCACCGCTTCGCTGATGCCAAAGCCTCGGGCGATCTCCGTGGCGCTGGTGACGAGAAGCCTCGCCCCGATCATCAGAACAATCAGGCCAAAAATCCCGATCGCGATGCTTTTCCAAAGTACCGGAGGTTTGGTGCCGTCCTCGGGCGGCGCGGTTCCGGCTGAGGTCTTGAGGCTGTAGACCAGGTAGGCCACCAGCGCAGCCACCAGAAACGCGCCCTCCCAGCGCGAGATAATTCCATTCAGCAGCATGAACCAAAGAACGAGCGTCGAGCCGATCATCACCGCGAAATCAGTCTTCATGTCGGAGAAGCGCATGGGAACCGCCGTGATCAGCGCCGAAACCCCGAGGATCAGGAGGATGTTGGCGATGTTCGACCCGATGATGTTGCCCAGCGCGAGCGCCGGGGCGCCCGATAACGCTGCCTGAAGCGACACGAGCAGTTCCGGCGCAGAAGTGCCGAAGCCCACAATTGTCAGGCCGATGACCAGGGGAGGGACATGAAACCGACGCGCGACACCCACCGCGCCGCGAACAAGCGACTCTCCACCAACGAAAAGACCGACAAGGCCGATGACGAAAAGCAGGTAGGTCATGTCAGGTATTCCTCGCGTTTGCCCGGCTGTAGAGCAGGGTTGCGCGCCGAATTGCAAGGGGGCGCGGTTGCGGCTTTTTCCCCCCCTTGTCGGCGTGCGTCGTCCGGCCCGGCCCATGGCGCGACAGAATGCGAGGCGTCGGATGGACAGCGCCGGCAGGCCCGGGCAGGATCGCCGCGGCGCGCCAGTGGGCGACAACAGGTTCGGGAGGCGGAAATGACAGCGGAAACCCTGCGCTACGGGGCGATCATGGTTCTGGCCGGTATCGGCATTCCGGTGCTGGCCGCGCTGAACGCCCAGCTTGGCCATCGGCTGGCGTCACCGCCCGCGGCGGCACTCATCCTCTTCGCGGTGGCGTTCTGCGGCACGGGGCTTGTCGTGGCGGCGACGTCCGGTTTCTCTCCGCTCGTCAGCGCGCAGACCGCGCCGAGGCATCTGTTTCTCGCCGGTCTGCTTGTCGCGTTCTACGTGCTGTCGATCACATGGGTCGCGCCGCGTTTCGGGATCGGTAACGCCATTACCTGCGTTCTTCTGGGTCAGCTAATCTCGGCCGCGCTGATCGATCAGTTCGGGCTGATGGGCGCCATCGTGCGAGAGGCGACACCGGCGCGCGTGCTCGGTCTTTGCCTGATGGCGGCAGGTGTCGTTATGGCGCAGCGCGGATAGCCGGACGCGGGCAGGGGGCAACCCGCCCCCCCTTCGATCATTCACCGCGGGGGAAGCGCTTCGACTCCTCCAGCACGTTCAGGTCCATGTGGTTGCGCATGTAGCGTTCCGAGGCTTTCTGAAGCGGCTGGTAGTCCCACGGGAAGTAGTTGCCGTTCCTCAGCGCCTCGTAGACGACCCAGCGCCGGGCTTGGCTTGCGCGCACCTCGGCGTCGAAGCGGTCGAGATCCCAGCGCGCTTCGGACTTCACCCTGAGCGCCGAAAGGGTTCCCGCATGTTCGGGATCCCCCGCAAGGTTCGTCAGTTCATGCGGGTCGGCGTCGAGGTCGAACAGCTGGTCGGGATCGAGCGCGCAACGGTTGTACTTCCACTTGCCGTAGCGCAGCGACACGAGCGGCGCATAAGATCCTTCGGCGGCATATTCCATCATCACCGGCGCGCTGCGTTCGGCGCCCTTTGCCAAGGGAACCAGGCTTTCGCCATCGGTCCACGGCATCACCTCGTCCATCGACACCCCGGCGAGGTCGCAGAGCGTTGGTGTCACGTCGATCGTCGATACCGGCGTGTCGATGCGCTGCGGATCGAGGCCGGGCGCGCAAACCATCAGCGGCACGCGCGCCGAGCCTTCGTAGAAGTTCATCTTGAACCACAGGCCCCGCTCGCCCAGCATATCGCCGTGATCCGAGACGAAGACGATGACGGCCTCTTGCCGCGTTGCTTCAAGTGTTTCTAGGATCCCCGCGATCTTGTCATCGAGATAGGAGATGTTTGCGAAATAGGCGCGACGCGACCGGCGGATGTCGTCTTCGGTGATGTCGAACTTGCGCCAGTCATTGGCGTCGAAGATGCGCTTCGCGTGCGGGTCGTGATCCTCGTAGTCCATTGCGGGCACTTCGGGCAGCAGGTGCTCGCAATCCTCGTAAAGATCCCAGTACTTCTTCCGCGCGACGTAAGGATCGTGCGGATGAGTGAAGCTGACGGTGAGGCACCAGGGCCGGTCGTCCAATCCGCGGGCAAGATCGTAGAGCTTTGCGGTGGCGTTGAAGGCGACCTCGTCGTCATATTCCATCTGGTTGGTGATCTCGGCCACACCCGCGCCGGTGACCGAACCCATGTTGTGATACCACCAGTCGATCCGCTCGCCCGGCTTGCGGTAGTCGGGCGTCCAGCCGAAATCGGCGGGGTAGATATCGGTGGTCAGGCGGCTCTCGAAGCCATGCAACTGGTCGGGTCCGACGAAGTGCATCTTGCCTGAAAGGCAGGTCTGATAACCCGCCCTGCGAAGGTGATGGGCGAAGGTCGGGATGTCCGAAGGGAACTCGGCCGCATTGTCATAGACCCCGGTGCGCGAGGGCAACTGGCCCGACATGAACGAAGCGCGCCCCGGCGCGCAAAGCGGCGAGGCCGTGTATGTATTCTGGAACCGGACCGAACGTTCGGCCAGCCGCTTGAGTGTTGGCGCATGAAGCCAGTCCGCCGGGCCATCGGGAAAGAGCGTCCCGTTCAACTGGTCGACCATGAGAATGAGGATATTCGGGCGGCTCGCCATCTGCGGATCTCCAACAGGTTGTCTCGCGCGAGAGTGGTCGCACATCTCGCCGCTTTCTGGTCGTATGGCGACATCGCGCAGACGCGACCGTCATAGAATGGCGATCCGGAGGTGGTCAGACTGCGCGCCAAAGGGTGATTCCCGTTTCGGGAAGGAAGGACAGGACGATGGACCGGAAGCTGCTGCTGATCATCATCGACGGCGTGCCTTACGACAACTGGCGGCGCTATTTCGGCAACCTCGAAGGCTGGGTCGCGTCGGGCGAGGCGCGTGTCTGGCGCATCCGGTCGGTTCTGCCTTCGACCTCGGCCTCGTGCTACGCATCGATCCATACCGGGGTCAGCCCGCAAGTCCACGGCGTCACGTCGAACGAATCCATCTTTCGCGTGGTCGAGCCCGACATTTTCTCGGAGGCAACCCGGGCCGGCCACCGAACAGGCGCCGTGGCGCACAGCTTCTGGTCGGAGTTCTTCAACCGCGCGCCCTTCGATCCGGTACGGGACATCGAGTACGACGAGCCGGGCAACGGGCCGATCAGCCACGGCCGCTTCCACACAATGACAGGCTATGGCCACGACAACCAGATGACGCCCTGCGACGCTGACCTGTTCGCAACGCTCACCCGGCTTTGCGAAGTACAGGGGATTCACTACGGGATGCTCCATACCTGCACGCTCGACAGCATGGGACACCGCTTCGGCCACGACTGCAGCCAGATGGACACGGCTTGTTTCAAACTGGACGGGCAGCTTGCACCTTATGTGCGCCGCTGGCGGGACGCGGGCTACGAGGTGATCGTGACGGCCGATCACGGCCAGTCCTCGCGCGGCCATCACGGCGGCGCGGGAACGGATCAGCAGGACGCGGCGCTATATTACTTCGGGCCAGCTAAAGGACCCGAAGCGGATCAGGTGATAGACCAGCTGCAGCTTGCCCCGACGATCCTCGCGCGTCTTGGCGTCCCGGTCCCCACAAGCATGAGGGCCGAGTCGTTTCTGAACTGACCGTCAGATTGGCTCCCCCCGGGCGAGCACCGACAGTGACGAGATGATCTGTCGAAACGCCTCGCGGGCGCGTTCGCTCTTATGACGGGCGCGGAGATGGCCATGTACGAGCCCGCGTTCTTCAATCAGCTGCGCCGCACCGCCTGCATCGTTGATCGCCGCGACATAGGCGCGCCCGTCATCGGCCAGTGGATCGCATTCGGCGATGCTGACGACGGTCGGCGGCAGCCCGGAAAAGTCACCGTCATCAAGCGGATTGGCGGTGACGTCACTGGAAGGGCGGGGGCCGGCAAAGCGGACGCCCTCGTAATAGATCATGTCCTCACGCGATAGCAGCGGCGCATGGGCATGCGTCACATAGCTTCCCCGGTCGGGATCGCCGCCGAGATAGGGGTAGATCAGCACCTGACCCGCCAGCGCGACCGCATCTCCCCGCAGCCCGTGGGCAAGCGTGGCGGCCAAGGTCGCGCCCGCGCTGTCGCCCGCGAGCACAAGTGGCACGCCGAATTCCGCCGCGACTGCTAGGGCCGCCGCGCGCCCATCGTCATATTGCGCCGGGTGCAAATGCTCGGGCGCGAGGCGATAGTCCACTGCGACGACCCTTAACCTGGTTCCGGCGGCGAGCTCGGCGCAGATCGAGTTGTGGCTGTCCAGCCCGCCTAGAACGAAGCCCCCGCCATGGAAATAGAGGATCGCGGGGCCGGACGGCGCGCCCGCAGGCGCATAAAGACGGCACGGAACGCGGCCAAAGGCGCGGTCGGTGACCGAAAGCCCTTGTGGGATCGGCTCGTCGAAGGTCTGGCAAAGCCGGTCGTAATGGCTCCGCTGCTCGGCCAGAGATAGCTGCGTGCTATCGGGCGGATAGAATTCCTCTGACTGCCGGATGAAGGTCCGAACCTCGGCGTCGAGCAGTCGGCCATAGTCGGGCACTCCGTCATCGTCGTCGCGCATCTCGCTCCCTCGCACCGCTTAAGGAAGCCTGAGCATGTGGCGCGCCGGATAGGCGGTCAAGCGCGCTTCGTACCGGAAGTTTGATGCAGGGCGGGCCGATAGCCCGCAGCAAGCACGGCGACCAGCGGCGCGGGCGTCAGAACCTTTACCGTGCCGTCACGCGGCCGGGGAAAGGCGGGGCGGTAGCCGCCGGGTGCATAGGGTAGCAGGCGGTCACCAAGGATCAGGCAGGGGCCGGCCTCCGTCTCTGTGAAGGCCCCATCGGGAAGCGTCTCGATGCCCGCGCGGTAAGTGATCTTGGTCTGGCGGCGCGGGACGATCCGCGCGCTGTGCAGGCATCGATCCACTTCCTTTGCGCGGGGGGCGACCCCCAGACCCGCCGCCTCCCAGGCATCGCGAAACCGGTTGTAGTCCTCCCGCCGACACTCCGCGCAAGGTCTGTGCCCGGCGGCAAAGGCCACCGCCTCGTCAAGAAAGAAAAGCCGCGTGTAGTTACTGGGCTGGACGATAGGTACGAGCGGCTTTCGATCCTTGAAGCTCAGCAAGCAGGTGATCCAGGCGCGGTTGCGCCACGGCCGTACGATCTGCCCGCTATCATCATGTAGGATGCCGCGATTGCCCATGAAGTCGCCCCTGCCGGGATGGGCGACAATCTCGCCCCGCGGCGTGACGCGGTTTCGGTGCGTCATCAGCGCATCCTTAGCGCCCCGTCAAGGCGGATCACTTCACCATTCAGGTAGCCGCATTCGACGATGAAGGACACAAGCGCCGCGTATTCGGCAGGGTCGCCAAGCCGCTTGGGGAAAGTGACTTCTGCGGCGAGGCTGTCCTGCACCTCTTCTGGCAGGCCGCGCAGCATGGGGGTGGCAAAGATGCCGGGCGCGATGGCGCAGACGCGGACCCCCAGGCCTGCGAGGTCGCGCGCGGCAGGCAGCGTCAGCCCGACGATCCCACCTTTCGAGGCCGCATAGGCCGTCTGGCCCTTCTGGCCGTCGAAAGCCGCAATCGACGCCGTGTGCACGACCACGCCGCGTTCCGGGCCGTCGTTCTTCGCCATCTCGGCGGCAGCGAGGCGCATCATGTTGAAGCTGCCGACAAGGTTGATGTCGACTGTGCGCCGGAAGCTGTCCAGCCGGTGCGGCCCGTCGCGTCCGACCGTCTTTTCGCCAATGGCGATGCCCGCGCAGTTTACGAGGATGTCGATCCGGCCCATGCCTTCGCGGGCTGCCGCGATCGCGGCTTCGGCAGAGCCTTCGTCGGTCACATCGGTCTCAACGAAACTCGCGCCGATCTGCCGGGCGAAGTCCGCGCCCTCTGCCGCGCGGTCAAGGATCGTGACCTGCGCACCCTTGTCGCGCAAGCCCTGGGCCGTCGCTGCGCCGAGGCCCGAGGCCCCTCCTGTAACGATGGCGGCGGCATCTGCGATCTGCATGGCGGGGGCTCTCGATCAAATGAACGTGTGTTCAGAAAGTAGCCCGGACCAAGACCGCCGTCCACCTGTCGGATACGCATCGGTGTAACCGCCCGATGCGCTGGAAACCGCCGAAATCAGCAAGCCTTTGCTCGCGTTTTCAACGGTTCGTGAACGCGCCTTGGCGGACGCCGCAGGGCGATTAGGTGTCGGTAGGCCGGCGCAAAGAAATGAAGAACGCGCGCTGGAGAGTTTGAGCAGAATTGGAGACTACTATGAATACCCTGAGCAAAGTCGCTCTCGCCGCCATACTGTCGGGCTCGGTTGCCGCCCCTGCGCTGGCAGGTGGCATGGCCGAACCGGTGGCCGAACCCATCGTCGCTGCACCCGTCGTTCCGGTGGCCACGGGCAATGACTGGACTGGCGGCTATGTCGGTGCCCAAATCGGTTACGGCGATGTTTCGGCCGGAGCTGTCGACGGCGACGGCGCCCTTTACGGTCTTCGCGGCGGTTACGACTGGGACTTCGGTAGCTGGGTCCTCGGCGCGGGCGTTGACTACGATTTCGCCGACATTGACCTGAGCGGCGGTGCGGGCACGCTCGACTCGGTCGCCCGCCTGAAGCTTCGCGCCGGTGCGGATCTCGGCCAGACGCTCGTTTACGCAACGGCCGGTGCGGCACGCGCCGATGCTGAAATCGGCGGTGTGAACCGTTCGGACAATGGTTGGTTCGCCGGTATCGGCGCCGACTATGCGCTGACCCAGAACTGGACAGTGGGTGGCGAAATCCTGAGCCACCAGTTCGACGACTTCGACGGAACCGGTCTTGACGTTGACGCAACCACTGCGTCGGTCAACGCGAGCTTCCGCTTCTGATCCGGCGACGGGGGGCTTCGGCCCCCCGCACCAATTCCCGGTCTTTATCAGGTTTGCCAAGGCAATACGGGTCGAACGTCTGGGACGGCTACCAGCGCCCGCTGGCGCTGTCGCCCGATGATCCGCCCTCGTGCCGGCGCGGCGAGGTGCGGCATCGCATATTCCCTGAAGCGGGGCGTTTTCTGTTGTCTGGACGATGCGGCGGCCCGCGTAAAATCGCGCCGGCCCCGTCGAGCACCATGATTGCACGCGCGGATCGCGAAAAAACCGCCCCTTTCTCTCCAAGGGGGGGATTTGGGTGGCAGCAAGGTCACGATCGGCGGAATATGCCAAGGAATTTTCGCGTTTGAAACAAGTTTCAATCCGATTGGCTGCATAGTTAACTCGGAAACAGGGCCGGCCCGCTTCGATTCGCCGGACCAGAAGCAGTGGAGTGAATGATGCGATTTTCGAGCGGTATGACCAAGATGTTCGCGGTGCTCGGCCTTGCCGTTTTGGCAGGCTGCACCGGCACGTTCCGCACATACTATGACGCGGCCGTGCCAGCCGCCCAGTCCGCGAACTGGCGTCTTGCTTCGGTAAAGGTCACTGCTCCGCGTACCCTCTCCATTTCCGAGGCAGAGGTCTATGTGCCGCAAGCCGATATTGTCTGGCGCGAGGATAAGGGTCCGGACCGTTACAGCCAGGTCGAGGCGATCATGGAAAACGCCATCAGGCGGGGCGCGAGCGGGCTGAGCGGGAGCCAGCCGGTCATCATCGAAGCGACCATGACGCGCTTCCATGCGATGACGTTCCTTGCCGAAACGAAAGCCCCGGGCGGAACGCATGACGTCGAGTTCAATCTCACGATCCGCGATGCCCGCACCGGCGCCGTTCTCTACGGCCCGCAATATGTCGAGGCGTCCTTGCCCGCCATGACTGGCGCGCAAATGGCGCGCGCGCGGATCGAAGGCCAGTCGCAGAAAAGCCAGATCACCGACCATGTGGCCCGAACGATCCGTGGGCTTCTTGGCCTTGGCCCGGATGCGCGCAGAACCTATTCGTCCATCGGCGCCTGAGCGCACCGCGCTTTGACGAACGCGCAATCCGCCCTGCGATCGGGCGGGTTGTGCAAGCCTTGAAGGCGCTTCAGGTGCCGGGGCGCGCGGGCAGGGTGGCCTGCACCTTTTTCGGAAGCGCTGACCGGATCAGGTCATAGGACCGCTCGATGCGGTGGCGCAATTCGTCGTCCCCTGTGCCCTCGGGCAGATAGACCCACGACCGGTGGAAATAGGGCGCCTTCTCGGCCACGCCAGCCTTGATCAGCATTTCCGCGGTCTCGACGCTGTCGGTCTTGACGGAAACGCCGGTCACGACCGCGCCGATAGAGGCGAACATCTTGCCGCCCACCTTCCACGCGTCATGCCCGCCGCCCCACGGGTCGGACACCTCGGCCCCGGGCAGGGTTTCGCAGATGGCGCGGGTCTTGTCGCGGATCATGACGCGATGGTGCCACGTCCGGGCCATGGCGGAAAGCCTTGGCAGGATGGGGCCTTTACGCTACAACCCGCGCCATGAAGAAGAACGGCATCATCTGCATTATCTGCATTACCGGCTGAGTGACTCAGGCGGGCCGTTCTTCTGTTTCCAACAAATGTGAAGACTGTTAAGCCCGCCGCCGGGATGCGTGCGCGAGGGAATGGCATGACCACGATCAGGCTCACCAATACGAAGACCAGAAAGAAAGAGGTCTTCGCACCCATCGATCCGACGAACGTGCGGATGTATGTCTGCGGTCCGACGGTCTATGACCGCGCCCATATCGGCAATGCCCGTCCCGTCATCGTGTTCGACGTGCTGTTCAGACTTCTTCGCCACGTCTACGGGGCGGATCACGTGACCTATGTCCGCAACTTCACCGACGTCGACGACAAGATCAACGCCGAGGCGCAGCGCCGCAAGGATGCGGGCGACTCGCGGACGCTGGAGGAATTGATCCGAGAGCGGACGGACGAGACGATCCACTGGTATCACGACGATATGGGCGCACTCGGCAATCTCACCCCGACGATGGAGCCGCGGGCGACCGAGTATATCGGCCAGATGATCGCCATGATCCTGGACCTGATTGCCAAGGGGCACGCCTATGAGAAGGAGGGCCACGTCCTCTTTCGCGTGCGGTCCTATGAAGGCTACGGCAAGCTCTCCGGCCGCTCGGTCGATGACATGATTGCGGGCGCGAGGGTCGAGGTGGCGCCGTTCAAGGAAGACCCGATGGACTTCGTCCTCTGGAAACCTTCGACCGACGACCTGCCGGGCTGGGACAGCCCGTGGGGCAGGGGCCGCCCCGGCTGGCATATCGAGTGCTCGGCGATGGCGCATGAGCTTCTGGGCGACAGCTTCGACATCCACGGCGGCGGCATCGATCTGCAGTTCCCTCACCACGAAAACGAGATCGCCCAATCCGCCTGCGCTCACCCCGAAGGCGACTTCGCGAAGGTCTGGATGCATAACGAGATGCTTCAGGTCGAGGGCAAGAAGATGTCCAAGTCCCTCGGCAACTTCTTCACCGTTCGAGATCTTTTGGACGGCAACTGGTCCGGCGGTTGGAAGGTGCCGGGTGAGGTGATCCGGTTCGTCTACCTGTCCACGCACTATTCGAAGCCGATGGACTGGACGGACGAGAAGGCAAAGCACGCGATGACGACGCTGAGAAAGTGGCGTGTCCTCGTCGACGACATCGAACCCGCGGCTGGGCCTGCGCCCTACGTCATTGACGCGCTTGCGGACGATCTGAACACGGCGGGTGCGATCGCTGGGTTGCACAAGCTGGTCAGTGCCGGGGACGCTCCGGGGCTCAAAGCTTCGGCCGCGATTCTGGGGTTGCTGAACTTCGAGTCGGATTCAGAGTGGTGGCGCAGCGTTACAGTTACACCGGGGACCGGGAGCGTCACTGTTCAAGGGTTTGCTGCAAACGTTGTTGCTGGTTCGTCGGGACTCGCGGACGCGGCCACACTACTTTCAGAAGCCAGAAAAGCCGCGATTGTGAGCAAAGACTTTCGCCGAGTTGACGCAATAAAGGCCATCTTGTCGAACGCAGGCGTTGAGGTGCGGATGAGCAAAGAGGGTGTCGAGCTTGTTCCCAGCACGAACTTCGACCCGGTTAAGCTGGAGGGCCTGAAATGAGTGTCCGTGCAATCCTGGCGTCTCCACCTTGCCCCACCGCCCTGCTCGCCGGGGAGGGTAGTAAGCGCCCACCCCTAGGGGGCGGGTCGGGAGATGATCGGGTCGCAAGCTTCCCGGGCGAAGCGGTGCACACTGCAATCCCGGACCTGATCCGTGACCTCGACCCCGGACCAGTGAGGTCCCGGTGCGGAGGGCAGGGCAGTGGAGGCACCCGATGACCAAGGAACGCCTCTACCTCTACGACACGACTCTCCGCGACGGTCAGCAGACTCAGGGCGTCCAGTTTTCCGTTACTGAGAAGCGCCAGATCGCTGAGGCCCTCGATAAGCTCGGGATCGACTATATCGAAGGTGGTTGGCCCGGCGCCAATCCAACCGACAGCGAGTTTTTCGAGAGCCGCCCTGACACCCGCGCCACCTTCACCGCCTTCGGCATGACCAAGCGGGCGGGGCGGTCTGCCGAAAACGACGACGTTCTGGCGGCCGTCCTGAACGCGGGAACGCCCGCCGTCTGCCTCGTCGGCAAGACCCACGATTTTCACGTCTCGACCGCGCTCGGCATCACTCTTGATGAGAACCTCGAAAGCATCGGCGCTTCGGTCGCCCACTGCGTGGCGAAAGGCCGCGAGGCGCTGTTTGATGCCGAACACTTCTTCGACGGCTACAAGGCGAACCCCGAATACGCGCTCGACTGCCTGAAAGCGGCGCATGAGGCCGGCGCCCGCTGGATCGTTCTTTGCGACACCAATGGCGGCACCTTGCCCGCCGACGTGGGGCGCATCACGGCCGAGGTCATCGCCGCCGGTATTCCCGGCGACCGGATCGGAATTCACACCCACAACGACACCGAGAACGCCGTCGCGGCGAGCCTTGCTGCCGTCGATGCGGGCGCGCGCCAGATTCAGGGCACGCTGAACGGTCTGGGTGAGCGGTGCGGCAACGCCAACCTCACCTCTCTGATCCCGACGCTTCTGCTCAAGGAACCCTACGCCAGCCGCTTTGAGACTGGCGTCACCCGCGACGCACTTCATGGGCTGACGCGCGCCTCCCGGCTGCTGGACGACATCCTGAACCGCGTGCCATTGCGCAGCGCGGCCTATGTCGGCGCCTCGGCATTCGCCCACAAAGCGGGACTGCACGCGTCCGCGATCCTGAAGGACCCCACGACTTACGAACATATCGATCCCACGCTCGTCGGAAACGACCGTATCATCCCGATGTCGAACCAGGCCGGGCAGTCGAACCTGCGCGCGCGGCTTGCCTCGGCGGGGATCGAGGTCGAACCGAAGGACGACCGGCTCGCGCGTATCCTGGAGGTGATCAAGGAACGTGAGGATCAGGGCTATGCCTATGACGGCGCGCAAGCCTCATTCGAACTGCTCGCGCGGCGGGAGCTTGGGATCCTGCCCGACTTCTTCGAGGTCAAGCGCTACCGCGTGACGGTCGAGCGGCGTAAGAACAAGCGTGACCAGATGGTGACGCTGTCGGAGGCCGTCGTCGTGGTGAAGATCAGTGGCCAGAAGATGCTCTCTGTCTCGGAATCGATGGATGAAACCGGATCTGACCGTGGCCCGGTCAACGCGCTCGCCAAGGCGCTTGCGAAGGATCTCGGGCCCTATCAGTCGAATATCGACGACATGAAGCTGGTCGACTTCAAAGTGCGGATTACGCAGGGCGGAACCGAGGCCGTCACGCGCGTCATCATCGACAGCGAGGATGGCGCAGGACACCGCTGGTCGACGGTCGGGGTCAGCCCGAATATCGTCGATGCGAGCTTCGAGGCGCTGCTCGACGCGATCACATGGAAGCTTGTCCATGACGGGGCGGAACCGGTGTGAGCCTCGCTGCTTGCGCCGAACTGGTCCAGACAGGCGACCCGGACCGCTTCGCGGCGACGATGGCCGCGCCGCCCGACGCGCGTGTGAGGCTTTGGCCGATTTACGCCGCGAACCTTGAGATCGCGCGCGCACCGTGGGCTTCGGCCGAACCGATGGTCAGCGAAATGCGCCTGCAATGGTGGGTCGACACGATCGAAGGACTCGCCTCGGGTGTCGGCCGGCCGGGCCATGCGGTGACAGAGACGCTCGCGCCGCGACTGACTGCCGATCCGGCGCTGGCCGCGCTTTTGACCGAAATCGCCGAGGCACGGCGCTGGGATTGCTGGCGCGAAGCGTTCGAGGATCGCTCAGCCTTCGACGCCTATCTCGATGCGACGGCGGGCAACCTGATGTGGGCCGCCGCGCGCAGTCTGGATGCGCCCGATGACGCCGAAAGTACCGTCCGGGACTTTGCATACGGGGCAGGGCTCGCCGGCTTTTTGTGCGCGGTTCCGGAACTCGAGGCGCGCGGGTGCATTCCCTTCGTCGATGGGCGACCCGCGGCGATTGCGGCGCTGGCGGACGAGGGCAGGGCGAGGATCGATGCGGCGCGCCCGCAGCTGAGGAAACTTCAGCGCTCCGTGCTCCCCGCCCTCTGGCCGGGTCACTCGGCAAGAAGCGTTCTCGCCCGCGCTGCGCGGGTGCCTTCGAGGGTGGCCGACGGCACGCTTGGGCCATCGGGTTTTGCAAAGCGCGGCGGTCTGCTCTGGCGCGCTTTCACTGGCACTATTTGATCCGCCAGGTCTTGATCGCCGAACTGCCCCAGTGACGGACGTAGCGCTAAATGCGACGTCACTTGAGCGATCGCATCACTCTGAACGCGGCCGCATCACGAGCCAGATCAGCGATCCGCCGGCAAGAACGAGGAACGGCAGCATCGCGATATTCACCGCCTGCCAGCCTGCGATCACGCTCGTGCCCGAACAGTTCATCAGTCCGCCCGAGGCGAGCGAGGCGACCGTGACGCCGCCGAAGACGACAAGGTCGTTGATGCCCTGAATGCGCCCACGCTCCTCGGGAGCGTGCGCCGAGGCGAGAAGCGTTGTCGCGCCGATGAACCCGAAGTTCCAACCGATGCCGAGCAGGATGAGCGCCAGGAAGAACTGTTCGAGCGCGACGCCCGAGAGTGCCACGGCCCCGGCTCCGGCAAGGATTACCAGGCCGATTCCAACGATCTTTGGCGCGCCGTAGCGTGCGATGAGGTGCCCGGTAAAGAAGGACGGGATAAACATTGCCAGCACGTGCGCTGTGACCACGTCGGCAGCGTTGCCCTTGTCGAAGCCGCAGCCGACGACGGCAAGCGGCGTTGAGGTCATCACGAGGTTCATCAGCGCGTAGCTGACCATCGCGCAGATCATCGCGACAAGGATCGTCGGATCGCGCAACATCTCCACCCGGCTGCGGCCAGAACTCTCGCCTTCAGAGGGGCGCGGCGGGCGGGGTATGTCCAGAAACAGGAACAACAGCGCGCCCACGGTGTTCAGCACGATCACGGCAAGGTAGGTGCCGAGGAAGGCGACCGGCAGCGCATCGGCCGTCACCTTGACGAGCTGCGGACCGATGATCGCCGAGGCGAGGCCGCCCGCCATGACCCAGGAAATCGCCTTCGGCCGGAAAGCGTCGGACGCGGTGTCAGCGGCCGCGAAACGGTAAAAACCCTGCGCGGACATGTAGATACCGGTCATCAGCGACCCCAGCAGGAATATCACGAACGACCCGTAGTAAAGCCCCAACGCCCCGACAAGGCCGCCCAGCGCCCCCCCGGTGGTCCCAATCCAGAACCCTGCGCGGCGCCCGAAGCGCGCCATCATCGACGACAGTGGCGTGGCCGTCAGCATGGAGCCGAGCACGATCATCGAGATCGGCAGTGTGGCGAGACACGGGTTGGGCGCGAGCATCTGGCCCGCCAGCCCGCCGATCGTGAAGATCATCGGCATCTGCGCCCCGAGGATCGCCTGCGCGAGGATCAGGACGGCGACGTTCCGGCGCGCGCGGTTCGAGTAATCGGGCAGGGGGGCAGTAACTTCCATACCGACTGCCTAGTCCGGCTCAGCGAGGTTCGGCAAGTGCTTCGTTGTCACGGTTACAATCCGGACGTCGATACGCGGTCCCCTTACTCGTCGGGCGGTACGAGGCCCAGCCCGCGAAGGTAGATGCCGATCCCCGACTCGAGCAGTTCCTCCGGCGGGAAGGGGGCCCGCGCACCGGGGGCGCCGCGCGTGTAAAGCTCCACGACGCCGTGGCTCATTGCCCAGATATGGGCCGAGAACATCGAGGCGGGCGGGCGCTTGTCTGCCGGGATGTGCTGCGACAGCGCTTCGGCTGCGCGCGAGAAGACCAGCCGTGCGCGTTCCGAGGCGCGGGCGAGGTCGGGGTTCGAATTCAGGGAAATGCCGCTTTCGAACATCGCCATGTAGTGGCCGGGAAACTTGCGGGCGAAGGCCAGATAGGCGCGACCCGTCGCCTCGAACGCAGTGAGCGCCGAGGGCTGGCCATCCTTGTAGGCGTGGTCCATCAGGTCGGCGAAAATCTCGAAACCGCGCCGCGCGATTTCTGCGATAATGTCGTCCCGGCCCGCGAAATGGCGATAGACGGCGGCCGGTGTCACGCCTGCCGATTTCGCTGCGTCCGACAGCGTGAAGCCCTGCGGACCCTGCTTTTCGATCAGCTTTAAGGCCGCGTCGATCAGCGCCTCGCGCAGGTTGCCGTGATGGTATCCCTGTTTAGGCATCAAGGATCCCGGGACCGCCACAGATCAGCGGATCAACCTTTCCGATCGCCTTGTCGGACTTGCCCGCATAGTCGATCGCATTCAGAACCGTCTGGATCGCCGCAATGCGCGCACGCGCCTTGTCGTCCGAGCGGATGACGGTCCAGGGCGCATGTTCGGTGTGGCTAAGACTGAGAGTCTCTCGGATCGCGTCCGTATAGGCGTCCCATTTCTTCAGCCCCTCGACGTCGATCCAGCTCAGCTTCCACTGCTTCAGGGGATCGCGCTCACGCTTGAGGAAACGCCGAAGCTGTTCCGCGCGCCCGACATTCAGCCAAAGCTTCACAAGGACAATGCCCTCGTCCACGAGCATCTCTTCAAATTCCGGAAGCTGTCGGAAGAACAGCTTCCGCTGTTCGGGCGTGCAAAAGCCGAAGACATGTTCGACCACGCCGCGATTGTACCAGCTGCGGTCGAACAGCGCGATCTCGCCCGCCGCCGGAAACCAGTCGATATAGCGCTGGAAATACCATTGTGTGGCTTCGCGCTCGGTCGGCTTGGGAAGTGCCACGACATAGGCGTTCCGAGGGTTGAGGTTCTGCCGCATCCGCCCGATCGTGCCGCCCTTGCCGGCGGCGTCGCGCCCCTCGAAGACGACGCAGAGCCGCTTGCCCGTTTCGCGCAGGTCGTGGAGCATTTTCACAAGCTCGACCTGAAGCGCATCCATGTGGTCGTCATAGTCCTTGCGCTTCATCTCGCGGTCGTAGGGATAGGTGCCTGACAGGATGTCGTCCTTGTCGCCTTCGATGATCGCCTCGCGGATATCCTTGGGCGCTTCCTTTTCAAGAAAACGCGTGATCTCTCCGACAAAGGGAATGTCGGGCAGGCTTTTGTCCGCGTTCTTCTTTTTCGACATGGGCGGTTCCCTAGCAGGTATTTTCGTCAAGTATGGCGATTGGCGGGGTCAACGCAATCCGGCGCGGGTTGCGGCGCGGTCGACAGCCTCAATAACGGCGCCCGTGGCCACTTGATGCGGGGCGTGGCCGATCCCGGGAAGACGGTTCAGGTTGGCGCCCGGCACGTCACGTTCCAGCTTTTCCGCATGGATCGCGATCGAAACGGTCGTGTCCGCGTCGCCATGCACTTGCTCGACCGGGATGTCGATACCGGGATATTGGCGGCTGAGGTCGGTCAGTTCGTCTTTCAAAACCCAGCGTTGCCTTGCATTCGCGCGCAAAGTGGCACGCCTCAGCGACATTCGAACGCCGAAGTGGTCGGCATAGCCGTCGGGCAGGCGCTGCGGGGCAAACACGCCCTGTAACGCATTCTCAACGTAGGATTCGGGCACCCACGCGGTAAGAAGCGGTCGGGTGACGGGACCCAGCACCGGATGTCCGGTAATCCGATAGAGCAGAGGCAGCGGTGTTTCCCATCGATGCGACGGCGCAGACACCATCACGAGCGCCGACAGCGTTCGCGGTGCATCTACGGCCCAGGCGAGCGCGACGGCGCCGCCGTAGCTGTGGCCCACGACGACGGGCTGGGTCGCACCGAATTTCGCCGCCGCCTCTCGGATCAGCCGGGCCTGCGCCTGCGGGCTTTCGGTGCCGGGCGCGGTGTCCGACCAGCCATGGCCGGGCCGGTCAATCGCAATGACGCGGTAGCGCTCGGCAAGTTTCGGCATCAGCGCGAAGGTGAAGTCGCGAACCGACCCGGAGGCGCCATGGATCAGCACAAGGTCAGGGCCGTTGCCTGCCACGACAGCATGCATGCGCACGCCCTCTACCGTCACGAAGTCACCGTCGGGAGGGTAGGCGGCTTCAGCGCGCGCCTCCCGTTCCGCCGCGCGCCATAGGGTCAGGGTGGCGGCGGCGAAGATGATGAGAAGACTAGCGGCCAATCGCATCGATCTCGAACGGTGTCGATTGGTAGATCTCGTTGATCCAGTTGCCGTAAAGCAGATGGGCATGGCTGCGCCAGCGATTGAGCGGCGTGCGCGCCGGGTCGTCGTCGGGATAGTAGTTCATCGGCACGTTAATCGGTGTCCCGTTGGCAACGTCGCGGTCGTACTCTTCCTTCAGCGTCCCGCTATCGTACTCGAAATGGTTGAAGATGTAGATCGCGCGGTGGCCCTTGTCCTCGACGAGACAGGGACCAGCCTCATCAGAACCGAGGAGCGTCTTCAGGCCCGGTGCTGCGTCAATCTCATCCTGTTTCATTTCCGTCCAGCGGCTTACAGGGATCAGCAAGTCATCCGAAAACCCGCGCAGATAGGGTGAAGCGGGTGCAAGGTTCTGGTGCCGGAAGCATCCGAACGCCTTGTGATCCAGCATGTGCTTTTTCACGCCATGGAAATGATGAATCATCGCCATCCCGCCCCAGCAGACGCCGAAGGTCGAATGAACGTTGGTCTGGGTCCAATCCATGACTTCGCACATTTCGTCCCAGTAGGTCACATCCTCGAAGGCCAAATGCTCGATCGGCGCACCGGTGATGACCAGACCGTCGAGCTTCTCGTGCTTGACCTCCTGGAAGGGGCGGTAGAACGCCTCCATATGCTCGGCTGCGGTATTGCGCGCCTGGTGCGAGGACATCCGGATCAGTTGGAAGTCGATCTGCAAAGGTGTCGCGCCGATCAGCCGGGCGAACTGGTTCTCGGTCTGAATTTTTTTCGGCATCAGATTCAAAAGCCCGATGCGCAGCGGCCGGATGTCCTGATGTGCGGCCCGGTCCGGAGACATCACCATGACGCCTTCCTTCGACAGAACGTCAAAAGCGGGCAGATTCTCGGGCAGGGTGATGGGCATTTGGTCGTCCTTCCGGGCTTCTAGCTAATCGCTCAGCCGCGTGCTGCAAGTGCGCTTTCGATAAGGGCGTCGAAATCCGCGGGACTGCGGACCTTCGCCACGTCATCGGCCGTGACGGTCAGGCCCCAGTTCCGCGCCATCGACGCATAGAGCGGTTGACGGTGCGCGAGTGCGCGGGCGAAGGCCCAGCGCGCGAATGAATTCGGTTCAACGTCGCCTTCTTCCGCTTTGTTTTCCTTAAGATATTCATCCCACAAGCTGTGAAGGAAATCCGGCTGATAGTACATCGGCTTAGGCGAAACCCGGGCGCGGCGGATCAGCTCTTCGGTATGAGCATCAGATCCCTGGATCCATACCATCAGGACGGTATCCGACAGGGCCGTCAGAACCGGGTCCGCGGGATCGTCGGGGTTGACCACCTCGCAGATCGAGCCCGAGGAATCACAGACGAAATGCTCGTACCCGTAGATGTCGAAAGCCCGATCGATGAAGTGGGCCGTGTCCAACAGCGAGGCCACCTCGGCCTGCCGGTGCTGTTCCTGACGCGTCATGTAGTCGTCGAAGCGCAGCCCGCCCTTCGCGGGGTCACCCGGCTTGCCGAGATAGGCGGACAGCGGCGCGAGATTGTCGAACGTAATGTTCGAGGTGATGCGAACGGAGTCCGTCATCAGAAGATCGCGCAGGAATGGAACCCTCATCGCCTCGCGTTTGAAGTTGTCGGCGATGTGCTCACCCATGTAACGGGTGCCGATCCGGTAGTCGATCGAGTAGTGGAACCACTGTCGAGAGGCGCGCAGAAGGGTTGAGACGTGGGTTTTACCCAGCCCCGACATACCGAATAGGAGAACGCGTTTGCGCTTCGCCTCACGCCAGTCTTCTGCCGTCTTGTAGATCATCGCCGCCGTCTTCCTGCGTTTCGTCCCGTGCTCCTAGCGGGAAGTGGCGGAAAGTTCACGCAGATTTTGCGCAATCCGTCCACCCGGAACGAGAACGGCCCCGCCAATCAAGGCGGGGCCGAAAAGGTCTTTGCAACCGACGATCCCGTCAGAAGTTGTAGGCGATCCGAATGCCGCCGCCGATACCGTCGTTGTCCGAGAAGTTGGACCCGACGCTTGTGGTGGTCGCGTCGCCGATTTTGACGTAACGCACACCGCCAGTGATCTTCACGTTATCCATCGTGTAGGTCGCGGCGAGGCCGATGCTCTTGTAACCATCGGTCGGTCCAAGGTTGCCGACCGGAGTTCCGCCGGTCTTTTCGTAGCCGAGGATCACCGCACCGGACCATTGGTCGGTGAACTTGCGGCCGATCCCGAGGTTGTAGGTGATCACGTCATCCGAATAGGACACGATTGTGCCGTTGCCGCCTGTCGCAGCATCGAGAGCCGGCGGGGTGATCTCGAAAGCCGTCCAATCTGCCCAGCGGATAGAGCCGAACAGAAGCGTGTCCGCCGCGATACCGGTCTGGAATTCGAGGTTGACCGACTGCGGAATCTCGACGTCGAGTTCGCCAGTCAGAGCAATCGGAGCGAGACCCGTTTCCGACGTGTCCAGAGTATGGTCGATCGCCGAGTTGTAGGTCAGCGCGACGCGGGCTGCGATCTCGGGCTTCTCCCATGCGACACCGACCACGTAACCGAAGCCGTAGTCCCGATCGGCATTCAGGTTGTAGTTGTTCAACCCGATGGCGGGGACATTCAGCGTCACGTTGCCCTTGACCGACTGCGCGCGAACACCGCCGTAAACCGAGACGTTCGAGGGCATCTTGTAGCGCAGAAGCGCCGTAACCGCGGTCGATTTCACTTCGGCGCTGGAACCCTGGTAGGGGTAGCCTGCAGTGGCGCCCGCATAATCGACATCCGCCCCGACCGGCTGGTCGACGATCAGCGCGAGATCCAGGTTCTCTTTCAGCGCGCGCTTGTACGCGAAGGAGTAGGTGCTGTAGGTGTTCAGCACATCGCCCGTGCTGGTCCCGGCGAAGGGGCCTGCACCGACGCCGCTGACGTCCGGGCTGAAGCTGCCGAACGAAAACTCAAAGTAATTGCCGCTTTCGAAGAGCGGAGCAACCGATTGCGTGGACCGCTCGATTCCTCCCGCAAAAGCTGACGTTGCGCCCAAGGCAAGGGCGCCTGCCGAAACTAGAACACGTCCCATTTTTTTCCTCATCCCTAACGTGTTTATTATTTGTGGTGATCGAGCGTAAGTCTGACGCTGACGTGCAGTCAATCAATGACGTGGCGTTCGGTCGCATTACCCTCAGGTTGTGACGTTACGGTACTTGGCCTCTGTGCGGATATTGTACCAGTTGGCCAGGAAAATCACCGCGCCGCCAGCCAGAACCCAAGGGTCGAGCCCTTCGCCATAGAAGGCCATACCAACAAGCGCGATCACGGGCAGGCGGAGGAAGTCCACGGGCGCCACGACCGATGCGGGTGCGAGCGAAAGCGCCATCGTTAGGCTGAAATGTGCGACGAGACCCGAGATACCCATCACCACGACCCAAGGCAGCACGTCAAGCGTGGGTAGCGCGATGTCTCCGTCCGCCGCCGCGCAGATCAGCCCGAATGTCGTCTGCATCGTGGCCAGCCAGAAAAGAATGCAGGTAATCGACGCGACCCGTGTCAGGCGTTTCGTCACGATCGACGTGCCGGCAAACCCGATCGCGCAAAGAAGCGCGGCGATCAGTCCCGCCGAGATCCCGCCCGTCCCGAAGGGCTGGGCGACTACGAGGATCCCCGCGAAGCCGATCGCAACCGCGATCAGCTTCGTGCGCGTGAGGCGTTCGGATAGGAAGAACGGCGCGGTTACCGCCACGATGAGCGGGTTCGAGAATTCCACCGCGAAAAGCTGCGCGAGGGGGATGAGCGCCAGCGCATAAAGCCAGAGGTTCTGCGCGGCGAAGTGGATAACGTTGCGCAGCGCGTGAAGTCCGAAATTCTGCGTCCCGATCTCATGCCGCCGTCCCGTTGCCGAAGCGACCACAAGCACGATGACGACCCCGATCAGCGACCGATAGAGCATCATCTCGAACGTATCGAGCGCGCTTCCGATCTCTCGCCCAGATACGGCAAGCGCCGAGAAGCCAACGATCGAGCCGGACATCCAGACCGCAGCGGCGATGGGGCGGTTGACCTGCGACATGGTTCGGCCGGTCACGCCCGGCACGCCCGGCCGCGAGCGGGTACGAAATCAGCGCCGCGCATGAAAAACGAACCCCAGAAAGTTTAGCAGGATCTGCGCGGCGAGGATCTGTGTGGACCCGGACGGATCGTAGTCCGGAGCGACCTCGACTAAGTCGATGCCCACGACCTCGTGCGCCTTGGCCACGCCTTGCAAGATCTCAAGCACTTCGTAGTAGAGAAACCCGCCATGCGACGGCGTGCCCGTCCCTGGCGCAATCGAAGGGCAGAAACCGTCGATGTCGATCGTGACATATAGCCGGGCGCCCTTGGGGATGCGCGCCAGAACGCCGTCGCGCCCAAGCGCGCGGACCTGCCGTACCGACAGGATGTCGCTGCCCATCGCGCGGGCGGCCTCATAACCTTCTTTCGCGGTCGAAGAGACGTTGCGGATGCCAAGCTGTGTCAGCCCCGTCACGTAGTCCTTCTCGGCCGCCCTGCGCATCGGATTGCCGTGGCCGTGACGAACCCCGTGACGTTCGTCCACGAAATCGAGATGCGCGTCGATCTGCAGGATATGGATCGGCCCCTGATCGTCGAACGCGCGGATGCAGGGGATGTTGACAGAGTGGTCGCCGCCGATGACGACAGGCAGCGCGCCCGACTTGAGGATCGCGCGAACGCCCGTTTCGATATTGGCGTGGCTCTTCTCGGTGTCCGTATGAACGATGTCCGCGTCGCCGAGATCGACGATCCGTACCTCCGGGCCAAGATAGGTTGCGTCGTCCTCGTGATCGTAGGCGCCGGCATGTCCGAATGAAAACAGCGTCGAGGCATCGCGCACCGCGCGCGGACCGAACCGTGCGCCGGGCCGGTACTGTGTGCCCATGTCAAACGGTGCGCCGAGAATGGCGACGTCGGCCCTGATGTTGCTCCAGTCGGTGACATAGGGCGATTTGGCGAAGGTCGGGATGCCGACGAAGGGCAGGTTGAGCCGCCCGCTGTCATAGCCATGTCCGCTCATCACGCGCCCTCGCTGTTCGCGCCAAGGCTACATCGCCGCATTCCATGTGCAAGGCCAGAACGCCACCCTCACCCACAAGTTGCAACACTCGGCGCGCCATTTCTCGTTTTAGCTCGCAAATTCGATCCGAACTTGGCAGGATCGCGCAAAAATGGACGAGGCAGCAGATGGCATTCAAAGCTCCGGCACCCACACCTTCCGGATTATGGCGGCGGGTTCCGCCCGCCGTATTTCCCTCGATCATGGGGCTTTTCGGGCTCGGCCTCGCCTGGCGGCGCGGCGCCGAAGTATTCGCGCTTCCGACCGGGATCGGGGAACTGATCCTCGGCGGAGTCACGCTTCTCTATCTCTTCTCGCTTGCCGCTTATATCGGGAAGATCCTCCGCCGACCCGGTGTCGTGACCGAGGATCTGCGCATCCTGCCCGGACGGGCGGGGCTTGGGACGATGGTGCTTTGCATCTACCTCCTGTCGATCACTCTTGCGCCCTACACTGCGTCTTTTGCCCTGACCGTTCTTCTTGTGGGCTTTGCTGCGCACGCGGTTCTTGTCTGTCTTCTGATCTATGTGTTCGTGACCGGTCCGGCCGAACAACGCCGCGTGACGCCTGTCTGGCACCTAAATTTCGTGGGCTTCATCATTGGTGCGCTCGCCGCGGCATCGCTTGAACTCTATCTGATCGCTTTGCCCATCTACATCGTAACGGCGATCTTCGCGGCGTTCATCTGGGCAATCAGCCTCGAAAAGGTCGTGAAAGAAGACGTGCCGGCGCCGCTGCGTCCGCTGCTGATGATCCATCTGGCCCCCGTTGCGCTTCTGGGTCTGGTTGCAGACGCGCTTGATCTTCAGGCGGTCGCCATGGGGGCGGCGGGCGTTGCGGCATTCCTTGTGCTTTGGCTCTCGATGCGCGTGCGCTGGCTGACCGAGGCGGGCTTTTCGCCCTTCTGGGGCTCGTTCACGTTCCCACTGGCCGCCACCGCCAGCCTGTGGCTGGCCACAGGCGGCATTTGGCGGGTTCCGGGGGGCGTGGCCTTGGTTGCGGCCACGATGATCGTGCCGGCAATCGCGTTCCAGATCCTCCGCCTCTGGTCCCGCGGCCAGCTTTCCGTCAAGACGAACGCTGCGATCGCCTAAAGCTGCGTGATCCAGGCCCTGGCAAGCGCCAGTCCGGCGGTTTCGGCGCCGGGGCCATGGCGCGCGGCTTCGGCTGCGTGGATCGCGCTCCAGCCGGGGTGCATCTCTTCCGTGGCCTCGGTAAATTGCTGCGTCCAATCGGCGACGACGTCGCGACCGGCCTCGAAATGGAACTGGACGCCATAAGTCGCCCGGCCGAGCCGGAAGGCCTGGTTGGTAACGTCGGGGCCACGGGCGAGGTGCAGGGCGCCAGCGGGCAGGGTGAAGCTGTCACTGTGCCATTGGAACGCGGGGAACTCCGCGCCTGCAGCGGAAAGCACCGCGTCCTTGTGGCCTTCACCAGTCGTCCGGATCGACCTCCAGCCGAATTCCTTCGCGGTGCTTAGAAGGTTATCTGCGCCATAAGCACGGGCAAGTAGCTGCGCGCCAAGGCATATGCCGAGCACAGCGCGGTCCGCTTCGCCCCAGCGCCGCATCAGCCGGGCCAATTCCGGCAGGTAGGGGTGGTCCACATCGTCCAGCGCCGACTGCTCGCCGCCCATCACGATCAGGCCGTCATGGGTTTCCGGGTCAAGGGGCAGGGGGCCGCCCTCGCGCGGGCGGAAGATTTCGACCTCGACGCCAGCCTCGCCAAGCGCTTGGCCAAGCAGGCCGAGCGGCGAAGGCTTGATGTTCTCGACGACGGCGACGCGCATGTTCCCTGATCCTCAAGTGCCGTTTGAACACCGCTCTGGCCGATCTGACAAGCGTCTCCCGATGTGCGGGATTTAAGGCTTGCCATCCGGCGCGGCCCATGAAACAGGGAAGCGCCAAACGAACGCTCCCCCCTTAGGAGGTCCCATGGAGATTCGCGAGGCTCTCACCTTTGACGACGTGCTTCTGGTTCCCGCTGCGTCCAGCGTGATGCCGTCGGACGCCGATACGTCGACATTTGTCACCAAATCGATCCGCATGAACATCCCGCTATTGTCTTCGGCGATGGACACCGTCACCGAGGCGCGCATGGCGATTGCGATGGCGCAATCCGGTGGGATCGGCGTCATTCATCGGAACCTCACCGTCGATGAACAGGCCGCCGAAGTCCGGCGCGTGAAGCGCTTTGAAAGCGGCGTTGTTTACAACCCGATCACGCTCACGCCCGATCAGACTCTGGCCGACGCCAAGGCGCTTCAGGATCGTTACAACGTCACGGGTTTCCCGGTTGTTGACGGGGATGGGCGGGTCGTGGGTATCGTGACAAATCGCGACATGCGCTTCGCCTCCGACGACCGGACGCCCGTTCACGCCATGATGACGGCCGAGAATCTCGCCCTTCTGCGCGAACCGGCCGATCTGGAAGAGGCCAAGAGCCTGATGAAGGCGCGGCGGATCGAAAAGCTTTTGGTGACGAACGCCGAGGGAAAGCTCACCGGTCTACTGACGCTCAAGGACACCGAAAAGGCAGTATTGAATCCGCATGCCTGCAAGGACGAACTGGGGCGTCTGCGCGTCGCCGCGGCCTCGACCGTGGGTGACGCTGGTTTTGAGCGCTCGCAGGCGTTGATCGAGGCGGGCGTCGACATGGTGGTGATCGACACCGCCCACGGCCATTCCGAAGGTGTTGCGCGCGCGGTGGAGCGGATCAAGGCGCTGTCGAACGCCGTTCAGGTGATTGCCGGCAACGTGGCCACCGCCGAAGCGACGCGGGCGCTGATCGGGGCGGGGGCTGACGCCGTGAAGGTCGGAATCGGCCCGGGCTCCATCTGCACCACGCGGGTCGTGGCTGGGGTCGGCGTTCCGCAACTGACCGCGATCATGGATTCGGCCCGCGAAGCCGGCGACACACCCGTTATTGCGGACGGAGGCATCAAGTATTCCGGCGACTTCGCCAAGGCGATTGCCGCTGGCGCGTCTTGTGCGATGGTCGGCTCGGCGATCGCAGGAACGGACGAAAGCCCCGGGGAAGTCATTCTTTATCAAGGCCGTAGCTTCAAAAGCTATCGCGGCATGGGAAGCCTCGGCGCGATGGCGCGAGGCTCAGCCGACCGCTATTTCCAGAAGGACGCGGCTTCAGACAAGCTCGTCCCCGAGGGGATCGAAGGCCAAGTGCCTTACAAAGGGTCAGCAGCGGCGGTGGTGCACCAACTCGTCGGCGGTCTTCGTGCCGCGATGGGATATACCGGCAACCGTACCGTGGGCGAGATGCGACGGAACTGCAATTTCGTTCGGATCACTGGCGCGGGGCTCAAGGAAAGCCATGTCCACGATGTGCAGATCACCCGGGAAAGCCCGAACTATCGCGGAGTTTGATCAAGGGCTTATGGCCGATTTATCAACCTCCGCGCTAGCCTTCGAACAACGTCGAGCGGCCGAATGACGCCGGCTGCCCGCATCGCGGCCGCGATCGGCATCCTCGACCGGGTTCTCGACGGCGAGGCGGCGGAACGCGCGTTGACTGGCTGGGCGCGGGCAAGCCGATACGCCGGTTCGGGCGATCGTGCAGCGGTCCGTGACCTGGTTTACGACGCTCTGCGAAGGCTCAGATCGCTCGCTGCCCTCGCGGGCGCGGATGCGCCGTCGGGACGTGCGCTGATGTTGGGGTACTTGCGCGCTGCGGGCCAGGAACCGGGTTCCGTTTTCACGGGCGAGGGGCACGCACCCGCATCGCTCCACGACGCTGAGCGTACCGCGTTGCGCGATGCGCCCCTGCCGGGCGCGCTTCCCGAATTGATTGCGCTCGACTGCCCCGACTGGCTCGGGCCGCCGCTGAAGGAAAGTCTCGGCACCGAATTCGCGCCAGTTCTCAAGGCCATGCAGAATCGCGCGCCTGTGTTTCTTCGGGTGAACGCCAAGCGTGGTGATCGTGATACGATCGCCGCGCGCTTGTCGGCCGAGGGGATTACTGCGGCTCCTCATCCATTGGCGAGCTTCGCGCTGGAAGTTACTGATGGTGAAAGAAAACTTCGAAACTCGGAGTGTTACCGCGACGGCTTCGTGGAACTGCAGGACGCCAGCCCGCAGGCAGCGGTCGAGGCGCTGCCCCTGAAACGCGGTATGCGCGTTCTTGACTACTGCGCGGGCGGCGGGGGCAAAAGCCTCGCCATCGCCGCGCGGATGGACTGTGATGTGACGGCCCATGATGCCGATCCGCGCCGGATGCGGGACCTGCCGGCGCGTGCCGCGCGCGCTGGAACCTCAATTCGTATCGCGCAGAGCGATCCGCGGGACCAGAGCTTCGACCTTGTTCTGCTTGATGTGCCGTGTTCCGGCAGCGGAACCTGGCGTCGCGACCCGGATGCCAAGTGGAAGCTCACTCCGGAGCGATTGCAGGAACTCCTGCGCCTCCAGGCAGAGATTCTTGATCGCGGACGCATGCTGGTCGCGCCGAACGGGACGCTTGCCTATATGACCTGCTCGCTGTTGGCGGCCGAGAACACTGGTCAGATCGCTGATTTTCTGGAACGGCACCCGGATTGGCGGCTTGTTAACGAGCGCATTTTCACGCCCCTTCAAGGCGGCGACGGTTTCTACAGCGCGCACTTGACGCGAGTCTGATCGGAACTCTACACAATTGAAAGTTGTGTTGTTGCGCGAGTTAATCGCCACTTAAGCATTTCAGGTCGGAATGCGGAATAACCGAATCTGAAGGGAGGCACGGTGGTGTCCAATCCGGCGCTTTCTCCGCATCCGCTGACCCGCACTGCGCTGACGATCGCGCCGCGTAGCCTCTATCTCGTCGCCGCCGCCTGCGTGCTCGGCGTCGGGGCCTGGATCATGGAGGACGGGCTTCTGGCTCTGGCGATATTTGCCGCCGCGGGAACGTTTGCGGCGATCGCGGGTCTCACCGCCACCCTTGCGTCGCGGCACGGGCGGGCGGACAACGCGCTGCAAGACCAGATCGCGGCATTCATCGAACATGACGCTTCGCCGAGCTTCATGACGGACGAGGAGGGCGAGATCGGGACGCAGAACCGCGCCTCGCTCGAACGCTTCGGCAGCCGGGGTGGGCAGACGCTGACGCGGGCGCTGTCAGAGATTTTCGCCAATCCGGCCGCTGTGTTGCATCGCGTGCAGAACCGCGCGGCGGCCCTCGGCTCCGCGCGCGAGGACATCGTCACTCGGCGCGGACATGTAAGGCTTGCCGTGCACCGGATCGGTGACACGCGCTTTCTCTGGCGGCTCGAAGACATGGCGGAACGTTCGAATGGCGGACGCGGGGCCGAAACCATCAGTCTGCCGATGCTGACCGTTTCGAAGACCGGCACGATCCTTTTCATGAACGAGGCGCTACGCCGCCTCGTCGGCCAACGCGTGAAGACGATCGACCGGGTTTTCTCTGAACTGCCCATTCGCTCTGGCGAAGAGATGGAGGTCTCAGGTGCGGACGGCCCCGTGCGCACGCTCGTCGCCGCCGTAGACAGCGCGGGCGGGCGGCAGGAAATCTACTTGCTTCCCGCTTCTGAACACGGGCGCGCCTACGCCACCGACCCGACGGCTTTCGATGCATTGCCCGTGGCACTCTTGCGGATAAGCCCCGAGGGCGACCTGAACGAGGCAAACCGTGCCGCATGCGCCCTTCTCGGCGAGGTTGAGCCCGGAACGTCGGTCTCGACCATTCTCGAAGGGCTTGGTCGCCCGGTCGCCGACTGGTTGGCCGACGCGTTAGCCGGTCGCGCCGATTGCAGGCCCGAGGTATTGCGCGTGCGGGGCAAGGAACAGGATGTATTCTTGCAGGTTACGCTCACGCGGACTGTGGAGGATGCGAAACCAGCCCTTCTGGCGATCCTGTCGGACGCAACTCAGCTCAAGACGCTCGAGGCGCAGTTCGTTCAAAGCCAAAAGATGCAGGCGATC
Source organism: uncultured Rhodobacterales bacterium (assembly GCA_965368915.1). GTDB lineage: Bacteria > Pseudomonadota > Alphaproteobacteria > Rhodobacterales > Rhodobacteraceae > Albidovulum. The sequence continues at coordinate 37,513 of CBDUOT010000002.1, read as the reverse complement.
GGACAATTGGCAGGCGGCGTCGCGCACGACTTCAACAATCTTTTGACTGCGATTTCAGGACATTGCGACCTTCTGCTTTTGCGTCATGATAAGAGCGATCCGGATTACGCCGACCTGGTTCAGATCAACCAGAATGCCAACCGCGCGGCGAGCCTTGTCGGACAGCTTCTGGCGTTTTCGCGCAAACAGACCCTCAAGCTGGAAGTAGTGGATCTGCGCGACACGCTCTCCGACCTCACGCATCTTCTGAACCGGTTGGTCGGCGAGAAGGTGCGGCTCGTGCTCGATCACGATCCGGATCTCAGCCCGATCCGGGCGGATAAGCGTCAGCTGGAACAGGTCATTATGAACTTGGTGGTGAACGCTCGGGACGCGATGCCCTCGGGTGGCGAGATTCGCATCGAAACCGAAACGCGTACGCTTACCGAGGAGCTGTCACGCGACCGCGCAAACGTCGCCCCGGGCGACTACGTCGTAGTGCGCGTGACCGACGAAGGATCAGGGATCGCCCCGGACAGCCTGCAGAAGATCTTTGAGCCGTTCTACACGACGAAACGCCAGGGCGAAGGCACCGGGCTTGGTCTGTCCACGGCCTATGGCATAATCAAGCAGACCGGGGGCTTCATCTTCTGTGACAGCGTTCAAGGGCAAGGGACGACCTTCACGCTCTATTTCCCGGCCTATGCCCGTGGTGCGGACGCCGAGCCGGAGGCCGCGCCGGCACCCGCGCCACGCCGCGCGCCGCGCGTGGGCGAGGGTGTCGTCCTGCTCGTGGAGGACGAAGCGCCCGTCCGTGCCTTCGCGAGCCGCGCTCTGAGAATGCGGGGCTATACCGTGATCGAGGCGGAGAACGCGGAAGAGGCTCTGAAAACGCTCAAGGATGGGGATCTGAACGTCGATGTCTTCGTGACCGACGTGATCATGCCCGGTATGGACGGCCCGTCATGGGTGCGGGAGGCATTGAGAGACCGGCCCGGCACGCGGGTTGTATTCGTGTCCGGCTATTCGGAAGAAAGCCTGACGGAGACGCGCGACCGTATTCCGAACTCCGTCTTTCTGCCGAAGCCGTTTTCGCTCAGCGAGTTGACCGCGACGGTGCAGGGACAACTTCACTGAGAACTGCCGTTTGCGGTGGATATCAGTGCGCCTTGCCCGGCGTTTCTGCGATCAAGGGGCGGTGAAACTAAGGGTGATGCATGGACGGCGCGGGTCTGCGTTGAAGTGAATTAAGTCACACAATCTGAAGCCTGGCCTATACCTAGCGCTTGACCCGGGTCCGGTTGTTTGGCCGCCGCCGCGAGGCGGCGGCTGGCGCGTCACCGAAGGGTCGGCGGCAAACCTACGATTTGAGCGTCTCGTACAACGCGAAGTCGCGCCAGTATTCCTTGCGCAGTCGTTCCTCCAGATCGGGTTCGAGGTCGAGCGATCCGGGGGGCGAGACATTCAGCCGTGGCAGGCTGATTTCGCAGTCGAGCTTGTCTTCGAGAAAACTCACGAAGCGTCCCATGTCATCGTAGCGGAACAGATGGTCGACGCCCGGCCCCTTCTCTGGAACGAGAAAACGGCTCTGGCGGCCGACTTTGGCATGTTCGGGCTGCGGATCGCTCAGATAGTCCGTCACGAAGGTGTTGAAACTCATCCCTTCGGTCGAGCGCTCGGGCTTCATGCCGGTGTGGCGCTGTCTGTACCGGTACCAGCTGCCCAGCCAGTCCAGCGGCTCGCGCATGACGGCGACGACCATGAAATCCTCGTCTGCCGCCTTCTCGAGGTAAGGCGCTATAAAGCGCCAGTAGCGGTGGACCGATGTGTGCTTCAGTTCGGGCGGGCGCTGGATCACCACGCTCGCAAGCGATTCGAGCGCGGCCTCCACCGCGGTCGATCCGGTCTTGGGCGTGGCGAGGTACACCATACGCTGCTTCCAGAAAACAAGCATCGAACCCCTTTCGATCGGCCGCTTGGCACAAATCACGCCGTCATTAACTAAAGATTTACCCATAGGATAAAAAGTCGATTTTCAGAAAATTGGGTTGAAATGTTCTCCTTTTGATCTCATAAGGCAAAGAACAAGAGGCGAACACGAGCAACGATTGCCCCGCCGATCGGCGTGTGAAATAAGGAACGAAACAATGGCAGTGACGAACCTTCTCGACATGAACGACAAGCGCTCCGCAGACAAACAAAAAGCACTCGACAGCGCGCTCGCGCAGATCGAACGCCAATTCGGCAAGGGCTCCATCATGAAGCTGGGCGTCGACAGCCCGGTGATGGAGATCGAGTCGACGTCGACGGGTTCGCTCGGCCTCGATATTGCGCTCGGCATCGGGGGGCTTCCGAAGGGGCGCGTTGTCGAGATTTATGGGCCGGAAAGCTCGGGCAAGACCACGCTGACGCTGCACGTCGTGGCCGAAGAGCAAAAAAAGGGCGGCGTCTGCGCCTTTGTCGACGCCGAACACGCGCTCGATCCGCAATATGCCAAGAAGCTTGGCGTGAACCTCGACGAGCTTCTCATCTCGCAGCCCGACACGGGTGAACAGGCGCTGGAGATCGTCGATACGCTGGTGCGTTCGGGTGCTGTCAGTCTCGTCGTGGTCGACTCGGTCGCGGCGCTGACTCCGAAATCGGAACTCGAAGGCGACATGGGTGATTCAAGCGTGGGTGTGCATGCCCGCCTGATGAGCCAGGCGATGCGCAAGCTGACCTCCTCGATCAGCCGGTCGAATTGCATGGTGATCTTCATCAACCAGATCCGCATGAAGATCGGCGTGATGTTCGGCTCGCCGGAAACGACCACGGGCGGCAACGCGCTTAAGTTCTATGCCTCCGTCCGGCTCGACATCCGTCGCATCGGTTCGATCAAGGACCGCGACGAGGTCGTCGGCAACACGACCCGCGTGAAGGTGGTGAAGAACAAGGTCGCTCCGCCCTTCAAGCAGGTCGAATTCGACATCATGTATGGCGAGGGTATCTCCAAGACCGGCGAGCTTATCGACCTTGGTGTCAAGGCCGGCGTGGTGGAGAAGTCGGGCGCCTGGTATTCTTATGGCGACGAACGCATCGGTCAGGGCAGAGAGAATGCCAAGCAGTTCCTCAAGGACAACGCCGACATCGCCTACCAGATCGAGGACAAGATCCGCGCGAGCCATGGGCTGGAATTCGGCGCGTCCGAGGAAGGTTCGGAAGGTTCTGATGAGGATGTGATGGAGGCGTAAGCCACATTCGATCTTCTGTACTATCTAAGCGCGGCCCCCCAGTGGGCCGCGTTTTCTTTTCGAGGCAGTGGTGGTGCCGTCAGGCCGAAACGTCGCGACACCATGCGTCTAGCGCGGGGCCCGTGCCGTCCACCCGGACCGGCTGTGCCGCTGCCGGGAATATGGACATGACCGTCGGCACGGGATAACACGCCAGAGCCGACCCTTTCCGCCTGCATGAGGCCCGTCCGATGCCCAGTCTGAACGACATTCGTTCCACCTTTCTCGACTATTTCAAGCGTAACGACCACCGCGTCGTCGACAGCTCTCCGCTTGTCCCGCGCAATGATCCGACGCTCATGTTCACCAATTCAGGCATGGTGCAGTTCAAGAACCTGTTTACTGGGGTCGAGACGCGGGACTACAGCCGGGCCACGACCAGCCAGAAATGTGTGCGCGCGGGCGGCAAGCACAACGATCTCGACAATGTCGGCTACACGGCGCGGCACCATACCTTCTTCGAAATGCTGGGGAACTTCTCGTTCGGCGACTACTTCAAGGATGCGGCGATCCCATATGCCTGGGAACTGCTGACCAAGGACTTCGGCCTGAACAAGGACCGGCTTCTGGTCACCGTCTACCATACCGACGATGACGCGGCGGCGATCTGGAAGAAGGTGGCGGGGCTTTCCGACGACCGGATCATTCGCATCCCGACCGACGACAATTTCTGGCGCATGGGGCCGACCGGTCCCTGCGGACCCTGCACCGAAATCTTCTATGATCACGGCGACCATATCTGGGGCGGCCCTCCGGGGTCGGCGGAAGAGGATGGCGACCGGTTCATCGAGATCTGGAACATCGTCTTCATGCAGAACGAGCAGTTCGAGGATGGCACGATGCGGCCCCTGGAAATGCAGTCGATCGACACCGGTATGGGGCTGGAACGGATCGGCGCGCTGCTTCAGGGCAAGCACGACAACTATGACACCGACCTTATGCGGAGCCTGATCGAGGCGTCGGCCCATGGCACCTCGACCGATCCGGATGGGCCGGGCAAGGTCCATCACCGGGTGATCGCCGACCATCTGCGCTCTACCTCTTTCCTCATCTCTGACGGGGTCATGCCGTCGAACGAGGGGCGCGGCTACGTGCTGCGCCGCATCATGCGGCGCGCGATGCGTCACGCGCACCTTCTGGGTTCCGACGATCCGCTGATGCACCGGTTGGTTCCGGCGCTGGTCCGCCAGATGGGCGCGGCCTATCCGGAGCTGACCCGCGCGCAGGCGCTGATCGAGGAAACGCTGAAGCTGGAAGAGACGCGCTTCAAACAGACTCTCGACCGCGGGCTTCGCCTGCTTGACGATGAGCTCGGGAAGCTTGGTGAGGGTCAACCGCTTCCGGGCGAGGCCGCGTTCCGGCTTTACGATACCTTTGGCTTCCCGCTGGACCTGACGCAGGACGCACTGCGCGAAAAGGGCCGCACGGTTGACGTTAAGGGCTTCGATCATGCAATGGCCGCGCAGAAGGCCAAGGCACGCGCCGCCTGGGCCGGTTCCGGCGACACCAAAGACGCCGCGATCTGGTTCGACCTTGCAGAAAAGCATGGCGTGACGGAGTTCCTGGGCTACGACACAGAAACGGCCGAGGGGCAGATCGTCGCGCTCGTCACAGACGGGAAGGAAGCGGGTTCCGCCGCGACCGGTGCGAAGGTGCAGATCGTCGTCAACCAGACGCCATTCTATGCCGAAGCGGGCGGCCAAGTCGGCGACAGCGGCCTGATCCGGACCGATACCGGTATGGCGCGTGTCACGGACACCAAGAAATCGGCGGGCGTCTTCATTCACATCGCCGAAGTGGCCGAGGGAGAGATCGCTCGAGGCCAGCCCGCCAAGCTCGAGGTTGATCACGTTCGGCGCACGAAGATCCGCGCGAACCACTCGGCCACGCACCTTCTTCACGAAGCGCTCAGGCGCGCGCTTGGCGATCACGTGGCCCAGCGCGGATCGCTCAATGCCGAAGACAGGCTGCGCTTCGACTTCAGCCATTCCAAGGCGCTGTCGCTTGAGGAAATTGCGGGCGTGGAGGCCGAGGTCAACGACTTCGTCCGCCAGAACAGCCCCGTCGAGACCCGTATCATGACGCCCGACGATGCGCGCGCACTCGGCGCACAGGCATTGTTCGGCGAGAAATACGGTGATGAGGTACGCGTCGTATCCATGGGGATCCAGCGCGCATCGGGCAAGGGCACCGATGGCAAGACCTATTCCATCGAGCTTTGTGGCGGCACGCATGTGAGGCGCACGGGCGACATCGGGTCCTTCGTTCTTCTCGGTGACAGCGCGTCTTCGGCCGGAGTACGGCGGATCGAGGCCCTGACGGGGCAGGCGGCGATGGAGTACCTGCGCGAGCAGGACCATCGCCTCGCCGAAGTCGCGCTGACGCTGAAGGCGCAGCCCGGCGACGTGCCGGCGCGCGTCAAGGCGCTGATGGATGAACGCAAGGCCCTGACGAACGAAGTCGCGCAGCTTCGGCGCGAGCTTGCCATGGGCGGCGGCGCTTCGGGGCAGGCGGCAGGCGACCGAGAGGTAAACGGCATTCGCTTTTTGCCGCAGATCGTATCGGGCGTTTCGGGCAAGGACCTGCCGGCGCTCGTCGATGAACTCAAGGCGCGCGTGGGATCGGGTGCGGTTCTCGTCGTGGCCGATACTGGTGGCAAGGCTGCCGTCGCGGCGGGCGTGACCAGCGATCTGACCGAACGGCTGTCGGCCGTCGATATCGTAAAGGCGGCGGCCGAGGCGCTTGGCGGCAAGGGCGGAGGCGGTCGGCCCGACCTCGCGCAGGCGGGCGGCGCGGACGCGTCGAAGGCCGATGACGCGGTGAAGGCGGCGGAAGCCGTGATCGGGGGGATGAAATGAGCGAGACGAAATCCGCGCTATGGATCGCGCATGTCAAGGTTCTGGATGCCGAGGCCTACGGCAAATACGCCGAACTCGCAGGGCCCGCGATCGCCAAGCATGGCGGCGCGTTCCTTGCCCGCGGCGGGCGGCATGTACAGCTTGAGGGCAACGATCGGCCGCGCAATGTCGTCGCACGCTTCCCGTCGCTTGAAGCGGCGGTCGCCTGTTACAACAGCCCTGAGTATCAGGCGGCCCTCTCGCATGCCAAAGGCGCGTCCGAACGCGACCTGATGGTGGTCGAGGAAGGCTGATGGCGGAACTCGCCCGGCTTCTGGCAACGCATACGCGGCCGGGCAGGGTGGTTTGGATCGGGCTGCGGCCGGAACGTCTTGCCGATCCTGTGGCCGTCGAAGCGGCTGAACTGACGAATGCTGGTTTTGACGGGGATCACGCACGTTCAGGCAAGCGGGCGGTGACCCTCATCCAGGCCGAGCATCTGCCGGTGATCGCCGCGCTATGCGACCGGGAGACGGTCGCGCCAGAGTTTTTGCGCCGCAATATCGTTGTTGAAGGGATCAACCTGACTGCGCTGCGTCACGCAAGGCTGACGGTCGGGGGCGCAGTCATCGCGATCACGGCACCCTGTGCGCCTTGCTCGCGCATGGAAGCCGCGCTCGGTCCCGGCGGTTACAATGCGATGCGCGGCCACGGCGGATGGTGCGCCGAGGTAATCCGGCCCGGCCGGGTGCGGATTGGCGATGCCGTCGCGCCGGTGCAAGACCCTCCTTCGTCCTCGTAATCCCCTGCGCGAATCCCTGTTCGGGCCTGCGGCTTGCCGCTCAGAGGCTGCTGAATGTCGTTTTCGCCCGCGAGATGACGCTATACGCAGCCGCGCGCGCCTTCGAGTCGGTAAAAGATGGCCAATCGACACTGTCAGGAGATACGAGGATGAGCGGAGTTGCTGAAGGCCGGCGGGCGCGGGGCGGCGGTGGTGCTGCGCGGCGGGCAGAGCGGACGGCCGTCCGTATCGAGTGCGCCAAGTTCATCGAACGCAACATCCCGAACTTCGAGATCCTGAACGAGGAAGCGCTCGAAATCATCGAGGCGAACGCCGAAACAATCCTCGAGGAAATCGGCGTAAACTTCGTCGAAAACCCCGAAGCGTTGAAGCGCTGGAAAGAAGCGGGCGCCGACGTTAAGGGCGAACGCGTCCGCATCCCCAAGGGTCTTGCGCGCGAACTTTGCAAGACCGCGCCCTCGTCTTACGTCCAGCACGCCCGCAACCCCGAACGGAACGTAACGGTCGGCGGCAAGGGGCTGGTGCTGGCGCCGGTCTACGGTCCTCCGTTCGTGCGGGACGCGGATGGCGGGCGGCGCTACGCGACGCTCGAAGACTTCCACAAGTTCGTGAAACTCGGCTACATGTCGAAATGGCTCCACCATTCCGGCGGCACGGTCTGCGAGCCCACGGACGTTCCCGTGAACAAGCGCCACCTCGATATGCTGCTGGCCCACATGACGCTGTCCGACAAGCCTTACATGGGCTCGGTGACAGAGCCGGTGCGGGCCGAGGACTCCGTCGAGATGTCGAAGATCCTCTTCGGCGACGAATTCGTCGACCAGAACACGGTCATGACCTCGCTCATCAACATCAACTCGCCGATGACCTTCGACGGGATCATGATGGGTGCCCTCGAGGTCTATGCCAAGGCCAATCAGGCGGCGATCATCTCGCCCTTCATCGTGGGTGGCGCGATGGCGCCGGTGACGGTTGCCGGTACGCTGACCCAGGTTCTCGCAGAAGTGCTGGCGGGCGTCGCCTATAGCCAGCTCATCCGCAAGGGCGCGCCGGTGATCTTCGGCGCTTTCGTGACCTCGATCGACATGAACTCGGGCGCGCCGACCTTTGGCACGCCGGAAGCCGCGCATATTACCTATGGCGCGGGCCAGCTCGCCCGCCGTATGGGGCTTCCTTACCGGTCCGCGGGATCGTTCTGCGGCTCGAAGCTGCCGGACGCGCAGGCGGCCTACGAGACGTCGAACAGCCTCAACATGGGGCTTCTCTCGGGCGTGAACTTCATGCTTCACGCCTGTGGCTGGCTCGAAGGTGGCCTCGTTTCGTCCTTCGAAAAGTTCGTCATGGACGCGGATCAGCTTGGTGTGCTGCATCACCTCGCCAAGGGGATCGACGTCAGCGAAAACGGTCAGGCGATGGACGCCATCCGCGAAGTGGGGCCAGGCGGGCACTACCTCGGCTGTGCCCATACGCAGGCCAACTTCAAGCAGGCCTTCTGGCGGACTGAAGTGCTGGATTACAAGCCCTACGAGACTTGGGAAGAGGAAGGCGCGCGCGACACCGTGGCGCTGGCGCGCGCACGGGTGGACAAGCTGCTCGGCGACTACCAGAAGCCCGCGCTTGACCCGGCCGTCGAAGAAGCGCTGAACGATTATGTGGCGCGCAAGAAAGCCTCGATGCCCGATTCCTTCATGTGAGCCGCAGGCTCAACCTCCAACGAACAGGGCCGTCCCATATGGGGCGGCCCCTTTCTGTTTCAGACCCCTTCGGGACGCGGGAGAAGCCTCGCCTCGGCCATCATCGCGATCAGAAGTTCGATATGCCGTGTCAGACTGTAGGCCGCGTCGCCTGATTGCCGGATCTCTTCAATCCGCGCTTCTTCGTCCATCAACATCTTGAGCGCCCGGTCGGGCGACGGCGCGTCTGCAAGCCGGGTCAGCCGTTTCAGGTCTCTGGTGCGGTTGTATTCTGTCAGCCCGGCACGGGCGGCGCGGATCAGAAGGCGGGGACGGCGCAGCTGGGTGACCAGCGAAAAGAGTTCAGACATCGGCATCCTCTGGAATCGAAACAACCATAAGATGAAACATCTGGCCGGGATGTTGCGGATTGTAGCTATTTAGCGACCGCAAGATTCAGCGATATTTATGATTTCTCAAGAATTATCAGGACCGTGCTCGATCTTAACGAACAGGTAAGAATAACAACCCACGGTTGATTTCGCTGCGAGCAATGCGGCGCAAATACGTCTCTAAATATGGGGGAAATATGACGGTTTCTGTCACTCGGCCGGCGGCTATGCCCGCCTGGCTGCCGGACAACGCGCGCCTTTATTTGCGCCACACGGAAGAGGGACTCTCACTCCGCGCCATAGCGCGCAGTGAGGGATGCCACGCCTCGACAGTGCTTCGCAAGGTGCGCGCGTACGAAAACCGTCGCGACGACCCTCTTGTCGACGAAGCGTTGAACCGGCTCGGGCGGCTGCACGTCGGACTGATCGTAGCGGAACAGGCACAAGACCAGAATTTGCAAGGCACAAACAAGGAAGGAAACAACCCCATGACCGCGCCCATCCGCACAGTCAAACACCACGTCGCCGATGAAACCACCGTTGATCGCGAAGCGCGCCGCATTCTGCGTCGGCTTTGCGAGGTCGGGTCGGTTCTCGCCATCGCGCCGGATATGGAAAAAGCGGTCGTCTTGAAGGGGACGGTCCGCACTGCGGTTGTGGATCGCCCGGTCGCACAGGCATTCGCGCTGAAAGACTGGATCGCGGTTGAAAAGAACGGCCGGGTTACGACCTACACGATCACTGCGGCCGGCCGCGCCGCCCTCAAGCGCATGCTGATGGACGAGCAGGCGACGCGCGTGCCCGGCTTCGCCGAGGCGGCGACCCCTTTCGGTGAACAGCATCGCGTCTGGGACGAGCGCGCGGTGATGGAACCAGGCGCGAGTGCGCCGCGCCGGATGCGCTACAACCTTGCTGAAAGCCCCTTGGCCGTTCTCGCACGCCGCAAGGACAAGGAAGGTGAACCCTTCCTGTCGCCCGACCTCGTGGCTGCCGGAGAGCGGCTGAGGGAAGATTTCGAACTTGCGCAGATGGGGCCGCGCGTGGCGCAGAACTGGGATCGCTTTCTGACCGCAGGCGACCGTGGCGGCTTTCGCGGCGACGGGATCACGGGCGGCGGTTCGGCCAGCGCACGGGACCGGGTTGCGGCAGCGCTCAGGGATCTCGGCCCGGGGCTGGGCGACATGGTGCTGCGCTGCTGCTGTTACCTCGAAGGGCTAGAGGCGGCGGAGCGCCGTCTGGGCTGGTCGGCGCGTTCGGGCAAGATCGTACTTCGGATCGCGCTCCAACGGCTCAAGCGTCACTATGAAGAGACTTACGGGGGAAAGTCATCATTGATCGGATGAGGATAGGGGCGCTGGATGAAACCAGCGCCCCTACGCGCGATTTACTCTGGGGATGATGCTTCGCTTGACTGAACATTCCCTGCTGGCTGACGGAGGTCAGTCTAAGAATGGTGTCGCCTGCTAGCCTAGCTTCTGCAGGAAGAGGTGCGGCGCAAAGATGGGGGTTCGACGTAAGCGGAAATGGGTTTGCCGGGGTCTTATTGTCTCCGCCGTCCTTTCCTGCGCGGGCGCCAAAGCGCAGGAGGATTCCGGTTGGGCGGTCACGGGATTTGGCGGCACCATGACGGACAACGTCTGGGAGGAGGCCCTTCTGCTATGGAAGGCAGAATTTATCGAGTCGCACCTTTTGGGCGTTGGCTTTGGCTACGAATGGCCGCTTCGTCACGAGAGATTGAGTATCGGTTTCGAAGCTCAGGCCGTCGGGCATTTCGGACGGCAGGACCACTTTGAATTCAATCTGCCGGTCGTGGTCCGCTATGCGCCGGTCAAGCCGTTCCCTTCAGGGCTGAGAAGCGCTGCATTCGGTCTGGGGCTTTCCTATGCGACAAAGATCCCCCGGACCGAAACGGATCGCGACGGCGAGTCTCGGCACACGCTGATTTACTGGATGGGTGAAGTCGAATTCGCCTTAGGGGATATGGACACAACTTTGATCGCGCGGATCCACCATCGATCTGACGCTTATGGTCTGTTGAGCACCGACAGCGGATCGAATGCTATCGTCCTTGGTCTGAGAAAGCGATTTTGACAAATGAAAGGGGCGACGCTTGCGCGCCGCCCCAGATTCTTGATTGTGCCAGATCAGGCGTCGGCGCGTGTGAAGCCCATTTTGTGGACGATGCCCGCCACCGCGCCGCCGGCCAGCGGGGCGACGATGAAGACCCACAGATCGCCCATCGCCGTCGCTCCGGCGAGAAGCGCAGGCCCGATTGAGCGCGCCGGGTTCACCGAAACGCCAGTCACATTGATGCCGACGAGGTGAATGCCCGCGAGCGTCAGGCCGATCGCAAGACCCGCCATCGCCGCCGGAGCGCCCGCTTGGGTCGCGCCGAGGATCACGGTCACGAAGAGGAACGTCGCCACGAATTCGAACAGCAGCGCCGAACCGGCGGAGTATTCACCGAGATAGCCCTCGCCGTAGCCATTCTGGCCAAGCCCGTTCGCCGCAAGGGAATAGTCCGCCTTGCCCGAAGCGATCACGAGGATGACGAGCGCGCCAAGAATGGCTCCGGCCACTTGTGCCGCGACATATCTGCCGAATTCCGTGCCCGACATGCGACCCGCCGCCACCATGCCCAGCGACACGGCCGGGTTAAGATGCGCCCCTGAAATCGCTCCGAGCCCGTAGGCTGCAGCAACGATGGAAAGCCCGAATGCGATTGCGATTCCGTGCATTCCGATTTGTTCGCCCATAAGCACCGCCGAGCCGACGCCGAAGAAGACGAGGATGAATGTGCCGATAAGTTCGGCCAGAAATTTCTTGGTCATGATCCCTCCTTGACGGACTGCGCCTAACCGGCCGGGCCGGTGGCTGTCCGCGTTGTGTTTGGTGGGGAAAAGGCATATCTGTTCGAAGATGCCCAAGTAGGGGGAATAATCCGTGCGAGACCTCAAGATCCCCGGCCAGCGCCATCCCGAAAAGGCGCATCGCGCCGATCAGGAACAGCCCAAGAAGCCGTCCTGGATCCGCGTCAAGGCGCCGACCTCGGCGGGGTACAAGGCCACGCGCGATATTCTTAAGGAAAACAAGCTGGTGACGGTCTGCGAAGAGGCGGGCTGCCCGAATGTCGGCGAATGCTGGAGCCAGGGTCACGCGACCATGATGATCATGGGCGAGATCTGCACCCGCGGATGCACGTTCTGCAATGTCGCTACCGGCCGGCCCGATACGCTCGATGCGTTCGAACCGGGGCGCGTCGCCCATGCGGTCGCCACGCTTGGGCTGAACCACGTCGTGGTGACCAGTGTCGACCGGGACGATCTGGAAGACGGCGGCGCGGAGCACTTTGCCCAGACGATCCGTGCGATCCGGCATCGCGCGCCCGGCACCACGATTGAAGTGCTGACGCCCGACTTCCTTAAATGCGAACCTAGCGCGCTGGAAAAGGTCGTCGAAGCGCGGCCCGATGTTTTCAACCACAACCTCGAAACCGTTCCTGGCCTCTATCCGACGGTTCGGCCGGGCGCGCGCTATTTCCACTCACTTAGGCTTCTTCAGCGGGTGAAGGATCTGGACCCCTCCATGTTCACCAAGTCGGGCATCATGGTCGGACTGGGCGAGGACGCGCAATCCGTGCGGCAGGTGATGGACGACATGCGCTCGGCCGACGTCGATTTCCTCACGATCGGGCAGTATCTTCAGCCGACGCCGAAGCACCACCGGATCGACCGTTTCGTGACGCCGGAAGAGTTCGAGGCTTACGAAAAGGCCGCTTACGGCAAGGGCTTCCTCATGGTTTCGGCGACGCCACTGACGCGGTCGAGCTACCATGCGGGCGACGATTTCGCGCAGCTGCGCGCGGCGCGGCTGGCCAAGCTCGGCCGCAGCTAGGGCCGCCGGGCCGCTTCCTATTCGGCAGGGGGCACTTTCTTCAGATAGGCGGCGATCGCTGCCCGATCTTCTGGCGGCAGCTTGGCGGTGTTCTGTACAACAAGCGCCATGTGTCCGCCCGCGCTGTCGTATTCGGGGGTAAACCCCGACGTCAGGTATTCCACGATGTCGGCCTCGGACCAGTCCAGCTTGGCTGGCGTGATGTTCGGGAAACTGCCTTTGCCGCCCGGTACCGGGCCGCCGGCGAACCAGCGGCCGCGCTCGGACCCACCTAGCGCATTGCGCGGCGTGTGACATTCGCCGCAATGACCCAGCGCCTCGGCAAGGTAGCGGCCGCGCTCTTCCTCTTCGGTCAGATCGCCGTCCACGGCCCATTCCTCGTTGAAGAACAGCATTTTCCAGCCGCCAAGGCTGAGCCGGATGTTGAACGGGAAGCCGATCTCATGGGCGGCACTCGGGGTCGGGTCAGCAGGCAGGGTGGCGAGAAATGCGCGCAGGTCCACGACGTCCTGCAACTGTGCCTTGGCATAGCTCGTGTAAGGGAAGGCGGGATAATAGTGCTGCCCCTCGGGCGAAACGCCCCGCATCATCGCATTGGCGAGATCAAGGGCTGACCAATCGCCAATTCCCACCGCGGGATCGTTAGAAATGTTGGGGGCGATGAACGTTCCGAACGGGGAAGGAAAGCGTTGCCCGCCCGATAACACCAGCTTTTCGTCGTCCTTCGCGTCTTCGTCAGCGTGACATGAGGCGCAACCAGCGGCCCAGAATATACCCTCGCCCCGTTCCGGGTCGCCCGTCAGCCCGGCCAATGCCTCAGAGGGCAGGGGATCAGGCCGGAAAAGGTAAAGACCGATCGCCATCGCAATGACCGCGAAGACGCAGAGAGCCAGAACGATTTTACGCATCTCACACCCGTCGCATGCAAAAGGACGGGCCTGCCGGCCCGTCCCAGTATGTTACCCTAGATTGCCTCAGTTCGTGGGCACGCGATAGGCCTTGTGGCAGTCGCCGCAAGCCTTGCCGACAGGCCCCATCGCGGCCTTGAGGCTATCAAGGTCGAAACTGGCCGCGGCTTGCATCGCCGTGGCCGCCTCGAACATCGCCTTGCCCATTTCGCCCATATCGGAGTCCGCTTCCCAGATCTTCGCCAACGCGGTCGAGTCGGGATTGACCGAGTTGTCCGACCCCTGCGGCCAGAGCATGGACTGGTCCAGCGTCACGGATGCCAGCAGATTGTCGGCGGCCTTCTGTGCGGCTGCCGCGTCATACTCCGCCTCGCCCTTTGCCATCGCGCCGAGCACGCCGAGATTGAGCGCACGATAGATCATGATGCCCTGACGTGCTTCGATTTCACGCTGAAACGGGGCGTCCTGCGCGGAAACCGCGCCTGCGACGGCAATAGCGGCAAGGGAAAGGCCTGCGAGAATCTTTTTCATGGATGAACTCCTTGCTGAGGATACGTGCGATGCTAGCTGTGCCGTTTTTCGTTACCATCCCCAAATTACGCATGGTAACTGTGATAAAATGCACAGGCGGCGATATGAGGCCTGTTTCGTACGCTTTGGGCCGGAAACTGCTTAACTTTTGGGATCAGGCAGAAAGGTAACAAAGGCGTGAGGGTTGAAGATGCGCGATAACTGGGACGATCTGCGTTTCGTCCTCGCCGTAGCCGAGGAAGGCTCCGTCAGCGCGGCTGCGCGCCGTCTGGGCGTCAACCACGCGACGGTGTTGAGACGTGTTGCCGCCTACGAGGAGTCGGTCGGTGTCGCGCTTTTCGATAAGACGGCGCGGGGCTACACCGTTCCAGGCCCCCAACGGCGGATCATCGAGGCTGCGCGTGAAGTCGATCGCGCGGTGCAGGCCGTGGGACGGATGCTTCAGGGCGCGCGGGCGCCTCTTGCGGGCGAGGTGCGCGTCACATCCACAGACACGCTTTGCCTATTCGTGCTGCCCGCTATCATCCGGCACCTTCACGACGGCGCGCCCGACCTCAAGATCGAACTGATCTGCGCGAATGCCCGTCTCGACCTCAGCCGCACCGTGGCCGACATCGCCGTCCGACCCGCCGAACGGCTTCCGTCCGAGCTTGTCGGCGAGGCGGCGGCGTCCATGGGCTTTGGCCTTTACCGCAAGGCGGGTCAGACAGAAGAGGCATGGCTCGGCCTTTCGGGCGCGCTGTCGCGTTCGATCCCGGCGCGCTGGATGCAGGAACATATCGATCCGGGCGCAGTCGCGGCGTCCTCCGACAGCTTTCCGGTGCTGAGCGAAATGGCCGCGGTGGGGCAGGGCATGGCAATTCTGCCCGACATCCTCGCCCGCAACGATTCCCGGCTTGAGAGGGTGGCGGGCCGAATTCCGGAAATGAAGATCCCCGTTTGGGTCGCAAGCCATGCCGATCTGGCCGATGTTCCGCGCATTTCGGAAACCCGCCGCACCCTTGCGCGTGCGATCGCAGGGATCGCCGACTCGTTCCTCTATGACCATAGCGCCCCGGCCGCAACGGGATGACCGGCGCCCGTCAGGGGCGCAGCGACCTCTGGCGGGGATCAATGCCCCAGTCTTCGGGAAACAGCCCCAGCCATTCGGCACCCGCAAGGGCAAGGCAAAGTGCCACCGTGATCGCGACAAGGACCACGCGCCGTTCGGATGGTGGGCGTCTCGCCCACCGCGCCATGCGCAGCAGACGGGTCAGGTTCATGACGGCTCATCCGTGAACCGAACCTTGCCGATAAAAGGCAGGTTCCGGTCCCGCTGCGCAAAATCGATGCCATAGCCCACCACGAACTCGTCGGGGATTTCGAATCCCGTCCAGGTCGCCTTGATGGGAACCTCGCGGCGCGTAGGTTTGTCGAGAAGCGCACATACCTCCAGCCGCTTCGGATCGCGGCTTCTCAGAAGGTTGACGACGTGATGGAGCGTGAAGCCGGTATCGACGATGTCCTCGACCACCAGGACATCCCGTCCCGCGATTTCGCCCCGCAGGTCCTTGAGGATCCTCACCTCGCGGCTCGATTCCATGGCGTCACCGTAGGAAGACGCTTCAAGGAAATCGACTTCCACCGGCAGGTCGAGTTCGCGCACTAGATCGGCGATAAAGACGAAAGACCCCCTTAGAAGCCCCACGACGACCAGCTTTTCGCTGCCCTCGAACGCCTTCGTGATCTCTTTCGCCAGCGCCTCGACCCGCGCGGCAATGGACTTGGCCGAGATCATTTCGTCGATAACATAGGGACTGTGTGGCATGGGGACCCCTTGATTTCGCCTCCTCATTTAGCGACACGGACCGCCAGTGTCACGAAGGACGAGCCCATGCCCACCCATTCCGAGACGCGGATCATGCCTTACACGGCCGACCAGATGTATGATCTGGTCGCAGACGTCGCGCGCTACCCGGAATTCCTGCCTTGGACTGCGGCCGCGCGAATACGCTCTCGCACGCAGCGCGAGGATGGCAGCGAGGTTATGGAGGCCGACCTCGTGATCTCGTTCAAGGTGTTCCGCGAAAGGTTTGGCAGTCGGGTGACGCTGTGGCCGTCGGAAAAGCGCATCGACACCGAGTACCTCGAAGGTCCGTTTCGCCATATGAAGTCGCAGTGGGGCTTCCGGGACTTGCCCGAAGGTGGTTGCGAAGTCTCCTTCTTCGTGGATTTCGAGTTCAAGAGCGCGATCTTGCAAAAGATCATCGGCGTCGTCTTCGACGAGGCCATGCACCGCGTGGTCAGGGCCTTCGAGGGCCGCGCGCAGGCTCTTTACGGCCATTCCTGATCCGAACGGGAACGGGGCCCGAAGGCCCCGTCGAAGAGATCATGTCGGGCTTGCCTACGACGTGATGTCGTAGGCGCGCTCTCCGTGCGTTGCGATGTCGAGGCCGTTGAACTCGGTTTCCTCATCCGCGCGCATAGGTGTGGCGAGGTTCGCGACCTTCGCGAGCACCCAGGTCGCAACCACCGTGAACAGGCCGACGATGGCCAGCGCGCCGAGTTGGGCGGACCAAGCCCCTTGGCCGAAGACCGCGATCATGATCGTGCCGAAGATGCCGCCGACGCCGTGGACGGCGAACACGTCCAGCGTATCGTCGATCTTGAAGCGATTGCGGATAAGCGACACCGCTTCCTGGCAGAGCACACCTGCGACGGCCCCGATGATCAGTGCTTCGACGGGGCCGACGAAACCGCTCGCCGGGGTGATGGACGCCAGTCCGGCGATCGTGCCCGTGACGATGCCGACAAGGGACGAGCGGCCGAATTTCACCTTTTCCCAAAGCGCCCAGCTGAGCGAGGCTGTGGCCGCCGAGATATGCGTTACCGTGATCGCCATCGCCGCGCCGCCGTCGGCGGCAAGCTGCGAACCGCCGTTGAAGCCGAACCAGCCGACCCAGAGCAGCGCTGCGCCGATGGCGACGAAACCGGGGCTGTGTGGCGGGATGGTGCGGTTCCTGCGCGGCCCGATCATCACGGCGAGCACAAGCGCTGCAAGCCCCGCTGTTTCATGGACGACGATTCCGCCCGCAAAGTCGCGTGTGCCGATCTCACCGAAGATGCCGCCGTCGGCAAGGAATCCGCCGCCCCAGATCCAGTGCGCGACCGGCGCGTAGACCAGAAGCATCCAGAGCGCTGAGAAGAGCAGGACAAAGCCGAAGCCCACGCGCTCCACGAAGGCACCGATGAAAAGGGCAGGGGTGATGATCGCGAAGGTCATCTGGAAGGCGAAGAACAAGACTTCCGGGATCGTGCCTGACACCGTGTCCGCATCAACGCCCGCAAGAAAGGCGCGCCCAAGGCCGCCCCAGATCGCGCCATCGCCGCCGAAGGCGATCGAATAGCCTGCGACCAGCCACAGAATGCTCATAAGACAGGCGACCGCAAAGCAATGCATGAACACACTGAGCACGTTGCGCGCCCGGACGAGGCCGCCATAGAAGAGTGCGAGCCCAGGCAGTGTCATAAGTAGAACGAGGCCCGTGGCCACGAGAATCCAAGCGGTGTCTGCGCCGTTCATGTGGTCGTTTCCTTGTCTTTGATTTCCCCCGCCGCCCGCAAAGCGCGGATTGGGTGCCGGGAAAAGAGGCAAGGCCGCTGATGTGTGCCGAAATTGGGTGCGCTTTGCGAACAGCCTATTGTTTGGGCGTTATTTGGGGTCGCGTGATGCAAAAGCGGGCAGAGTGCAGACTAGCCGTCGAGTGCGCCGATCAACAGGTCTAGCGCGTGATCGACCGTCGCTCGCCGAACCGCCGCCCGGCCCAAAGCGCCGAAGTCGACCGTCTCGGAATGCGTCTCGCCGCCCTTTCTTGCAAGGCCGAAGCAGACGCGCCCTTCGGGCTTGAATTCCGAACCGCCGGGGCCAGCGATCCCCGTTACGGAAACGGCGAGTGCGGCGGCCGAATTCGCTATGGCCCCTTCGGCCATCTCGCGTGCGACTTCTTCGCTGACCGCGCCATGGCGGTCGAGCGTGGCGGGCAGGACGCCCAGCATGTCCTTTTTCGCGGCGTTGGAATAAGTGACGAAGCCCCGGTCGAAGACGTCGGACGATCCGGCGATGTCGGTGATCGCGGCGGCAATCATACCGCCCGTGCAGCTTTCCGCGCTGGCGAGCATCGCACCCTTGGCGCGCGCGACGGAGAGCAATGTCTCCGCCCGGGTCATCTCAGAAGCACCCCGTGCCACAAAGCGGCCAGCGCGGTCACGCAGATCGCCGCGAAAACGCCTGCGATAACGTCGTCCAGCATGACGCCCAACGCATCGCCCCGCCGGTCGGCCCAGCCGACGAGCCAGGGTTTCCAGATGTCGAACAGACGGAACAGCAGGAAGGCGGCGACCCAACCGGGCCAGAGTGCACGCAGGTCCACGCCCGCCCGCGCCGCGCCGAAAAC
Source organism: uncultured Rhodobacterales bacterium (assembly GCA_965368915.1). Taxonomy (GTDB): domain Bacteria; phylum Pseudomonadota; class Alphaproteobacteria; order Rhodobacterales; family Rhodobacteraceae; genus Albidovulum. Next base: position 18,795 of record CBDUOT010000002.1, on the reverse strand, counting down.
GATGGGGAACAGCGCAATCCACTGGCCCACGACTTCATCGATGACGATCTCGGACGGGTCGTGGTCGTCTATCCCGCGCGTCTCGACTGCAGTGGCCCCCCAGCCCATCGCGAAGACCAGCGCCGTGGCGACCACGAGGCCCCAGGGTCCCAGCAACGTCGCGATTGCCCACGCGACGGGCAGGGCGGCGAGCGATCCCCACGTGCCGGGCGCGGGCCGAAGGAGTCCGGTGCCAAGAAAAGTCGCGAAAATCCGTGCCGCGCTCATTTGCTCACCATCGTGACCGTGGCGAGGGCGGCGATGCCTTCTTCGCGTCCCGTGAACCCAAGCCGTTCTGTCGTGGTTGCCTTTACGCTGATGCGATCCTGTTCGACATCAAGAATACGGGCCAATTCTTTCGTCATTTCAATTGCATGCGGTCCGATCTTTGGGCGCTCGCAGATAAGCGTCACGTCGGCATTGGCCAGGCGATAGCCCCGCGCGGCCATGCGTTCGGCCGCGTGCGACAGGAAGATGTGGCTCGCCGCGCCCTTCCACTGAGGATCGGACGGGGGGAAATGGCGTCCGATGTCGCCTTCGGCCAGCGCGCCATAGATTGCGTCGGTCAGGGCGTGCATCCCCACATCCGCATCGGAATGGCCGAGCAGTGCCCGGTTGTGCGGTACGCGAACCCCGCACAGGACAACGTGGTCGCCCTCGGTGAAAGCGTGTACGTCGAACCCGTTTCCGCTGCGTATATCCATGCCTGCCGCCAATATCCTTTCGGCCCGCGCGAAGTCTTCGGGCCAGGTCAGCTTGATATTCTCCTCCTCGCCCTCGACGATGGCCACGTCAAGCCCGTCAGCGCGTGCGACTTCTACATCATCGGTGGGCTCGCCCGCATAGGCCCGGTGCGCGGCGAGGATTTCGGGAAAGCGGAAACCCTGCGGCGTCTGCGCGCGGAACAGCCCGTCCCGGCTCTGCATCCCCGTGACGCGGCCGTCGCCGCCGGTCCAGAGCGAATCCGTCACGGCAAGCGCCGGCGCCGCTGCGGGCGCTTCGGCAAGCGCCGCCAGAACCCGATCAATCACGGCGCGCGATACGAGCGGGCGCGCGCCATCATGGATCAGCACCTGAGCGACAGTGCCGCCTTCCAGCGTTTCCAGCGCGTTTCTGACCGATTCCGCCCGCGTCTCCCCGCCTGCGACAAGTGTCACCCGGCCTGCGAAGGCCTCGATCCCGCGATCCATGTCGTCGGGGTGAAGAACGACGATGACGCGGCCGACACCTCGGAAGGCCGCGACGCTGCGCTGAAGAACAGGCAGACCCGCGAGGTCCCGCCATTGCTTCGGCAGACCTTCGCCAGCGCGCGATCCGCGCCCCGCCGCGACGATGATGACCACGGTTTCAGCCGCTTGCGTCAAGTCGAACTCCCTTTTAACCCCGTCTACTTCGACCTCGTGAGAGGGGCAATGCCGCAGCAGAGGGACGCGCCATATGTCACTGCGCGTTTTTTCGGCACTTCTTGTCTCGGGCCTTATCGTGGGTGGGTTTTGTTTGCGTTGGGCTGGTGGGGCGACTAACAGAAGGGCGAATGCACAAGGATTAGGCATATGATCCGCCTCGGCGACATTGCGCTCGAGCCAGCTGTCTTCCTCGCGCCGCTTGCGGGGATCACCGACCTGCCGTTCCGGCGGCTTGTCGCGCGCTACGGCGCGGGCCTCGTCGTGTCCGAGATGGTGGCCTCGGGCGAGCTGCTGACCGAAAAGCCCTCGGTTCGGGCCAAGGCGCGGACCGATCTTGGGCTGGCGGACGGTGCGGCGACGTCCGTCCAGCTTGCGGGGCGAGAGGCGGGCGCGATGGCCGAAGCGGCGAAGGTCGTCGCCGACATGGGAGCGCGTATCATCGACATCAACATGGGTTGTCCGGCCAAGAAGGTGACGGGCGGCGCCTCCGGTTCGGCGCTGATGCGCGACCTCGATCACGCGCTGGGGTTGATCGAGGCTGTGGTAGGCGCGGTCGACCTGCCAGTGACGCTCAAGTGCCGGCTTGGCTGGGATACGGGTTGTCTGAACGCCCCTGCGCTCGCCCAGCGGGCCGAGGCGGCTGGCGTCCGCATGATTACCGTGCACGGTCGCACCCGCCAGCAGTTCTACAAGGGGAATGCGGACTGGCGCGCGATTGCGGCCGTCCGCGAAGCCGTGACGATCCCTGTCATCGCCAATGGCGACATCGTGGATACGCGTAGTGCCCGGACAGCCATGTCCCAGTCGGGGGCGACTGGCGTTATGGTCGGCCGTGGCGCTCAGGGCGCACCTTGGCGCCTGGCCGAGATCGCGGCCGGGCTATTCGGTAGCGTAGCTCCGGAGGTCCCGACAGGCCATGCGCTTTCTGACGTTATTTCAGAGCATTACGAGGCGATGCTCGGGTTTTACGGAAAGGAATTGGGGCTGAGGATCGCACGCAAGCATCTGGGCTGGTATGCTGATGAGGCTGCGGTCGATCCCGCGCTCCGCGCACGCATGATGACCATGACCAGTCCCGGCGATGTGCTCGCCCTCATTCGCAGCGCATTCATCAGCGCTCCGGAAAGGCACGCCGCATGAGCTTGCCAAACGCCGCCACGCTCTGGGCGTCGCTTCCCGTTCCGGCCTTTCTGATCGACGCCGAAAACCGGGCCGAGGATATCAACCCCGCGGCCGAGGAGTTCCTGAACATCTCCGCGCGGTCGCTCCATGGTCAGCCGTTGTTCGACCGGGTCGCCATAGACGCGCCACTCGAAGAGGTATTTGCCCGCGTCCGGGCGAACCATTCCTCGCTCTACATCAACGATGTCGATGTCGGGACGGGCGAAAAGGCTCCGATCCTGTGCAACCTTCAAGCCGCGCCGCTTGCCGACCAGCCCGGCGCCGTGCTGCTTCTAATATCGCCACGGGAGTTCGCCGACCGCATGGGGCGGGGGCAGGGCATGAAATCTTCCGCGCGCTCGGCGATCGGCATGGCTGAAATGCTGGCGCATGAGATCAAGAACCCGCTGGCAGGCATCACCGGGGCAGCTCAACTTCTTTCGATGAACCTTGGGCCGGAAGACCTTGAACTTGCGGATCTTATCGTCGCGGAAAGTCGGCGCATTGTGGGTCTTCTGGAACAGGTCGAGCAGTTCGGAAACGTGCGCAAGCCCGCGACGCGGCCAGTCAACATTCACGACGTGCTGGACCGTGCCCGGCGCTCGGCCCTTTTGGGTTTCGCCGCGCATATGACGATCCTCGAGGATTACGACCCGTCGTTGCCGCCCACCCTTGGCGACGCAGATCAGTTGCTTCAGGTCCTGCTGAACCTTCTCAAGAACGCGGCCGAAGCGCGGGGCGACACGCCGGGTACGATTCGGATCCGCACCTTCTACGACCAATCGCTCAGGCTGCGCCGTTCCGACGGCTCTGGCATGCAACTTCCGCTTCAGATCGAGGTGACGGATGATGGGCCGGGCATTCCGCCCGCGATCGCCGCCGACATCTTCGATCCCTTTGTGTCGGGCCGCGAGAACGGAACAGGGCTTGGTCTCGCGCTCGTGTCCAAGATCGTCGCCGAACATGGCGGCTGGATCAGCGTCGATTCCGTGCCGGGGCGCACGACGTTTCGCCTGTCGCTTCCCGTCGCCCCGAAAACTGAGGAGAGCAGCTGATGGACGGCACCGTTCTTGTCGCTGATGATGACCGCACGATCCGCACGGTCCTGACCCAGGCGCTGACGCGCGCCGGATGCAAGGTGCACGCGACGTCGTCGCTTGTGACGCTGATGCGGTGGGTCGAGGAGGGGAAAGGCGATCTCGTCATCTCCGACGTCGTCATGCCGGACGGCAATGGGATCGAGGCGCTTCCCAAGATCGCGGCGGAACGGCCCGGGCTGCCGGTGATCGTGATTTCGGCCCAGAATACGATCATGACCGCGATTCAGGCCGCCGAGGCCGAGGCCTACGACTATCTGCCCAAGCCCTTCGACCTGCCCGACCTCATGAAACGCGCCGCGCGCGCGCTGTCGCAGAAGCGGGCGCCGCAGCCCACTACCGAAGAGGCCGCCACTCCGCGAGAGGCTGCGGACGATCTTCCGCTCGTGGGACGTACTGCGGCGATGCAGCAGCTTTACCGGCTGGTGGCGCGGGTCATGAACGCGGATCTTCCTGTGTTGATCGTCGGGGAATCGGGTACCGGCAAGTCGCTTGTCGCCCGCGCAATCCACGACTTCTCAGACCGCCGGACAATGCCGTTCGTAATCGCCCAGGCGGCGGATCTTCAAGGAATCGACGGACCCTCCGCGCTGATTGCCCGGGCGCGCGGCGGCACGCTGCTGTTTGACGAGATCGGCGATTTCGACGCCGAGGCGCAGGGGCGAATCGTGCGCATGATGGACGCGCTGCCCGCGAACGGCCCCCGCGTGCTGGCCACCAGCCAGCGTGACCTTGCCGTGGCCATGGAAAAGGGACGATTCCGGCGCGACCTGTTCTACCGGCTCGGCGGCGTTACCCTTGAGGTGCCGAGCCTTCGCGAGCGGGTAGAGGATATCCCGCTGCTTGCCGAACACTTCCTCGCCCGCGCCGAACAGGCGGGCGCGCCCGCGCGGCGGCTGTCGGCGGAAGCGCAGGAGCTCGTGCGTGCGCATCGCTGGCCGGGCAACGTGCGCCAGCTTGAAAACACACTGCGCCGGCTCGTCGTCACTGCGCTTGAACCCGAAATCACGAAGGCCGAAGTTGCTGCCGCGCTCGGCGCGCAGTCCTCCGAGCCACCGCAAACCGGCGCTACCGAAGAGGGCGAGCGGCTTTCCGCCTCTATCGCACGCCACCTCAAACGCTACTTCGATCTGCACGGCGACAGCCTGCCGCCAACGGGGCTTTACGAACGAATCCTGCGCGAAATGGAGATCCCGCTGATCGAGATCGCACTGGATGCGACGGGCGGAAATCAGGCGAAATGCGCCGAATTGCTGGGCATCAACCGAAATACTCTCAGAAAGAAGATCACGGATCTGGATATCCGCGTGACACGGCGCCGCAAGTTGATGTAAAACAGCAACACAAACGTGGCCCATTGGCGTCAGCCGGTGAAGGAACCACGAGATTTCGGCGGCAGTCGTGCAAGCGACGCAATATTCAGGGGCAAGCTCGTGACGGGCTTTGCGCGCAGTGTATCTTGGGAGCGACTGAATCGTCTGCGCAGGCAGCGGCGGTTTCAGAACGCCTTGACGCTCGGCCTCGTCGTTCTCGGGCCGCTTCTCGCGCTTGCAACCTTCGTCGCGCTCGGCCCGTTCGGTCAGGGGGCGAACTCTGATGCGCTCCGCCTGATCCTGCTGGCCGACTTCGTCTATTTCATCGCGCTCGGTGGGATGGTCCTGTCTCGGCTTGCCCGCATGATCGCCGCGCGCCGCGCGAAATCCGCGGGGTCGCGGCTGCACATGCGCCTGACGGGCGTGTTCGCCGGGATCGCATTGGTTCCGACGATCCTCGTGGCTGTCTTCGCGGGTCTGACGGTGAATATCGGCCTTGAAGGCTGGTTCTCGGACCGGGTGCGGGGCGTGGTGGGCACCTCGCTCGCTGCTGCCGAAGCTTACCAGCAAGAACACCAGCGCGATCTGACCACGGATGCGGAAGCGCTTGCCGCGTTCCTGAATTCCGTCCGCCGCGCCCAGTTCCTTCAGTCCGATAGCGAGCTGCGCCAAGCCCTTACGCAAGGCCAGAGCCAGATCCAGCGCGGCCTTCGCGAGGCCTTTGTCATTGATGGCAGCGGTGAACTCCGCGCGCGCGGCGATCGCAGCTATCTCTTCGATTTCGAGAAACCGACGAAGGGCGAAATCGATCGCGCCCGGACCGGAGAGACAGTCCTGATCGAGGACTGGTCCAACAACGAATTCCGCGCGCTAGTGGCGCTTCCCGCCTTCGCAGACCGTTTCCTTTACGTCAGCCGCAACGTGGATGGCGAGATACTCAGCCTTCTGGATGAAACCCGGGCCACCGTCGGCCTCTACCAACAGCTCGAAGAATCGCGCGGGCGGGTGCTGTTCGAATTCGGGCTCGTTTATCTGGGGTTCGCGCTGATCCTCGTGCTTGCCGCAATCTGGATGGGGCTGTGGTTTGCCGAACGTCTCGCGCGGCCCGTCGGGCGTCTGGCGGGCGCGGCGCAGCGCGTCGGCGCGGGTGATCTGGCCGTGCAGGTTGTGGAAGAGGGTGGCGACGACGAAATCGCGATGCTCGGGCGCGTCTTCAATCAGATGACGCGTCAGCTCAGCGCCCAGCGCGAGGCGCTGCTGGACAGTAACCGGGCTTCGGAACGCCGCCGCAGATTGTTCGATTCGGTGCTGAGTTCGGTCACCTCGGGCGTCATCGGCCTTGATGCGGACGGCAAGATCGACTTCCTGAACCGGGCGGCAACGCGGCTTTTGCACCTCGACGAAGACGTGGACCACGCCCGGGCACTTGCCTTGGCGGTTCCCGAATTCGGTGCGTTGTTCGAAAGGCTCCGCGACGGGACCGCAGAGGTCGCGCAGGAAGAGATCCGTATCAGCCGGGCAGGGCAATTGCAGCGGCTGCTCGTCCGGATGGCCATACGTCGAAACGCGGCGGGCAGCCTGGAAGGGTACGTGGTCGCGTTCGACGATGTCACCGACCTCGTTTCGGCCCAGCGCATGGCGGCGTGGGGTGACGTCGCGCGCCGGATCGCGCACGAGATCAAGAACCCGCTGACCCCGATTCAGCTTTCGGCCGAGCGTATCCAGCGCAAGTTTTCCTCTCTCGTCGGTGACGAGGCTACGTCTTTGAAGCAGATGACCGACGTCATCGTGCGCCAGACCGGGGACCTCAGGCGGATCGTCGACGAATTCTCCAAGTTCGCCCGAATGCCGGAGCCCGACCGGCGCGATCACGACCTCACGAAGTTGATGCAGGACGCCGTGACGCTCCAGCAGGACGCGTTGCACGGCGCGGTGCTGACCGCTGACCTGCCGGACCAGCCCGTGATGATGGAACTGGACGCCACGATGATCTCGCAGGCGGTTACAAACCTCATCAAGAACGGTGGGGAAGCAATTGAGTCTCTTGTGGAAAAAGGCGCGCCAGAGGGCTATGCGCCCGAGGTGCGGGTATCCATGCAGGCCGAAGACGACATGGTCACAATCCGCATCGCGGACAATGGGATCGGTCTGCCCGAAGATCGCGCACGGCTCTTCGAGCCTTATGTGACCACGCGCGAAAAGGGGACGGGCCTCGGCCTGTCCATCGTCAAGAAGATAATCGAGGAACATGGCGGCACGCTCATTCTGGGCGATGCCGAAATGTTCGAAGGCAGCGCCCACAGAGGCGCGGTGGCCGAGATTCGCCTGCCCCGGGCGCGGTCAGGCCGCACAATCAAGGAAAGGGCCCTCGACATGGCCGGAGGTGAAACATGAGCGACATACTAATCGTAGACGACGAACGCGATATCCGGGAATTGATCTCGGACATCCTGAAGGACGAAGGCTTCTCGACGCGGCTTGCTGCCAACTCGGACGATTGCATGGCCGAGATCAACGCCGAGGCGCCCGCGTTGATGATCCTCGATATCTGGCTCAAGGACAGCCAGATGGACGGGATCGACATCCTCAAGACCGTGAAGCGCGACAACCCGGATGTGCCGATCATAATCATTTCGGGCCATGGGAACGTCGAAATCGCGGTCGCGGCCATCAAACAGGGCGCTTACGACTTTATCGAGAAGCCTTTCAACCTCGATCAACTGATCGTCGTCATCAATCGGGCGATGGAAACGGCTCGGCTTCGTCGGGAAAACGCCTCGCTCCGCCGTCGCGACGTGACCTCGTCCGAGATGATCGGCTCTTCGCCGGCCTTCCGTGCGCTCAAGGGGCAGCTCGACAAGGTGACGAAGTCGAACGGCCGCGTAATGCTGACCGGGCAGCCGGGCTCTGGCAAGGAGGTCGCCGCACGCTACATTCACGTGAACTCCAATCGCGCGAGCGGGCCTTTCGTCACCGTCTCCTCTGCCTCGATCGAGCCAGAGCGCGTGGAAGAGGTGCTCTTCGGGCGCGAAACGCCCGAGCGCGGCCTTGAAAAGGGCCTGCTTGAGCAGGCGCATGGCGGCATTGTCTATTTCGACGAGGTGGCGGATATGCCGCTCGGCACGCAGTCCAAGATCCTGCGCGTGCTCACGGAACAGCAGTTCACCCGCGTCAACGGCACCGACAAAGTCCGCGTCGACCTGCGCGTGATCTCGTCGACCACGCGGGACCTTTCCTCGGAAATAGCCGCGGGCCGCTTCCGGCAGGAGCTTTATGACCGGCTAAACGTAGTGCCGATCGAGGTGCCTTCGCTGGAAGAGCGGCGCGAAGATATTCCCGAACTCGCCTCTCACTTCATCGCGCATTTCAACAAGAGCCAGGGTCTGTCGATCCGCGAAATCGCCGAAGACGCCGAGGCGTTGATGCAGACCATGGCTTGGCCGGGCAACATCCGCCAGCTCAAGAACGTGATCGAAAGGGTGCTGATCCTCGGTGAGGGGACCGGCCCGATCGAAGCACGTGAACTGCCCGGACAGAGCGAAGCGCCCGAAGAAGAAGGCCGGGTCGTCCTGTCGGGCGCGCTTGCGACTTTGCCGCTACGCGAGGCGAGGGAACTCTTCGAACGCGAATATCTGCTGACGCAGATCAACCGCTTCGGCGGCAATATCAGCCGCACTGCGACCTTCGTCGGGATGGAGCGGTCGGCGCTTCACCGCAAGCTCAAATCCCTCGGGGTTGTGACAACCTCGAAGGCAGGCGCGCGGATTGCCCATGTGGAGGAAGAGGATGCGTAAGGTGGCCGCTACGGCCATGTGAATGCAGGAGCGGCACGAGGTGCAAGGCAACGTGAAGACCGGTGACACGGGTTTGAGCGAACATCGGGCGCTTCTCTTGCCCGCTGGGATCGCCTACGCCGTGATCATCATCGCAGGGATCTGGAGCGAAGGTTTCGTCCGAACCGCACTGACGGTGCCGGGCGACGCGGCTGCGACCTCGGCGGCGATCCTTGCCGACGAGGCGCTGTTTCGCTTCAGTATGGCCGCAGACATGGTCATGGCGCTTTGCGACGTTGCACTTGCGGTCCTGCTCTACGTGATCCTCAGACCGTATGGCGCCGTGCTTGCGCTTCTGGCAATGGCGCTGCGACTCGTGCAGGCGGCGATCATCGGCGCGAATCTGGTGAACCAGCAGGCGGTGCTTTTGGCGCTGGACGGATCGTCTGGGGGCGAGACGCTCGCCTTGATGCATCTGCAGATGCAAAGCGTTGGCTACGATCTGGGGCTCGTTTTCTTTGGGGCTGCCAGCCTTGTGCTGGCCGTTCTGATCCTGCGCTCGGGCTGGATTCCGCGCCCGCTCGGATGGCTCATCGGCGCGGCGGGTCTCGTCTATCTTGCGGGCAGCTTCCTCAGGATCCTCGCGCCGCATCTGACAGATGCATTTAGCTACGCCTATATCATTCCGGTCATGGCTGAGACAGGCTTCGCAATATGGCTTCTCTGGGCAGGTCACGTGCAACGGCGCAGGACGCATTGACCCTGCCCATGACACTCGCCTATCTAGAGCGGCGGCCTGAGACGGGAGCTTTCGCATGAAGGTCATCATTTGTGGCGCGGGTCAGGTCGGCTGGCAGATCGCGCGCCATCTCTCGGGCGAAAAGAACGACGTCACTGTCGTCGACATGAATGTCGACCTCGTCCGTCGCGCGACCGAGGCGCTTGATGTGCAGGGCGTGACGGGATTCGCCTCATATCCTGATGTTCTCGACCGCGCGGGTGCACGCGATGCCGACATGATCATCGCGGCCACGCACTCGGACGAGGTGAACATGGTCACCTGTCAGGTGGCCCATTCGGTCTTCGGCATCACCCGAAAGATCGCGCGGCTGCGGGCGCAGTCCTACATGGACGCGATCTATTCCGACCTTTACCGTCGCGACCACCTGCCGATCGATGTGGTGATCAGCCCCGAACGCGAAGTCGCCGAAGCCGCGTTGCAGCGGCTCGCCGCGCCCTCGACCTTCGACACCGAAAGCTTCATGGGCGGCAAGGCGCAGCTTCTGGGCATTTCACTCGATGAGGAATGCCCGGTCCTCAACACGCCGCTTCGCCAGCTTACGGACCTCTTCTCGACACTCCGCGCGATCGTTGTCGGTATCCGGCGGGAAGGGCGCCTTTTCGCGCCCGAGCCGGGCGACCAGCTTTTCGCAGGCGACCAGATCTACGTCTTTTCCCATGTCGAGGACGTGAACCGAACGCTCGACATCTTCGGCAAGGCCACGAAAAAGCAGGAGCGGATCATCATCATCGGCGGCGGCAATGTGGGCTTGGCCGTTGCGCGCGCGCTCGAAGCGCGGACGGACCGCATCCGAGCGAAGATGATCGAGAAGAACCGTGCCTGTGCCGAACGCGCAGCCGATGCGCTGGAACGGACCATCGTGCTTAACGGCGACGGGATGAGCGCCGAACTTCTGGCCGAGGCGAATATCGACCGCGCCGACGCAGTTCTGGTCGTGACGGATGACGACAAGACCAACCTTCTCGCTGCGGTTCGCGCCAAACAGGCCGGTTGCCCGATGGCGATCGCGCTGATCAACGACCCGACGCTTGTGCCGCTCATGGGCGCGCTCGACATCGACGCCTATATTAACCCGCGCGCCACCACTGTTTCGTCGATCCTGCGCCACATCCGGCATGGCCGTGTGCGCGCGATCTATTCCATCGGCGATGCCGAGGCCGAGGTCATCGAAGCACAGGTCCTTTCGACCTCTCCGGTGTCTGGCCGAGCCATTCGTGACATTGAATTCCCCGAAGGCGTTCTGATGGGTGCGCTCATGAAGGGTGACAAGGTGGTGAAACCAACGCCCGACACCCGTGTCGAAGAAGGCGACGTCATGGCGCTCTTCTGCATGGCCGAAGACGTACCAGAGGTCGAGCGGCTCCTCCAAGTCTCGATCGATTTCTTCTGATCAATGCAGCGCCTGACCGAACTTTCCTTCGTCGTCGTCCTGATGGGCATCGGCTCGCTTGCCATGTATGTGCCGGCGATCCATGCCTATACGCTCAGCGATTACGATGTTTCTCGGGACTTCTTCTATTCCGGCTCGTTGTTTCTCATGGTTTCGCTTCTCATCGGGATCGCGACCTCCGCCAACCGCCCCGGGCCACAGGCGCGTAACCAGCTTCTTATGCTTCTTGCGACCTTCACCGTTCTTCCCTTGATGTTGGCGGTGCCCTTCGCCGAGGCAGTGCCTGATACGCATTTCCTCAGCGCATGGTGGGAAATGGTCTCGTCCCTCACCACGACGGGTGCGACGCTGTTCGAGCCGGGCCGCTTGCCCCCATCCGTGCATCTCTGGCGCGCGCTGGTCGGCTGGATGGGCGGCTTCTTCATCCTCCTGACGGCGGTTGCAGTTCTCGCGCCCATGAATCTCGGCGGGTTCGAGGTTTTAAGCGGCGTCACAGCCGGGCAGGGGGCCGTTGTCGGCGGACCCGTGGCGCGCGGCTCGGTGCCGTCGGACAGGATCGGCCGCCACGCACGGGTTCTGTTCCCTGTCTATTCCGGGCTGACCCTTCTCTTGTGGATCGGTCTGATCCTTGCGGGGGATCGCCCGCTCGTTGCGGCGAGCCATGCGATGTCCACGCTTGCCACATCAGGCATATCGCCGATCGGGGGCTTGGGGGCGGCATCTTCGGGCGTCGGGGGCGAGCTGATGATCGTCCCGTTCTTCGCCTTCGCGTTCTCGCGCCAGCTTTATCCCACCGGCCGCGCGCTGCTGCGTACGGAACGTTTGGTTGAGGACCCAGAATTGCGCATGGCGATCCTTTTCGCCACGCTGGTTCCGGCGCTTCTGTTCCTACGCCACTGGGTCGGTGCGCTTGAAGTCGATGAAATCGCGGACACCTCCGCCGCTCTGCGTGCGCTTTGGGGCACGACGTTCACGGTGCTTTCGTTCCTGTCCACCACCGGGTTCGAATCCGCGGACTGGAGCGCGGCGCGATCCTGGTCGGGGCTGGCCACACCGGGCCTTATCCTCGCCGGGCTTGCAGTGATGGGCGGCGGCGTTGCCACCACGGCCGGGGGTGTGAAGCTTCTTCGGGTTTATGCGCTCTACCGCCACGGCGAACGAGAGATTGAACGCCTTGTGCACCCCAGTTCCATCGGCGGCTCGGGCAGCCAGGCGCGGCGGCTTCGCCGTCAGGGTGCGCAGATGGCATGGATCTTCTTCATGCTCTTTGCCCTTTCGATCGCGGTCACGATGCTGGCGCTCGCGCTGACCGGCCTCAATTTCGAGGAATCGACGACTTTCGCCGTGGCGGCATTGTCCACCACAGGCCCGCTGGCGACCGTTGCAACCGAAGCGCCGCTAAGCTGGGCCGAACTCGACGCGGCCGCGCGCGCGATCACCGCCGCCGCCATGATCCTTGGACGGCTCGAGACCCTCGCCATCATCGCGCTGCTCAACCCCGACTTCTGGCGCGGCTGACACGAGAAGGCGAATTCAGGTCCGAATCGGTCCCAATTTTTTGGGGTGGAAACTCCTGAAATCTTACGCATACTCCCCCCAAGCCCCCGGTGCAGCGCCGAGGGGCGTGATGAAGCGCGAAGAGAAAAACAAGGCGACGATAACATGGCTGCCGATAAACAAAATTTACAAGATGCCTTTCTAAATCATGTCCGCAAGGCCAAGGTTCCGGTGACGATTTTCTTGATCAATGGCGTGAAACTTCAGGGCGTCATTACCTGGTTCGACAATTTCTGCGTTCTACTGCGGCGCGACGGACAATCGCAGCTCGTCTACAAGCATGCCATCTCAACCATCATGCCGGGCCAGCCGATCTCGTTGTACGAGGGCGAAGACTGAGCGATCCGCACACCGTAAGGGACCGCCCGACCAGGGCATGGGTCCTGCATCCCGACCTGAAGTCCGGCCGAGCGCGCCGGATTCCCGAACATGCTCTGGCCGAAGCCGTTTCGCTAGCCTCGGCGCTACCCGATCTTGAAATCGTCGGCGCAGAGGTCGTGCGCCTAAGCCGTCCCCAGGCCGGTATGCTGTTCGGGTCCGGCAAGATCGAAGACCTCAAGCACCGCTTTGCCGAGGAAGAGATCGACCTGGTTTTGGTCGACGGCCCGGTCACGCCTGTCCAGCAGCGTAACCTCGAAAAGGAATGGTCGGTCAAATTGCTCGACCGCACCGGGCTTATCCTCGAAATCTTCGCCGACCGTGCAAGGACCCGCGAAGGCGTCCTACAGGTCGATCTCGCAGCCTTGTCCTACCAGCGCACGCGGCTTGTCCGGGCGTGGACCCACCTTGAACGCCAGCGCGGGGGGCTCGGCTTCGTCGGTGGCCCTGGCGAAACCCAGATCGAGGCTGACCGCCGCGCCATCGATGAAGAGGTCGTGCGTATCCGCCGCCAACTCGCCAAGGTCGTCAAGACGCGCGAACTGCACCGCGCGGCGCGGCGCAAGGTGCCGTTCCCGATCGTGGCGCTGGTGGGGTACACGAACGCCGGCAAATCAACGCTCTTCAATCGCATGACCGGGGCGGAGGTTTTGGCGAAGGACATGCTTTTCGCGACGCTCGATCCCACGATGCGCGGCGTCGAACTGCCATCGGGCAAGAAGGTGATCCTGTCCGACACGGTGGGCTTCATCTCGGACCTGCCCACGCAACTCGTCGCCGCCTTCCGCGCAACGTTGGAAGAAGTGCTCGAGGCTGACCTCATTCTCCATGTCCGCGACATTGCCCATCCGGAGACCGAGGAACAGGCCGCCGATGTCCGTGACATCCTCGAAAGCCTGGGCGTGGATGAGGGCGTGCCCGTCTTCGAGGTCTGGAACAAGATCGACCTTCTCGCGCCGCCGCTCCGCGATGCGATGAAGGTTCAGGACGCTCGGAACCCGGGCATTCACGCGGTTTCAGCGATCACAGGCGAGGGGTTCGACCCGCTTCTCGACGCGATCACCGAGGCGCTCGATGACGAACGGCAGGAGACGGAGCTGATGCTGCCGTTCAGTGAGGGCAAGAAACGGGCTTGGCTTCACGAACAGGGCGTTGTCCTGTCCGAACACGACGACGCGGAAGGCCACCATCTTAAGCTGCGCTGGAGCGCGCGACAAAGGGCAACCTTCGAGGGACTCTGAGAACGCCCTGTCCGCTCAGCGAACTGGGCCGTCAGTGAAGACGCGGCGGTGTTGGCTTACTGATAGCGGGCCCGGGCCTCGGAAAACGACAACAGCCGTTTGCTCTCTTCGTCCCACAGATGCAGCCGCGCGCTGCGAATGCTTTCCCGGATCGTCATGCGATTGCCGTCGGCAAGAACCGCGTGATCGCGGAGCACCTCAGGCAGCCGGTAGAACGGGATGCGGCTGTGAAGGTGATGCACATGGTGGATACCGATGTTGGCACTCAGCCACTGCAGAATGGACGGCAGCACGTAGTGCGAACTTCCGTGGAGGGCCGCGTCATGCAGTTGCCAATCTTCCTCGGCTTCCCAATGCGTGGTTTCGAATTGGTGCTGCACGTAGAACAGCCAGACACCCGCGGTAGCCGCAAGAAGCGTCGATGGCAGAAAGATCAACAAGATTGGCATCAGGCCGCCGAAGTACAGCATAAGCGCCAACCCGCCGAGGATTGCGGCGTTTGTGCCCATTGCGCTGACCCAGTATTTGGCCTTGTTCATCAGCCCCAAAGGCAAGCGGTTCTGTATGAAAAAAAGATATCCCGGCCCCAGACCGAACAGAACGACGGGGTTACGATAGAGCCTGTATAGCAAGCGGTTGAATGGCGACATCGCGCGGTATTCCGCGACGGTCAGGGTATGGACATCGCCTATGCCACGTCGCCCGAGATTCCCGGACGAGCTGTGGTGTATCGAATGGGAACGCCGCCAGACGTCATAGGGCGTCAACGTCAGCACGCCGATCACCCGTCCGAGCCAATCACTCACAGTCCGGTTCTCGTAAAACGCCCCGTGGCCGCAATCGTGCTGGATGGCGAACAGGCGCAGCAGGAAGGCCGCGTTGAGCATGGAGATCATGAGGGTCAGCCAGTAGCTGTAAGACAGTGACCACCACGCCAGGATCCAAAGAAGAAGGAAGGGACCCGCAGTGACCGCGAGTTCGAACGAACTGCGCAGCGAATTGGACTCCCGGTAGGCGGAAAGTACCTTGACCCATTCTCTCGCGGCCCGCGTTTCGGGCTGTGGCCGCGACGATTCGGATTGATCGAACATACGCCTGCTCTGTTGTCGTTGTTGGCGCACTTCATAAACGAATAGTGCGGTCGCGCAAATGCCACTTAAGAGAGCCGTCGCAAAAATTGATCGGGTTCGTGAGTTTTCACACAAGTGGCGGTGCCCGCGCGCTGGTAGTTGCGGGGCGCTCCGACAAACTGTGCGAACTCCCGTGAAGCACTGTGCCGGTCGCACAGATTAGTCAGTCACGGCGCAGGCGTCAGCACCGTTACACCCGTCGCCGCCGCTCGCGCCAGATCCGGGTCGAGCGACATGGGCACGTATTCCCCCCGCCGCCAAAGAACGCTCAGATCGTCATAGTGGCGAGAAAGGGGGTGCCCCGACTGACCCGTCGAGATGATGAAGACCGAGCTGTCGGGATCGGCGAAGTCATAGACTCCACGATACCCCGCCCCGTTGACGTTCAGATACGGGTTGGGCCCGGTCCCGGCGAGCCGTCCGCGATCAAGCGTGTGGTCGCCGCCGGACCGCGACTGGCGGATGTTCACGATCCACTTCACGACCGGCATTTCGCCCAGCACCTCGTGGTCCTGCTTGGCCTGATGCGCGTCGCCCCAGCGCCAGCTTTCCACGTTTCGCCCGAACCGCTCCGACAACTCCAGAAGCGCGTCGTCGAGCGCCATTCGCGCGACATCGGTGCAGGTCTCTTTGGGTGCGGACTGCATGATATCGCACCAGTGCGAGGCGCCGTTGATGTCGCGGTAGACGCGCTCGATGAAAAGCGGCTCGACCGTTGTGAAGCGATCGGCGAGGGGGCCAAGCTCATCGCGGATCAGCCGGTTGTGCAGCGCCCGCACCCAAGCCGCATATATCAGCGGTTCCGGCAGATGTTCGTTCATGTCGCCGTCCCATTCGGCGAGGATCTTCAGCGCGCGCTGGCGCAACCGTTCCGGCGTGCCTTCCGGCGCGGCCTCGCCCGTGAACCAGAGGTCCGACCCAATCAGCGGCAAGATGGTGCGCGCCGCCGGTGACACGGTATCGAGCTGCGCCGCGATGAAGCTCTCTCGGCTGTGGACCTCGCGTTCCTGCATGAGCCGCGTCCAGCGCTGGACACGCTGAGTGTCGCCCCAAGTGAAGCTCACATGCCGCGGGAAAGGACGATCGACGGTCTTGTTGTTGGTATTGCCGACGATGCCGCCCTCAGGTTCGATGAAGCGCGGATTGTTCGCGTAGGGCAGGGTTCCCTTCCAGCGGTTCTCCGCCATCCAGCCGAGCGAAGGCAGCCGCCCCTGGCCGCGCATCTTCTCGCTCCGTTCGGGCATCTTGCCGAACATGACCATGGCGATGCCATTCTGATCGGCCATGGTCACGTTCTGCGCGGGCGCGACGAAGTCCTGTCCGGCTGCGATCCCTTCGGCGATGCTACGGGCCGACATCAGGCTGATCGCTGAACTCATGGATTTGTCCGCGGGGTCGAGCGCTGTCCAACTCAGTGAGGCGACATGTCCCGGCGGCGTCACTGAGGCAAGATCGAAGTGCGTTCCCGGCAGGACCGGCCCGTTGTCGGTCCAGCGCATGGTGATCGTAATGGGTGGCGCGTCCTTTACGTCGATGATGCTGCGCCGGCTTTCGAACCGCTTCCATCCGTCAGGCGACCGGTAGCGCTCTGGATCGGCGGGGTTCAGCTCTTCCATGCGGATATCCTGATCGTCGAGCCAAGCTGCCGTGATGCCCCAACCAAGCGCGGCGTTGCGGCCCGCGAGTATGGCAGGGATGCCGGGGATCGTGGCTCCGATCACGCCACCCGCCTCAAGCTGGAGCCGCGCGAGATACCAGAGCGACGGCGCGGAAAAGTCGAGGTGGGGGTCGTTGGCGAGAAGTGATCCGCCCGCTGCCGAGCGGTTAGGAGCCGCTGCCCAAGCGTTCGATGCGCCTGCGAACGCCAGTGGCGGCACAGGCCAGAAGTCAGGCTTGGGGTCCGCCGTCGCAGTGCGGGTCGGTCGCGTGCCTGGAACGAGGCTTGCGTAAGGTGGCAAGGCGGCGACGCCTTCTCCCGGTCCGTCGGGCAGAAGGTCGGTGGCCCAGTCCGGCGACAGAAGAGAGACTTGCGCGCGCAATATCTCGGCCTCGATCTGTGCGCTCGAACGAAGCGCCATGAGCTTCAGAAGGGCAATGGAATCCGCGGATTGCCAATAGGCGATCTCTTTGGAAAACAGGAAAAGCTCCGGCGCACCACGGCCCCGGGCCTCGGCGTTGACCGTGCCGATCCAGGCGTTCACGCCGCGCGCATAGGCCGCCAAAGCGGCCCGCGTCGGTTCATCCTGCACTGACAAGGAGCGTGTCGCCTGCCCGTAAAGATCAAGGCGGCGCATCAACTCGTCAGTTTTGACGGTGCGGGTTCCGAACATCTCGGACAGCCGTCCTTGCACGGTGCGGCGCATCACGATCATCTGCCACAGCCGGTCCTGCGCATGCGCGAAGCCAAGCGCGAAATAGACGTCGGCATCGCTCTTGCCGAAGATGTGCGGAACGTCGGCGGTGTCGCGGACGATCTCGACCGGAGCGGTCAGGCCCGCGATCTCGTAGTCCTCGTCGTAATCGGGCAGCGAGCGGGAGGCGAAATAGTACACCAGCACGCAAACACCGAGAGTCAGGAGCAAGAGCCCCGAAACGATGCGCAGCAGCCATCGGAACGCAGTCAGCATCGGATTGCCCGCATCAACATCCGCCCAGTGCATGCCCCCGCACCCGCACCGAGCCCGAGGAACCGGTTGACGGCGCGGGCAGGGCGGTTAACTAAGACAGAAAACTAGCAACCGCAATCGAAATGGGAGGATGCAATGGCGAAGGTCGCGTTTCTGGGACTGGGCGTAATGGGCTATCCGATGGCGGGCCATCTTGCCTCGAAAGGCCATGAGGTTACGGTCTATAACCGCACCTTTGCCAAGGCTGAAGCCTGGGCGAAGGAACACAAGGGCCAAGCGGCTTCCTCGCCCGCCGAGGCAGCGAAGGGCGCTGACTTCGTCATGGCCTGCGTGGGGAACGATGACGACCTGCGTGCCATCTGCCTTGGCGAAACCGGCGCGTTCGCAGGTATGACGAAAGGCACAATCTTCGTCGATCACACGACGGTCTCAGCCGCTGTAACTCGCGAACTGGCTGCCGTCGCCGGAGAGGCGGGGATCGGCTATGTCGACGCACCCGTTTCCGGCGGGCAGGCTGGCGCCGAAAACGGCGTTCTTTCAGTCATGTGCGGGGGCGAGGCTGGCACCTACGACAAAGCCGAGCCGGTCATTGCAGCGTATTCGCGCATTTGCCGCAGGCTGGGGGAAACAGGCGCGGGTCAGCTTGCCAAGATGGTCAACCAGATCTGCATCGCGGGCCTTGTTCAGGGGCTTTCAGAAGGGCTGCACTTCGCCGAGAAGGCGGGCCTCGATATCGAGGAACTCGTCGAGGTGATCAGCCAGGGTGCGGCCGGGTCGTGGCAGATGGCCAATCGCCACAAGACCATGGCAGAGGGCAAGTTCGACTACGGATTTGCGGTCGACTGGATGCGCAAGGACCTGGGTATCTGCCTTTCGACGGC
>CBDUOT010000001.1:0-72487 GCA_965368915.1 uncultured Rhodobacterales bacterium | reverse complement strand
TGGTGCCCAGGAGAGGACTCGAACCTCCACGCCTTGCGGCACACGGACCTGAACCGTGCGCGTCTACCAATTCCGCCACCTGGGCAGGTGTCGTGTCGGGGCATGTATCGCTGGGGCGGGGTGCTGTCAACGGGGGGCGAGATGATTCCGTGGTGCGTGCAATCGCGCCTTGTGACGCGGGCGACGTAACGCTAATCAGGGGCAACCGAAGAGCGTGCCGGAGAGGTGAACCATGTCAAAGCTCGTCACCATCTATGGCGGATCGGGGTTTCTAGGGCGGTACATCGCGCGGCGCATGGCGAAAGAGGGCTGGCGCGTGCGCGTCGCGGTCCGTCGCCCGAACGAGGCGCTGTTCGTCAAGCCCTACGGGTCCGTCGGCCAGGTGGAGCCGGTTTTCTGCAACATTCGCGATGACGCGTCGGTACGTGCAGCGATGACCGGGGCCGATGCCGTGGTCAACTGCGTCGGCACCTTCGACAAGCGCGGCGCCAACAACTTCGATGCCGTTCAGACGGAAGGCGCGGGCCGCATCGCCCGGATCGCGGCCGAAACGGGGGTCGAACGCCTGGTGCACATCTCCGCCATCGGCGCGGATGTGGAAAGCGACAGCGACTATGCCCGGTCAAAGGCCGAGGGCGAGGCTGCGATTCTTTCGGCCTTCCCCACAGCGATGATCCTGAGGCCTTCGGTCATTTTCGGCCCCGAGGACGGTTTCTACAATCGCTTCGCCTCGATGTCGCGCATGGGGCTGATTCTGCCATTGGTCGGCGCTGAGACGCGGTTCCAGCCTGTCTATGTCGACGACGTGGCGCTTGCCGCCGTGGCGGGCGTACTTGGCCAAGCGACGGGGACCTACGAGCTCGGCGGTCCGGACGTCGCGACCTTCCGGGAACTGATGCAGGACATGCTCAAGGTGATCAACCGGCGCAGACTGATCGTGAACATGCCCTTCTGGAAGGCGCGCATCATGGCGGCGCTTCTCGATTTCGGCTCTTTCCTCACGGGTGGACTGATTTCGAACCGAATCCTCACGCGGGATCAGGTGAAGTCGCTGCGCAAAGACAACGTGGTGGCGGCGGATGCGAAGGGCCTCTCCGATCTCGGGATCGTTGCGACGCCTGCGGATGCGGTTCTTCCGGACTACCTCTGGCGATTCCGGCCATCGGGGCAGTACGATGCGATCAAGGCTTCGGCACGGAACCTGCGCAAGCACGGCTAAGGGACGATCCGCGGTCGACACGGGGCAATATGCCCGATGTCCTGTCCACTGTTTCCATTGTCTTATGAAAACGGGAATATGTTGACCTCTCGTCGCCGATCGGGGAGTTTGCCCGCCGAGTGACGGTATGAGTTTGGGAAGGTAGCGGCATGGCTGAACGCCTATTGCTACACATTGGGTACCACAAGACTGCGACTTCTTGGATGCAGCAGCGCCTGTTCGTTCCCGCGCACGGCTACTACCAGCTCGCGCGGCATGAAGAGGTCTGGACGCATATCGTCGGGCCGCATGGGCTTCTCTTCGACCCGGAGGGCATGAAGGGCGTCATCCGCGAAGGCATGGCGAAGCTTCCCGAAGGCAAGGTTCCCGTGATTTCTTCCGAAATCCTCTCGGGCCATCCGTTCTTCGGCGGCATGGGGAGCGACGACTACGCCCGGCGGCTGAAGCAGATCGCGCCGGATGCGAGGATCCTCATTTCGATCCGTGCGCAGCCGCGCATCATGACCTCCGTCTACATGCAATACCTGTTGCGCGGGGGGGCCATGAGCCCCGAGCTTTTCTTCGCAGGCGATCCGGAATTGGGCTTCCACGGCTTTCGGGCCGAGCATTTCGAGTATCATCGCCTCGTCGGCCTGTATCAGGATCTGTTCGGCAAGGAGAATGTCCACATCATCACTCAGGAAAGCCTGAAAACGGATATGGATGGTGTTACGCGGCGACTGGCCGAGTTCGCTGGAAACCGGGAATTCGACGGTGTTCTGCCCACGCATCGCGCCGCCTATGCGCCGAGCTATCCCGAATACGCGGTCCCAATCCTAAGACGGATCAACAAGTTCCAGAAAAGCGTTCTGACCCCGGCACCGACCATCCGCCTCGGGACTACGCCGAAAGGGTTCTATCGCGCGTTCGGCTACGTGCTGCGCCGGCCGCCGTTTTCGTGGATCATGAGGGACTTGCATCCGGTTTCGCGCCACGTGGAAGAGACGTTTGCCGGACGTTTCGACGACAGCAACCGGAAGCTCGCGGATCTGACGGGCAACACGCTTGACCTGAGCGGCTATGGGATCACGCCGCGCGCCGTGGCTTCCGCCCATGCTCAGACCGAAAGCCCGAAAGTCGTTTCGGCCAGCTGACGCGCGGGGCAAAGGGCGGTCCCATGCCTTGTCTTGCGTAACGGTCCACCATATTGCTGTGCCGGTCTGAGGCAGGCTGCGCGGGAAAGGACTCCCAGGATGAGCGATACGACACTGAGCGCCCTGGCGCTTGGGCTTCTTGAGGGTCTGACAGAGTTCATTCCTGTTTCGTCCACCGGTCACATCCTGCTCGCCGGTCATTTCCTTGGCTTCGAAAGCGCGGGCAAGACGTTTGAGGTGGTAATCCAGCTTGGCGCCGTAATTGCCGTGCTCGGGGTCTATGCTGCCAAGATCGCCCGGACGATAACGGGCCTGCCGCATGATCCGCAGGCACGGCGGTTCGCCGGATCGGTGCTTCTGGCCTTCTTTCCTGCCGTCGTGATCGGCGTTCTTGCCCACGGATTCATCAAGGAAGTGCTGTTCGAAAGCCCGCGTCTTATCGCGTCGATGCTGATCCTCGGGGGGATCGTGCTTATCGTTGTCGACCGACTTCCGCTGAAGCCCAGATATCACGATGCCGAGCGCTTTCCCCTGCCGATGGCACTCGGAATCGGCGTGATCCAATGCCTCGCGATGATACCGGGCGTGTCGCGGTCGGGGGCGACGATCGTCGGGGCCTTGGCCTTCGGCGCGGACAAGCGGGCGGCGGCGGAGTTTTCGTTCTTTCTGTCGATGCCGACGATGGCGGGTGCGTTCGCCTATGATCTGTACAAGAACCGGGATGTTCTGGACTGGAGCGCGATGGGGGAAATCGCTGTCGGGTTCGCCGCGGCCTTCGTCGCGGCCATTCTCGTGGTGCGCTGGCTTCTGGGCTATGTAAGCCGCCACGGATACTCGCTTTTCGGGTGGTGGCGAATCATCGTCGGAAGTGGGGTTCTGGTGGCCCTGAACCTCGGTTTCTGAAAGTTAGGTAACATATACTGACCTAAAATGTGTCAGAAATCTTGCCCTTTGTGTCCGAAGGCAGAAAAAACCGCAAATTAGGTCAGTCTTGCTGACTTTTATTTCCCTTCGCACGAGAGTAGCAAGTCCGGACTGTTTCCCTGCCGGAAGTGACACCATGTCCAAAAACCGCATGTTGCAATTCGTGACGGTATCCCGCGAGATGCCCGAGAAGCGCGAGGCCAGTGTGCGCGCGCAGGATTTCGGTGAGATTTACCGGGAGTACGCCGAGGCGAAGGCCGCTGAACAGGCGGGACGGTGCAGCCAGTGCGGCGTGCCCTACTGCCAGACGCATTGCCCACTGCACAACAACATCCCCGACTGGCTGAGGCTGACTGCCGAAGGCCGGTTGCAGGAAGCGTATGAGCTTTCGCAGGCGACCAATACCTTCCCCGAGATCTGCGGCCGCATTTGCCCGCAGGACCGGCTTTGCGAGGGCAACTGCGTTATCGAACAGTCGGGCCACGGCACGGTGACGATCGGCGCGGTCGAAAAATACCTGACCGACACGGCCTGGGACCGCGGATGGGTCAAGCCGGTCAAGCCCAAGAAGGAACGGACCGAAAGCGTCGGCATCATCGGCGCGGGACCGGGCGGGCTTGCCGCTGCCGACGTGCTGCGGCGGCAGGGCGTGCAGGTCACGGTCTATGATCGCAATGACCGCGGGGGCGGGCTACTCACTTATGGCATCCCCGGCTTCAAGCTGGAAAAGGATGTCGTGATGCAGCGCATCAAGCAGCTTGAGGACGGCGGCGTCGACTTCGAGTTGAACTGCAATGTCGGCGAAGACATCAGCTTTGACGCGATCCGCGGCAAGCATGACGCGGTGATCATCGCTACGGGCGTCTATAAGAGCCGTGATCTGCAGGGCCCCGGCTCTGGCGCGGCGGGAATCGTGAAGGCGATCGACTATCTCACCACGTCGAACCGCAAGTCGTTCGGCGACGAAGTGCCGGAATTCGATTCTGGCGAGCTTGACGCCAAGGGCAAGCGCGTCGTTGTGATTGGCGGCGGCGACACCGCGATGGACTGTGTGCGCACGGCGATCCGGCAGGGCGCGCAGTCGGTCAAGTGTCTCTACCGCCGCGACCGGGCCAATATGCCGGGATCGCAGCGCGAAGTCGCGAACGCCGAAGAAGAGGGTGTCGAGTTCGTCTGGCTGACCGCGCCCAAGGGTTTCACCGCGGGCGACGCCGTAGAAGGCGTCATGGTTCAACGGATGCGGCTTGGCGCGCCCGATGCAAGCGGCCGACAGGCGCCTGAACTGATCGAAGGCGCGGACTATGTCGAGGACGCCGACCTTGTCATCAAGGCGCTGGGCTTTGAGCCCGAGGATCTGCCGCAACTCTGGAACGCGGACGGTCTGGAGGTCACGCGCTGGGGCACGGTGAAGGCCGATTTCCGCAGCCACGCCACCAGCGTGCCGGGCGTCTTTGCGGTCGGCGACATCGTGCGCGGCGCGAGCCTTGTGGTCTGGGCGATCCGCGACGGGCGCGAAGCGGCGGACAGCGTGCTTGACTACCTGTCAGAGACGCAGGTCGTCGCCGCCGAGTAGGAAAGGTAAATGCCTCCGGACGGGTATTTCGTCCGGGCGGCAAGCGTCGGTATTGTGGACCGCGAGCGTATGGCATCCGTCCCGACACGTGTCGGGCACAGCCGGCGGGTAGGATGGTTAATAAGTCAGCTGAGCTGACCCGGATAATGAAGGAAGTCTGAACGTGGACAAGCTGGGCAAGATCATCGGTGCGGGCGTCGCGACGATCCTCGTGGCCTTGCCCGCCGGTGCCGGGGGACGGTTCGCGCCGCCCGAAGGCTGCGAAGTCTATGTCACCGTCCAGATGAAGAGTTGCCAGGTTTCCCAGCACTACCGCTGCGACACCGATGCGCCGGGTGATCAGTGGGCGGTCTATCTTGATGCCGACGGACCCTATTACATGACGCGCATCGACAGCGAGACTCGCTGGATCGACAGCTATTCGCTGATCTCGGGCGAGCGCGACAAGCTTGTCACCGAGGCAGACCCGGCGTCGTTCCAGACGCTTCTGGATACCGGCCGCGACGACTACGACTTCACGACCGAAAGCGATACGGGCGAGACCGTGCGCTACATCGGCTTCGACGAACTGCCGGGCGAGAAGGTCAAGATCGACGGCGTGCAGCTGGAGCGGACCCGGTTCGGGCTGACCGCCCGCGACGCCGATGGCGAGCCAATGTGGCAACGCGCGGGCGTGCAGCTTATCCACCGGGACTGGCGGATCTTCTTTGCCGACCGCGAGATCTTTGAGACGCCTGAAGGCGAGCGGGTGGAAGTCGCCGACACGCCGGTGACCTTCGCCTTTCCCGGTCAGGCCGGATATCTCGAATCCAAACCGCAGTTCGGCTGCGACATGATGATGACCGAAGGTGCGCAGACCATTGCGCCGGTGCCCGCAAGCTTTGCCGGTCAGAGCAAAGCGGAGATTCTCAGATGATCGAGGGTCACTGCCTTTGTGGAGCGGTCACGGTGAGTGTCGAGGACCACGACCCGAAAGTCGGGGCGTGTCACTGCCGGATGTGCCAGCGCTGGTCGGGCGGGCTGTTCCTGTGCTTCGACGCCCCGGCCGACGGCGTGACGATCACCGGCCCGGTGACGCGCTATGCTTCGTCAGAGTTCTCGGAACGCGCGTTCTGCGCCACCTGCGGCTCGCATATCTGGATGCGCGACACCGGACGGGACGACGAGCCGTATGGCCTGATGCCGGGCCTGTTCGACGCGGCGCGAGACTGGCCGATGCGGTCTGAGATCTACGTCGACACGGCCTTTGCGTCGATCCGGCTTGGCGGCGAGCACGCGCGGTCGACCCGCGCCGAATATGAATCGAAGAATCCCTACGTGGATGGAGGAGACGGGCAATGACCGGATTTGATGCTGAGTGGGTCCGTGCCGAAGAGGCCAAGCGCGACTGGATGGCTGAAAACAGTCTCTATCGTGCCGAAGATGAGCACGCCTCCTGCGGTGTGGGCCTTGTGGTGTCCATCGACGGCAAGGCGAGCCGGAAGGTCGTCGAGAACGGCATCGACGCATTGAAGGCCGTCTGGCACCGGGGTGCTGTCGACGCCGACGGCAAGACGGGCGACGGCGCGGGCATCCATGTGCAGATCCCGGTTCCCTTCTTCTACGACCAGATTCGCCGCACCGGGCACGAGCCCGACCTCAAGGCTTTGATCGCGGTCGGTCAGGTCTTCCTGCCGCGTACCGATTTTGGCGCGCAGGAAATCTGCCGGACGATCGTCGAGACGGAAGTCCTGCGGCTTGGCTATTACATCTACGGCTGGCGCCACGTTCCGGTGAACACGGAAGTGCTGGGCGAGAAGGCCAACGCGACCCGGCCCGAGATCGAACAGATCCTCATCAAGAACTCCAAGGGCGTGGATGAGGAAACGTTCGAGCGCGAGCTTTACATCATCCGCCGCCGGATCGAGAAGGCGGCCGCGGCGGCAGGCATCGCGGGCATGTATCTCTGTTCGCTGTCGTGCCGGTCGATCATCTACAAGGGGATGATGCTGGCCGAGCAGGTGGCCGAGTTCTATCCGGACCTGAAGGACGAAAAGTTCGAGAGCGCGTTCGCGATCTATCACCAGCGTTATTCCACCAACACGTTCCCGCAGTGGTGGCTGGCCCAGCCGTTCCGAATGCTCGCCCATAACGGCGAGATCAACACGCTGAAGGGCAACCTGAACTGGCTGAAGAGCCACGAAATCCGCATGGCCAGCGCCACGTTCGGCGAGCAGGCTGGCGACATCAAGCCGATCGTCGCGCAAGGGTCGTCGGATTCGGCGGCACTGGACGCCGTCTTCGAGGTGCTGGTGCGGGCGGGCCGCAACGCGCCGATGGCCAAGACGATGCTCGTGCCCGAGGCGTGGTCCAAGACGGCGGTTGAGATGCCGAAGCCCTGGCAGGACATGTACGCCTATTGCAACGCGGTGATGGAGCCCTGGGATGGCCCCGCCGCCCTGGCGATGACCGATGGGCGCTGGGTTTGCGGCGGGCTCGACCGCAACGGGCTGCGTCCGATGCGGTATGTGGTCACCGGCGACGGCCTGCTGATCGCGGGCTCTGAAGTCGGCATGGTTCCGGTCGATGACGCCGTGGTGCGCGAGAAAGGCGCACTTGGCCCCGGGCAGATGATCGCGGTCGATCTGGCGGAGGGCAGGCTCTACCACGACTCCGAGATGAAGGACAAACTCGCCGCTGCGCAGCCCTATGCCGATTGGCTCGACAAGGTCGTCGACCTCAACGCAACGCTGCGCGACATTCCGGAAAGCGCACTCTACGAAGGGGCGGAGCTACGCAAGCGCCAGATCGCGGCGGGCTATTCGCTGGAAGAGCTTGAGCAGGTCCTTGCGCCGATGGCCGAGGACGGCAAGGAAATGATCGCATCCATGGGCGACGACACGCCTGCGGCGGTCTTGTCCAAGACGTATCGGCCGCTGTCGCACTTCTTCCGACAGAATTTCAGCCAGGTCACGAACCCGCCCATCGACTCGCTTCGCGAAAGCCGGGTGATGAGCCTCAAGACCCGGTTCGGGAACCTGAAGAACGTGCTCGACGAGGATTCGTCGCAGACCGAGATCCTCGTGCTGGAAAGCCCGTTCATCGCGAACGGCGAGTTCGACGAGATGGTGCGCCAGTTCGGCGAGAACGTCGCCCATATCGATTGCACCTTCCCTGCTGGCGGCGAGCCTGAAGCGCTGAAAGCCGGACTTGAACGCATCCGGGCAGAGGCCGAGGATGCGGTTCGGTCGGGCGCGGGACACATCGTTCTGAGCGAACAGCATCAGGGTCCGGACAAGGTGGCGATGCCGATGATCCTTGCCACGAGTGCTGTGCATAGCTGGCTGACGCGCAAGGGGCTTCGGACCTTCTGTTCGATCAACGTGCGTTCGGCCGAGTGCATCGATCCGCATTACTTCGCGGTGCTGATCGGCTGCGGGGCGACCACGGTGAACGCATATCTCGCGCAGGATTCGATCGCCGACCGGCAGCGCCGAGGGCTGATCGAGGGATCGCTTCTGGATGCGATGCGGCGCTATCGCGATGCCATCGACGCCGGCCTTCTGAAGATCATGTCGAAGATGGGCATCTCGGTCATCTCGTCCTATCGCGGCGGGCTGAACTTCGAGGCGGTGGGCCTGTCCCGCGCGCTCTGCGCCGATTACTTCCCCGGCATGCATTCCCGCATTTCGGGGATCGGCATCAGCGGTATCCAGCACAAGCTGGAGGAGATTCACGCGAAGGGCTGGATGGGTGGCGCCGACGTGCTGCCCGTCGGCGGCTTCTACAAGGCGCGCCGCTCGGGCGAGAAGCATGCCTGGGAAGCGACGACCATGCATCTTTTGCAGTCGGCCTGCGACCGCGCGTCCTTCGACATGTGGAAAAAGTATTCGGCCACGATGCGGGCCAACCCGCCGATCCATCTGCGCGATCTTCTCGACATCAAGCCTCTCGGCCGGCCGGTGCCGATCGAAGAGGTCGAGTCGATCACCTCGATCCGCAAGCGGTTCGTGACGCCGGGGATGTCGCTGGGCGCGCTGTCGCCCGAGGCGCACAAGACCCTGAACATCGCCATGAACCGGATCGGTGCCAAGTCCGATAGCGGCGAGGGCGGTGAGGATCCGGCGCATTTCGTGCCCGAGCCGAACGGCGACAACCCGTCGGCCAAGATCAAGCAGGTGGCGTCCGGGCGCTTTGGCGTCACGGCGGAATACCTCAACGCCTGCGAGGAGCTTGAAATCAAGGTGGCGCAGGGCGCGAAGCCCGGCGAGGGCGGCCAACTGCCCGGCATGAAGGTGACCAAGCTGATCGCGCGCCTTCGGCACTCGACCCCGGGCGTGACGCTGATCTCGCCGCCGCCGCACCACGACATCTATTCGATCGAGGACCTCGCGCAGCTGATCTACGACCTGAAGCAGATCAACCCGCGCGCCAAGGTGACGGTCAAGCTGGTGGCGTCCTCCGGTGTCGGCACGATCGCGGCGGGCGTGGCCAAGGCCAAGGCCGACGTGATCCTGATTTCGGGCCATAACGGCGGCACGGGCGCGTCGCCCGCAACCAGCATCAAGTATGCGGGTCTGCCGTGGGAAATGGGCCTGACCGAGGCGCATCAGGTGCTTGCGATGAACAAGCTTCGCGACCGGATCACGCTGCGCACCGATGGCGGTCTGCGCACGGGGCGCGACATCGTCATCGCGGCGATGATGGGGGCCGAGGAGTACGGCATCGGCACCGCGGCGCTGATCGCGATGGGCTGTATCATGGTGCGTCAGTGCCAGTCGAACACCTGCCCGGTCGGTGTCTGTACGCAGGACGAACGCCTGCGCGCCAAGTTCACCGGATCGGCCGACAAGGTGGTGAACCTCATCACCTTCTACGCCCAGGAAGTGCGCGAGATCCTGAGCCAGATCGGCGCGCGGTCGCTGGACGAGATCATCGGGCGCGCGGACCTCTTGAGCCAGGTGAGCCGTGGGTCCGCCCATCTCGACGACCTCGACCTGAATCCGTTGCTGATCACCGTCGATGGCGCGGACCGGATCGTCTATGACCGGTCCAAGCCGAGGAACGCGGTGCCCGATACGCTGGATGCAGAGATCATCCGCGACGGCGCGCGGTTCTTCGAGGACGGCGAGAAGATGCAGTTGTCCTACGCGGTCCGAAACACGCACCGCACCATCGGGACGCGTGTCTCGTCGCTGATCGTCAAGAACTTCGGCATGAACAACGCTCTTCAGCCCGATCACCTGACAGTCAAGCTGACGGGGTCGTGCGGTCAGTCCCTGGGCGCGTTCGCGGCGCCGGGGCTGAAGCTCGAAGTGTCGGGCGACGCCAATGACTATGTCGGAAAGGGCCTTTCTGGAGGTCTGATCGTCGTCCGGCCGCCGATGGTGTCACCGCTGGACGCGTCGGAGAACACGATCATCGGGAACACCGTGCTCTATGGTGCCACCGACGGGCATCTGTTCGCTGCCGGACGCGCGGGCGAGCGTTTCGCGGTCCGGAATTCGGGCGCGAAGGTGGTCATCGAGGGCTGCGGGTCGAACGGGTGCGAATACATGACCGGCGGCGTTGCGGTCATCCTCGGCCAGATCGGCACGAACTTCGGCGCGGGCATGACGGGCGGGATGGCCTATGTCTATGACCCCGACGGCGAGGCGGAAGAGCTGATGAACCTCGAGACGCTTGTCACCTGCGCGGTCACGCATCCGCACTGGGAAGCGCAGTTGAAGGGGCTTGTCGAGCGTCATGCCCAGGAAACCGGAAGCCTGAAGGCCAAGGCGATCCTGCAGTTCTGGTCCAGCGAGCGGTCCCGGTTCATCCAGGTCTGCCCGAAAGAGATGCTGCCCCACCTCGCCCATCCGCTGAGTGCGGATTCGGAGGCTGTTCCGGCGGAATAGAGCCTTTTTCAAGCGTTTTGGATGGGCCGGACCGTGCGTCCGGCCCATTTTCATGTGTCACATGTCTACCAGACCGACGACGTAGTTCTTGCCATACGCCTTCGCGCATTTCGGGCAGGTCGTGTAGAAGAACCAGACCGATTTCGGCTCTTTCCCACGGGCGTGAGCCAAGGCTTCCATCTCGGCATGCCACTGCTTGGCTTCCCGGTATGGGCCCTCGAAAACCTTTGTGAGGAAATCGCCCGAAAGCGTCGTCATCTCTTCCCCAGGCACGTCCTTGGCGACCGAGAAGAGATGTTCGGATTCGAAGGATGACCGGTCGCGCGACAGAACGATCACGTCCTTCTCGTCGAGTGCGCCGGCCTTTTCCATGTTCTCCATCACCCGCGTGAAGACCTTCCCCATGTTCAGCGGCACGTGCATCAGGCTTTTCGTCGTCGCCCGGAGAAAGCGCTTGTCGCGGAAGTGAAGCTCGGCTGCGTCCCAGCCTTCGGGGTTGAAGCGCGGGCAGCAACCGGTGGGATTGTCCGACATGTCGTAGGCGGGAAGGGCGTTCGTTTTCATCCTGACCTCCTTCGGATTCTGCTGAAATAGTGTCTTATTTGGGGTGAGGGCGCACTGATCGGCATCAAGGGCGGGGGCGAAAGGCCCAACAGGTGCAGATTCGGAGAGGCGGGCGGCTATCCGCGCGGATTTGCAGGCCCTTCCCGCGATGCAGCAAACGCGGTGCCGAGTGCGATCTCCGACTTCCTTAACCCTTTCACTCCTATGGTTGAGGGCGAAAACGCTGTATTATAAAAGGAAGCTCTCCCTTCTAATGGTTCCGAGGCTCAACCGGGCGGTGTGTAATGCCAGTTTTTTCCGAACAGTTCTACGAGATAGACCCGTTCAGCCCGCCTGCGGGTGGAACGGTTCTTCAGCAGCAGTATCTTCAGGTAAGCAACGTCGCCGGCTCGGGCAGCATAAACACGCTGTCCAGCGCGGGTACGACCGCCACCAACGGCGACCGGATCGACAACACCGATATCACGGCCATCTATCTCGACACGATTACGGTCACGATGAATGGCGTGACCCAGAACATTTCCGGGGCGACCTTCTATCTGGCTGACGGGCGGCGGTTCTTCACGCCGACGGACGGGACGAATCTCGATCCGGCAACTTTCGTCGCCACGGTGTCGACCGGCTCGTCCAATGCGTCGGTGGCGATTACATCGCTTAGCCCGCCCTGTTTCACGACGGGAACCCGGATTGCCGTTCCCGGCGGGCAGGTCGCGATCGAGACGCTGGCCGTGGGCGATCTGGTCGAGACGCTCGACCACGGGCCCCAGCCGGTTCGCTGGATCGGTCAGCGCGAAGTTGCGGCGACCGGTCCGTTCGCGCCGATCCGGTTCGAGACAGAGGTTGTCGGCAATGAGCGGCCGCTTCTGGTTTCGCCACAGCACCGCATGCTGATCCGCGACTGGCGGGCGGATCTGTGGTTTGGCGAGCCGGAAGTGCTGATCGCCGCCAAGCATCTTCTGCACTGGCCCGGTGTCGAAGCCGCGCCGATGGAGCGGGTGACCTATGTGCATCTGCTTTTCGGTGAGCATGAGATCGTCTTTGCCGAGGGCGCGCCGAGCGAGAGCTTCCATCCAGGCAGCTGGATGCTGGAAGACGACCGCGCGATGAGGGCCGAGATTCAGGCGATTTTCCCAGAAATAGACACTATTTCCCGAGCGCAGATCGTGCCCACCGCACGGCGCGTCATCACTGCCCGGGAAGCACGCGTCATCGCCGCCTGACACTCCGGCCGAAAAAGCTTGGCTCGCGCCTTGACCGGGTGGGGCTGAGCATGGCTATGCTCAGTTCCGATGGCAAAGAGCAGAACGACCGCTAAGCGGACCACCAAAAAGAAAAAGGCCACGGCGAAACAGGCACGGCTTACGCCGAGGCGGCTCCTCCGGTTCGTACTGCGGGGTATTGCTGGTGTCGTCCTGTTCTGGTTCGTGCTCGTATTGCTGTTCACCTTCGTCAATCCGGTGATGACGCCCTACATGATCGCCGAAAGCTGGCGGCAGGGGGGTGTCCGCCGCGATTGGGTCCCGCTGGAAGAGATGACACCTACGCTCGCGCGGTCCGTGGTCGCGGCGGAGGACGCGAATTTTTGTCTGCACTGGGGCTTTGACATGGCCGCGATTCGCGCCGCGTTGGACGAAGGCGCGGGCCGCGGTGCATCGACGCTGTCGCAGCAGGTCGTCAAGAACGTCTTTCTTTGGCAGGGTCGAAGCTGGCCCCGCAAGGCGCTCGAGGCCGTCATGACGCCGGTCGTGGAAATGGTCTGGACGAAGAAGCGGATCGTCGAGGTGTATCTGAACGTGGCCGAAACCGGGAAGGGCGTCTTCGGGGCCGGAGCGGCGGCCCAAGCCTATTTCGGCGTGTCCGCGGCCGAGCTGAGCGCCGGTCAGGCCGCGCTTATCGCCTCGGCACTGCCCGATCCGAAGGGCCGCAACCCGGCGCGGCCGTCGGGTTTCCTGAGGTCGCGCGCCCGTGCGATCGCCGACGGAGCGGCGACGATCCGCGCCGATGGTCGCGCGGCCTGTTTCGAGGATTGAACGCAAGCCCGCCCACCGCTATCACCGAAGGCAACTCCCGACGAAGAATTGGTGCCCATGACACGTCTCTATCACGTCCCCCTCTCGCCCTTCTGCCGCAAGGTGCGGCTGACGCTGGCGGAAAAGAAGGTCGAAGTGGAGCTTGTGGAAGAGCGCTACTGGGAACAGGGGGCGGAGTTCCTGCGCCGCAATCCCGCCGGCAAGGTGCCGGTGATCAAGATGAACGGCCGGGTCATGTCGGAAAGCCAGGCGATCTGCGAGTATCTCGACGAAACGATCCCCGATCCGAAGCTCATGCCGTCCAACCCGGAGGAGCGCTATGAGGTTCGGCGGCTCTGTTCGTGGTTCGACGACAAGTTCCATGGCGAGGTGACGTCCAAGCTGCTTTACGAGCGGGTCAACAAGAAGGTCATGGGCCAGGGCTATCCGGACTCAAAAAACGTGAAATTCGGCGCCAACCGGGTCAAGTATCACCTCGATTACATGAGCTGGCTTCTGGATCAGCGCCGCTGGCTGGCCGGAAACGAGATGACGCTGGCCGATTTCTCGGCGGCGGCGCATCTGTCGAGCCTCGACTACATCTCGGACGTGGACTGGAACCGCAGCCAGAACGTCAAGGACTGGTACGCCAAGATCAAGTCCCGCCCGTCGTTCCGATCAATCCTCGCCGATCAGGTGCCTGGTTTCCCGCCGCCGCCGCATTACGCGGACCTCGATTTCTGAACCCCGCCGGCGACCCGGGGGGCTTTGCGCCGCTGCGGAGAAGCTCAGGATAGAACGTGGGAGAGATCTTGGATCTTCTTGCCCTCAAGGCACGCATCGCAGACCGGGCCACGACCGAGGGGTTTTCGGCCGTCGGCTTCTGCGCGCCCGATGCGATCCCGCAAGCGGCTGACCGCCTGAGCGCCTTCGTCGAGGCGGGGTGGCATGGGCAGATGGGCTGGATGGAAGAGCGCATGGGCTGGCGGGGAAACCCGGCGGCGCTTTGGCCCGAGGCGAAGACGGTCATCATGCTGGCCGAAGTCTACACGCCCGAAGGTGATCCGCTTGCCGTTCTGCAGACGCCGGACCGGGCCGGAGTGTCCTGCTATGCGCAGGGACGCGACTATCACGACCTGGTCAAGAAGCGGCTAAAGCGCGTCGGGCGCTGGCTGATAGAGGAAGCAAAAAAAGGCTCTGTTCCAGCGGAAATCAAGGTTTTCGTCGATACGGCGCCGGTCATGGAGAAACCGCTGGCACAGGCGGCCGGGATCGGCTGGCAGGGCAAGCACACGAACCTTCTGAGCAGGGAGCTTGGCAACTGGTTCTTCCTCGGCGCGATCTTCACCACGCTCGATCTGCCGAAGGACATGGCCGAAAGCGATCATTGCGGGTCGTGCCGGGCGTGTCTCGATATCTGTCCGACACGGGCCTTTCCGGCGCCCTATCAACTCGATGCGCGGCGCTGCATCTCGTATCTGACGATCGAGCACAAAGGACCGGTCGACGAGGAGTTGAGGCCGCTTCTCGGCAACCGGATCTATGGCTGCGACGACTGTCTTGCGGTCTGTCCGTGGAACAAGTTCGCCGCAAAAGCGCGCGAGACGGGCTATGCGGCGCGAGTGGGCGCGCCGCCGCTGGCCGAACTGGCTGCCCTGGATGACGCGGCCTTCCGGTCGCTGTTTTCCGGCAGTCCGATCAAGCGGATCGGGCGCGACCGGTTCGTGCGCAACGTGCTCTATGCAATCGGAAATTCGGGCGATTCGGCGCTTGCCGCCGTGGCGTCCGGACTTCAGGGCGACGCCGACCCGACCGTGGCGGATGCCGCGCGCTGGGCTGTCAGTCGATTGGCGAAGAACGGCCGGAGCGCACCCGACACTCGCGCAAAAGGGTAGCAATCGCGCCGATTCGGCCCCATCTTTGGAGTGTTCCACCCTGAGGGAACGCACCAGAGGAAGGAGAAACGCATGAGCCGGCATTCTGTCGACCACCGTAAATCAACCGAAGGTGGCCGCCTGAAGAACTTCATCAAAGTTGAGAAGAACTCGGGCGAGGAAGGGACGCATCCAGCGTCGAAAAAGCTTTACGAGCGTCCCGCCGAACGCGGCGACGCCGCTCGGGTTCGCGAATATGTGCGGATCGAGCGCGGCCATAAGGCCTGAGCCAAGCTGAAAACGCGTGTCTGGCGGGCGAGCGATCGCCCACCGGCTGCGCGTCTTAGAATAGGTCGCTTTGCCGAAGGGAAGGCACGGGCCGGTTAGGCCCGTTTTCCAGCCACGGTCGCGACACCCAGAACTTCCAGAACCTTCGCCTCGATCTGCGGCGCATTCATGCCCGCAACGGCATACATGTCGTCGGGGCTTGCCTGGTCGATGAAGGTGTCGGGCAGGACCATGGAGCGGAACTTCAGTCCCCGGTCGAAGACGCCTTCCCCGGCCAGAAGCTGCGCGACGTGAGAGCCGAAGCCGCCCACGGCGCCCTCTTCGATGGTGATCAGCGCTTCGTGTTCGGCAGCCAACCGCAATATGAGATCGCGGTCCAGGGGCTTGGCGAACCGGGCGTCGGCGACGGTCGGTGCAAGGCCGCGCGCGCCAAGGGATTCGCGGGCTTTCATGACCTCGGACAGGCGCGTGCCGAAAGACAGGATCGCGACGCGGCCGCCTTCAGCCACGATGCGGCCCTTTCCGATTTCGAGGGGTTCGCCCCGTTCGGGCATGTCGACGCCGACGCCCTCGCCGCGCGGGAAGCGGAAGGCCGAGGGGCGGTCGTCGATCGCGGCGGCGGTGGCGACCATGTGGACCAGTTCGGCTTCATCCGCAGCAGCCATGACGACCATGTCGGGCAGGTTCGCCAGGAACGCGATGTCGAAGGCCCCGGCATGGGTCGCGCCGTCAGCCCCGACAAGGCCCGCCCTGTCGATGGCAAAGCGGACCGGCAGGCGCTGAATCGCGACGTCGTGGACGACCTGATCATACCCGCGCTGCAGGAAGGTCGAGTAGATCGCGCAGAACGGCTTCAGCCCCGACGCCGCGAGACCGGCCGAGAATGTCACGGCGTGCTGTTCGGCGATGCCGACATCGAAACAGCGCTTCGGAAAGCGTTCCGCGAAAAGGTTCAGGCCCGTACCGTCCGGCATGGCGGCGGTGATCGCGACGATCTTTTCGTCCTTCTCCGCCTCTTTGATCAGGGTCTGCGCAAAGACTTTGGTGTAGGACGGCGCGTTCGAGGGCGCCTTTTTCTGTTCGCCGGTCAACACGTCGAACTTGGCCGTTGCGTGGCCCTTGTCGGCGGCGCGTTCGGCGGGGGCGTAGCCTTTGCCCTTCTTGGTCACCACGTGGATAAGCGTCGGCCCGGTGGCGCGGTCGTGCGCGGTGCGCAGGACCGGAAGAAGGATTTCCAGATCGTGCCCGTCAATCGGGCCGACATAGGTGAAGCCGAGTTCTTCAAAGAGAGTGCCGCCGACGGTCATGCCTTTCAGCATCTCTTTCGCGCGGCGGGCGCCTTCCTGGAAGGGGCCGGGAAGAAGGCTGATCGCGCCCTTGGCGGCGGCCTTGAATTCCTGGTAGGGCGCGCCGGCGTAGAGGCGCGAGAGATAGGCCGACATCGCGCCAACCGGCGGGGCGATCGACATTTCGTTGTCGTTGAGAATGACGAAAAGGCGCTTTTTCAGGTGCCCTGCATTGTTCAGCGCCTCGTAGGCCATGCCGGCCGACATCGCGCCGTCACCGATCACGGCGACCGCGTCGCCGGATTCTCCGCCAAGATCGCGCGAGGCGGCAAAGCCCAGCGCGGCGGAGATCGAGGTCGAGCTGTGGGCGGCACCGAACGGGTCGTAGGGGCTTTCTGAGCGCTTCGTGAAACCCGAAAGCCCGTCCTTCTGGCGCAGCGTCCGGATACGTTCGCGCCGACCGGTCAGGATCTTGTGCGGATAGCACTGGTGGCCGACGTCCCAGATGATCTTGTCGTGCGGCGCGTCGAAGACGGCGTGCAGTGCGACCGTCAGTTCGACGACGCC
This sequence comes from uncultured Rhodobacterales bacterium, assembly GCA_965368915.1. GTDB lineage: Bacteria > Pseudomonadota > Alphaproteobacteria > Rhodobacterales > Rhodobacteraceae > Albidovulum. The sequence goes on along the minus strand of CBDUOT010000001.1, from coordinate 55,174 downwards.
AAGCCCGGCGCCAAGATGGCCGCCGGTGACGGAAACGGCGCTGATCGTTTCGGCGCGAAGTTCATCGGCAAGCAGCCCGAGTTCACGGTCCGAAAGAGCCTTCATGTCGGCGGGAACCGTCACGCGGTCCAGCGTCGGGGTATGCGGTCGGTCGCTCATCACCGGCTTTCGGTCGTTTCACATCTCGCGTGCAATAACGAAACGCGCGGCTTCTCTCAAGGTCTGGGCTTTGTCGCCGTAGGGGGAAAGTGCCGCTTCGGCGTCGTCGACAAGCTCTTTTGCGCGGGATTTCGCGCCGTCGAGGCCGAGGAGAGAGACGAAGGTCGCCTTGCCCGCCTCGTGATCCTTGTTAAGCCGCTTGCCCGCCTTCGCGGGATCGCCCTCGACGTCGAGAATGTCGTCGGCGATCTGGAAGGCAAGGCCGAGCGCGCGGGCGTAGTGGGAAAGCGGCGTCGGGTCGGCATCGGCAAGCACTGCGCCCGCCGTCGCGGCGAAGGCGATGAGCGCGCCGGTCTTCCCGGCCTGAAGTGACGTGATTTCGTCGAGCGTCAGGGGCCGGGGTGCGGTTTCGGCAGCGATGTCGAGCGCCTGGCCAAGCACCATGCCTTCCGCACCGGAGGCAAGCGCGAGCGAGCGGACGAGTTCGATCCTGCGGTCGGCGGGACCGAGGGCCGGGTGGGTGCATAGTTCGAACGCGAGCGTCTGAAGCGCGTCGCCCGCGAGAACGGCCGTCGCCTCATCCCATTTCACGTGGACCGTGGGCTGACCGCGCCGAAGATCGTCGTCATCCATGCAAGGCAGGTCGTCATGCACGAGCGAATAGGCGTGGAGCGCCTCGGCCGCCGCAGCCGCGGGCATGGCGCTGTCGGCGGACAGCCCGTGCAGTGCCGCACTTTCGAGCACGAGGAAACCGCGCAGCCGCTTGCCACCCTTCAGCGCGTAACGCATCGCGTGGACTACCGGCAGTTCGGCGCGTGCCGACAAAGCCGCGTCGAGCGCGGCCTGGACACTTTCCTGTGCCGCTTTCAGCCGGTCTGAAAACACTAGAGCCCTTCGACCGGTTCGGTTCCGGTGGGCTGACCGCTGGGGCCGAGCGTGATCTTGGCGACCTTCTCTTCGGCGTCCTTCAGCTTCTTCTCGCAATGCGCCTTGAGCTTGGCGCCCTGTTCATAGAGCGCGATGGACTTCTCCAGCTCCACATTGCCGGATTCGAGGTCGCGCACGACCGTTTCCAGCGCCTTCATGGCCTCTTCGAAGCTCATCTTGGATATGTCGCTCATGCGCCCCGCTCCATCAGCACTTTCACATGCAGGGCGACCGAAGCGCCCAGCGCGTCGAGATCATAGCCACCCTCGAGGGAGGATACCACCCGGCCGGAGCAGCAATCCTCGGCGACGTCCATGATGGCGTGGGTGATCCACGCAAAGTCCGGGCCGGTCCAGTTGAGGTTGGCCAGCGGATCGTCGCGATGGGCGTCGAAACCGGCGGAAACAAGGATCAGTTCGGGCTGGAACTCGGCAACTTGCACCAGCGCGCTTTCCCATGCCGCGCGCATTTCGTGCCCGCCGGACCCCGGAGCGAGCGGAAGGTTGACGATCTGGCCGTGCGCGCCGGTTTCAGAGGCGGCACCTGTTCCGGGATAGAGCGGCATCTGGTGGGAGGAAACGAACATCGCGCGCGCCTCGTCCCACAGGACATCCTGCGTGCCGTTGCCGTGGTGGACGTCGAAATCGAGGACCGCGACGCGGCCAAGGCCGTGATGGTCGAGCGCGTATTTCGCGGCGATAGCGACCGTGCTGAACAGGCAAAAGCCCATCGGACGTTCGCGTTCGGCATGGTGGCCGGGTGGGCGCATGCCGACGAACGCATTAGAAGCCTCGCCGGCGAGGACGGCGTCGATCGCCGCTTCGACGCCGCCGACGATGCGGAGCGCAGCTTCCCAAGACCCTGGCGCCATGAAGGTATCGGGGTCGAGCTGTGACCAACCCTCTTCCGGCCGGGCGTTGCGGATCCGGTCGAGATAGGCCTGCGAGTGGCCGCGCAGAACCTCGTCTTCGTTGGCCAGCGGTGCCTCGCGCCGGTCGAGCGCGGCGAAATCCGCGTCGCTCAATGCGGCAGAGACGGCTTCCATGCGCTCCACCCGTTCGGGATGGCCGGGCGGTGTCACGTGGGACAGACTCGAATGGTGGCTATAAAGGATGGTGCTCACGTGCCTGTCCCCCCTGTTGTCAGGCGCTGGTGCCGGTGCGTTCCTATGCGGATTATTCCGGCGCGAGCATATAGCCCGCGCCGCGCACCGTCTGAAGATATCTCGGTTGCTTCGGGTCCGCTTCGAATTTGCGGCGGAGCCGGGTGATCTGGACGTCGACCGCGCGTTCCTGGCTTTGACCGCTCTCGCCCCGGCCGGTGCCGCGGTTCAGGTCCTCGACCAGTTCGCCGCGGCTGACCGGCTCGCCGGGACGGGCGGCGAAGATCCGCATGAGCGCGGCCTCTGTCGCCGTCAGTCGGACCTGGCTGTCGCCGTGCCACATCTCGCCCCGGTCGACGTCGTAGCGGACTTGGCCCAGATGCAGCACCTTCGGCACCTTGGGCGTGGCCTCGACCGGCGTGCGGCGCAGGATGGCGTTGATCCTGAGAAGAAGCTCTTTCGGCTCGAACGGCTTGGCGAGGTAGTCGTCAGCACCCGCTTCGAGCCCCGAGATGCGGTCGGAAGTCTCGCCCCGCGCGGTCAGCAGAAGGATCGGTGTCTGCATCGTTTGGCGCAGGTCGCGTGTGAAGCTGATGCCGTCTTCGCCGGGCATCATCACGTCAAGCACGATCAGGTCGAATTCGAGCCCTTCGAGCAGGCGCCGCGCATGGGCGGCATCGCGCGCGGCGGATACCCAGAATCCGTGGCGCACGAGAAACTTCTGCAACAGGCTTCGGATGCGTTCGTCGTCGTCGACGATCAGCAGATGCACATCGGGCTGCTCACTCATGCTGCACCGTCCTTGATCGATTGGTAGTGACGCCGGATTTCGGGATCCATCATCGCTTCGAGCACCTGCCGGAAGCCCGCCACTGCCGCGGGACCCGCCGCGCGGTAGGCGGCGCGCATCCGGGCGCGCTGGGCGTCGGAAAGCTCGCGTTCAAGTTCGGCCCCTTTTTCGGTCAGGAACAGGTTGCGCTCGCGCTTGTCGCGCCGGCCCACGCGCGCTTCGACGAGCCCGTCGTCGATCAGCGTTCTCAGGACGCGGTTCAGGGACTGCTTCGTTACGCCGAGCATGGTCAGAAGCGTGTTCACGGTGAGTCCCGGTTGTCGGTTGATGAAGTGGATGGCCCGGTGATGGGCACGCCCGTATTCATAGTTCTCGAGTATCCGGTCGGGATCGGCCGTAAAGGCGCGGTAGGCGAAAAACATCGCCTCGATTCCCTTCCGAAGCTGTTCGTCGGTCAGGAATAGCAGGCTTTCCCCGCTCTGACCCCCCGGACTGCCCGCAGCCATGTCACTGATCCCCCGGCGTTGTTCGCCTGTTACCCTGTACGGGCCGATTTTATGTCAGTGATGTTGACTTTCCAAGACTCAACTGTTAGCGAATCCCGGATTTGGCGCAACATTATGTCCGATGTGGACCTAACTTGCGCAATATTCGAAAAACGCACGCTTCCTGAGGAGGATGTAATGGCTGGGGCATACGACGATCGCGATGGCAAGATCTGGCTGGACGGCAAGCTCGTGGAGTGGCGCGACGCCAAGGTGCACGTCCTGACGCATGCTCTGCACTATGCCTCTTCGGTGTTCGAGGGCGAGCGGTGCTATGATGGCAAGATCTTCAAGGGCCACGAGCATTCCAAGCGCCTGCTGCGGTCGGGTGAGCTGCTCGACATGCCGATCCCCTACACCGCCGAGGAAATCGATGCCGCCAAGGACGCGATGCTGAAGGCCAATGGCTGGACCAACGCCTATGTCCGCGCCTTCGCATGGCGCGGTGCGGGCGAGGATATGGGGGTTTCGGCGCGCCGCAACCCGGTCCGCATGTGTGTCGCGGGATGGGAATGGGGCAACTACTACGGCGACGCGAAGCTGAAGGGTGCGAAGCTCGACATTTCCAAGTGGAAGCGGCCCTCGCCCGAGACGATCCCGAGCCAGGCGAAGGCGGCCGGTCTTTACATGATCTGCACGATGTCGAAGCACGCGGCCGAGGCGAAGGGCTGTTCGGACGCGATGATGTTCGACTATCGCGGCTATGTCGCCGAGGCGACGGGCGCCAACATCTTCTTCGTCAAGGACGGCGAAGTGCATACCCCGCTTGCGGACTGCTTCCTCAACGGTCTGACCCGCCAGACGGTCATCCAGATGCTGAAGGACATGCAGATCAAGGTGCACGAGCGGCACATCATGCCGGAAGAGCTGGAAAGCTTCGAGCAGTGCTGGCTGACGGGTACGGCCGCCGAGGTGACGCCGGTGGGGTCGATTGGCGACTACAACTTCGAGGTCGGCGATCTGACGAAGCGGGTGGCCTCGGAATACGAAAAGCTGGTCCGGGCCTGACCTTCGGATCGCGGCGCGTTTCGGCTTAGCCCGTTTCTCTAAGCAGCGCCGCAAGGCCCGCACGATAGTCCGGATAGGCAAGCGCGACCCCTAGGTCGCGCTTGATCCGCTCATTCCGCACGCGCTTTGATTCCGCATAGAAGCTTCGGGCGAGCGGGCTCATATCGGCCTCTTCGAACGGCACTTCGGGCGGCAGCGGCAGGCCGAGCAGGCGCGCGGCTTCGGCCAGAACGTCCTCGGGCGGCGAAGGGTCGTCGTCGGCGACGTTGTAGATCGCGCCGGGATCCGGATTGGCGATCGAGGCGGCGAGGACCGTCGCGATATCCTCGACATGGATGCGGCTGAAGAACTGGTTTTCCCGGATGATGCGGCGCGCGGTGCCGTTGCGGACCTTTTCGAACGGCCCCCTGCCGGGGCCGTAGATCCCGGCAAGCCGGAAGATGTGCAGCGGCAGACCCGATCGCTCCGCGAGCGCCTGCCACTGGCTTTCGGCCAGAACGCGGATGCGGCCGCGCTTTGTGGTCGGGGCGAGCGGCGTGTCTTCGTCCACCCAACCGCCCTGATGGTCGCCGTAGACGCCGGTCGTCGACAGGTAGCCGACCCATTTCAGGTGCGGCGCGGCCTTGGCGATCGCATCAGAATAGTGCCCGAGGATCACGTCGCCCTCGTCGTTCGGCGCGATGGAGACGAGGATGTGTGTCGCCTCGGCAATCGCTGGTGAAAGGTCTTCGCCGGGCCAGAGAACAGGCTCTATTCCGTGGGCGCGGAGCCGATCGGCCTTCTCGGTCCTTCGGGTCGTGCCGATGATCCGCCAGCCTTCAAGGCGGCGGGCGAGGGCGGCGGCGGAATAGCCATGGCCAAGGGAAAGCAGCGTGCCGGTCATGGATGGACTATCCCGACTGCCGCCGGGGCGTGCAAGGGGCGTATTGACCCTTCGGCCCGGGCATGGCGGGATGGGGACATGGAAGATAACGAACATGATCTCGACAGCGCCTACCAGTTGCGAACGCCCGAGGACTCTGTGCGCTACTATCGCGACTGGGCGACAAGCTACGATCAGGATTTCGCCGAGGCGATGCACTACCGCAGTCCGGCGGTGATCGCGGGGGCCTACGCGCTATTGGGCGGAGCAGGGCCGGTTCTGGACGTGGGCGCGGGAACGGGGCTTGTCGGCGAAGCGCTGGCGCATGAGGGGATCGGGCCGGTCGATGCGCTCGACATATCGGCAGAGATGCTGGAGGCGGCGAGGGCCAAAGGTGTCTATCGCGCCACGATCGAGGCCAATCTGACCCGGAAGATTGATATTGGCGATGCGGTCTATGCTGGCTGCGTCAGTGCGGGCACCTTCACGACCGGGCATGTCGGGCCTGAAGCGTTCGATGAACTGCTGCGTGTGACCAGACCCGGCGGGATTTTCGCCGTCACGGTGCACAGCGCCTTTTACGATGCCGCCGGGTTCGCTGCTTACTTTGCCGGACTCGGGGACCGAATCGCCCGGTTCAAGACCGAACCGTTCCGCATTTATGGACAGGGAGCGGAGGGTGAGCATCGCGACGACATCGGGTGGATCGTGAGCTTCCTCAAGACCTGAACAGGGCCATCAGGTCACTACGGTCAGGACGCCGCGCCTTTTTCAGAGGCCCCCGGTGACAGCGCCGCGAAACCGCGCGCCTCAAGCCGGGCATGCAGTTCGGTGGCTTGTCGGGCGAGGTCGGGGTCGTGCGTTTCGGGTTCCTTGTCGCCGACGGGCCGGAGTTCCGTGGCGGGGCCCGCGTCCAGCCCGATCCGGCGTGCGACGGCCCGCCAGACCGCGGGGTCGGCTGACAGAGCCTCATACGGCACGAAGCAGACATTCCTGGCCTCTGCCTCTGCGCGGTCGAGCGAGGAGTAGGCGGCGATCCAGGTCCTGAGCCAGTAATCCATGCCGTCCGGATCGCCCTCGGGACGTCCGTTGAACAGGAATGGCCGATGGGTTGCCCCGAATTCGTGGTGGCCGAGCCATTTCATGTAGTCGCGCGTGAACGGATCGGCGTCGCGGAACCGGCGATGCTGGCCAAGAAGGCTCGCGGCATGCGACAGCGGCTGGCGCAGCGGGACGAGGAATTGCGACTCGGGCATCGCGCGGGCAAGCGACCGAAGCCTCAGGATGTTGTTGTTGTTCTTCGAGACGTAGCGCGGCCGGTCGGTCTTCAGAAGCACCAACCGGATGAGGTCGCGGTATCCGTCGATGAGTTCGTCCGAGGGATCGTGCGGCGAAAGCCCGTGCGCGCCGATATAGGCCTTTCCGTCGAAGACGCGCCAATAGACCTCGTCAAGCGCCTCGGGGCTTTGGGTATCGACCTCGATCCCGTCGCCATGGGCGCGCTCGGCCTTCTGGCCCGGCGTCTGGCCTTTGCGGCTGAGCTTCGCCCAGAGATTTGGCGCAAGAACGAAGGGCATGTCGGCATAGGTGAGCGACCCGAACGCGCCCGTCCGGTGAATTTCGCGCATGAGAATGGTCGTTCCCGCGCGTGCAAGCCCGGTGACGAAGACATGCTGGCCGTTATCCTTGGGCGCGCGTTTCAGGTACATCCCGCGCTCCATATCGTGCATCATCTCGGCCCGGATGGGCGAGGCAAGCGCCATGCGATGCAGGATACGGTCGAGCGTTGAGTAGTCAGGCACGCGCCACCTTAAGCCTGAGCCAGACGTAAAGGATGGATGCAACGCAGAGGACTGCGATCACCGCAGGCCGCATCAGCGCCTCTGCCCAGGCCGACATCCCGCCCGGAAAGATCAGGCCGAGCGCGACGACGGGCAGGAGCGCGAGGCAGAGCATGCCGAAGAATTGCAGAGACCCTTTGCCGATTACCCAAGCGTAAGACGGAAGGATCTTTTCCTTCCAGTGATCCGAAATGCGTTTGGAGGTCAGCACGCGACCGGATTTGCGAGACGTCTCGGTGACGCGGCGGATGACAGGGATAAGAGGAAGGCGAAGAAACGCCTCACTCGCGAGAACCGCGGCAACCAGAGCGAAGATCCAGACCATTTACTCGGCTGGATTGTTGGGCTGCGATGCCTTTTCCGCGCGTGCCTTGCGGCCCTTCATCATCCGCTTGATCGGATAGTAGAGAACCGCGACGATCGCGAGAAAGATGGAGCCGAGCACGCCGATGACCGCGGCGATTGCGCCTGCGCCCACGCCGGGTCCGATATAGGCCATCGCCGGATCGGGGAGGATCGCGAACGCGAGTGCAAAAATGGTGATGCTGAAAAAAGTCTTGCTCATTAGCTATTGCCTTCCGGTCACAATTCGCAGGAGAGCCGCGGACGCGGATCCCCACATGTCCACGCCAACAATGCCAGAATCGAAGCGTTCACGCCATTGATTCCAACGCCTTGTGCGGCAGAAAACCGCGGCTCTCGTGGCGGAATCGCTTTCAAACGACCTCATCCGGCAACTTTGTTGCGAATTGCTCAAAATACATTCACGCTTGGCATGAGGTCGCCGCAATGGCCAAATGGCGTCCCGAAAGCGGGGTGTGCCATGAGCGATAAGGTTATTTCCATCCAGTATTGCCGCCAGTGCAACTGGCTTCTCCGCGCCGGTTGGATGGCGCAGGAACTGCTGTCGACCTTCGGCGAAGACCTCGGCGGCGTCACGCTGATCCCGGGCACTGGCGGTATCTTCGAGATCCGGCTGGACGACCGTCTCATCTGGGAGCGGAAGGCTGACGGCGGGTTCCCCGATGCCGCGGTTCTGAAGCAGCGCGTGCGCGACGTGCTCGACCCGGGCCGCGATCTCGGCCATACGGATCGCGCCCGCGCATCCGAGACGAAAGGTTAAGCTATGGACTTCTCGGTCTCGGACCTCCTCTGGTTTCTCGTGATCATGTCGATGCTGCAGCCGATGTTCGCGCGCAAGCTGACCGACATGCAGCGGCTTTCGATGATCTCGCGCATCCAGAAGAAGCGCGGGAGCCGTGTGATCGTGATGGTGCACCGGCAGGAAACGATGCGGCTTCTGGGCTTTCCGATCGTCCGCTACATCGACATTCAGGACAGCGAGGACGTGCTTCGCGCGATCCGGATGACGGATGACGACATGCCGCTGGATATCGTGCTGCACACGCCGGGCGGGCTCGTCCTCGCTGCGCTTCAGATCGCGCGGGCGGTCGAGGCGCATAAGGGTAAGGTCACGGTCTTCGTGCCCCATCACGCGATGTCGGGCGGGACCCTCATCGCGCTTGCGGCCGATGAAATCGTTATGTGTGAGCATTCGGTCCTCGGTCCGATCGATCCCCAGATCGGCCAATTTCCCGCGGCGTCGATCATAAAGGCCGTTGAGGCCAAGCCCGTGGCTGAAATCGATGACGAAACGCTGATCCTTGCGGACGTCGGCCGCAAGGCGCTTGACCAGGTGATCCGGGCAGCGACGGAACTGCTCGCGGTGCGGATGCCGAGGGAGGAAGCGGAAGCGCTGGCGCAGAAGCTCGCCTCGGGCACGTGGACGCACGACTACCCCATCCCTGCGGCCGAAGCGGCGGCGCTGGGCCTGCCGGTCGCCACCGAGATGCCCGACGAGGTGCTCACGCTGATGACGCTTTATCCGCAACCGCTGCGCCAGGCGGGGGGAGTCGAGTACCTGCCGGGGCCGCGTGAACGGCCAGGCAAGCCCGGAAAGGCGTGAACAAATTATACGTGTGAACCCGGTGTAGAAAGGCGTGCGAGCTTGCGGATCGTGTGCCGGCGTTGGGTAGTGGTCGCGAAGCCCTCGCGGTCTTGCGGCGGGCAAGGCGATCTGGCACGTTTCGGCATGGATTTCGCGCGCCCCTTGTTCACCAACGTCTTTCACACTCAAAACCGTCGAACCATGCGTTGGCGATCGCTTCCGCGCGAGGCCGCCTCGTCCAGGAAAACCGACCGATGAACGCTCAAGACCAGTTGCCGATCCGGATGCCGGACGCTGCCGCGCCCGAGGCTTTCCTCGATGCCGAGGCGGCGGTTTCACGGCTTGAATCGCTTTACACTCAGGCGACCCAGTTTCTGCATGACAGTTTCATCAAGGCTTTGTCGGGCACCCGGCCCACTGCGCAGATGCGCGCCTTTTATCCGGAGGTCCGGATCACGACGACGAGCCACGCCAAGACCGACAGCCGGCTGAGCTTCGGCCATGTCGCGGCGCCCGGCACCTATGCCGCCACGATCACGCGGCCCGATTTGTTTCGCAACTACTTGATCCAGCAGCTGGGCATCCTGATCCGCAATCACGGCGTTCCCGTCGTCGTCGGACCGAGCACGACCCCCATCCCCGTTCATTTCGCCGTCTCGTCGAACCCGGCGGTTGCTGTCCCGCAAGAGGGTGTGCTCGACTTCACGCTGCGCGATATCTTCGATGTGCCGGATCTTTCGACCACCAACGACGACATCGTCAACGGTACGGCGCAGGCAAATCCCGACGGATCCTGGCATCTGGCACCGTTCACTGCGCAGCGCGTGGACTATTCGCTCGCGCGGCTGTCGCATTATACCGCGACGGGCCCCGAGCATTTCCAGAACCACGTTCTGTTCACCAACTACCAGTTCTACGTCGACGAGTTCGAGACGTTCGCGCGCCAGATGCTGACCGACCCCGCGTCCGGCTACACGTCCTTTGTCGCGCCCGGCAATCATGAGATCACGGAGCCTGACGGCGACATTCCGGTCCTGGCGAAGATGCCGCAGATGCCGTCCTATCACCTCAAGCGCCGGGGCGGGCAGGGCATCACGCTGGTCAATATCGGGGTCGGTCCGTCGAATGCAAAGACCGCGACCGACCATATCGCGGTGCTGAGGCCTCATGCGTGGATGATGGTCGGTCACTGCGCGGGACTGAGAAACAGCCAGAGCCTTGGCGATTTCGTGCTCGCCCACGCCTACCTTCGCGAAGACAAGGTGCTGGATGACGATCTGCCCGTCTGGGTGCCCATCCCCGCGCTTGCCGAAATTCAGATCGCTCTGCAAGAGGCAGTCGCCGAGGTCGCCCATATGGACGGGTTTGACCTGAAGCGCATCATGCGGACTGGGACGGTCGCGACCGTCGACAACCGGAACTGGGAGTTGCGCGACCAGGCCGGACCCGTCCACCGGCTCAGCCTTAGCCGCGCGATCGCGCTCGACATGGAAAGCGCCACGATCGCGGCGAACGGATTCCGTTTCCGGGTGCCCTACGGAACGCTGCTTTGCGTGTCCGACAAACCACTTCACGGGGAACTCAAGCTGCCGGGTATGGCGACCGAATTCTACCGCACACAGGTTTCGCGCCACCTTTTGATCGGTGTTCGCGCGATGGAGCGGTTGCGGGAAATGCCGCTTGAACGCATACACAGTCGTAAGCTACGCAGCTTCGAAGAGACCGCTTTTCTCTGAGAATCTACGAAATTCACCGGGTCATGGGCCACGAAGCGCGGAAAATCGCCATTTTTCGCTGAAAATCACTTGCCACATGCCACAAAACGTTGTGTAGCAACACAACATGACGCTTAATAGCGCGAATGACCCCCCAACCGACGGGGTAAAGTGAGGAGACAGACATGTCCAAACCGATGACCAAGACCCAGCTTGTTGCCAGCCTGGCCGAAGAAATGGGGTCGGATAAAAAAGTGGCCTCTGCGGCGCTCGACGCCATCTCGGCCGTGGTGACCCGCGAAGTGGCTGCCGGCGGCGCCGTCACGCTGCCCGGAATTGGCAAGGTTCAGTGCCGCGCCCGTCCCGAACGCCAGGTCCGCAACCCGGCCACCGGCGAGACGATGATGAAAGCTGCCGACAAGGTCGTGAAAGTCTCGATCGCCAAAGCGCTGAAGGACAGCGTGAACGGCTGAGGCTGCCAGACGCCGCTTGCGGCGCACCAATGGATTGCAGAAAGGGCCGCCCTGGGGCGGCCCTTTCCTTTTGGCCAAGGCCTGACCATGCGAGGGAGTATCGGCGGTCCGAGCCGTGCTCAGTAGAGTTGAGCCAACCCCTCCGGCTTCATCGAAGGCAGGACGATCACCGACGCACCGTGAACTGCGCGGTCGTAAAGGTCGATGACATCCTGGTCGAGCATCCGGATGCATCCTGACGACACCGCCTGTCCGAGTTCCCGTGGAACGGCGTCGCCGTGGATGCGGTAAAGCGTGTCGACCCCGTTCTGAAAGAGGTAGAGCGCGCGCGCGCCCAGCGGGTTGTCCGGCCCCGGATCCATGCCACCATTGGCGACTGAATAGGGCTCAAGCTCCGGTCGCCGCGCGATCATGGTATCGGGAACGTTCCAGCGCGGCCATTTGCGCATGAACTGAAGCCTCGCGGTGCCCGCCCAACCGAATCCGGCTGCGCCGACGCTGACGCCGTAGCGGATCGCCCGCTCTGGCGTGTCGATGAAGTGAAGCATGGCCGCATCGGGATCGACCACGATCGTGCCGTGCGGATGTTCGGGCCACGGGTTGGCGACTGGCTGACGCCAGTATTCAGGCGGCAGGACGCCTTCCGGAATCGCCGGGATCGGATAGGGCTCGTCGGTGATCGCGGCATAGAAGTCCGGCAAGGGGGGATAGGCCGGTTCGGGTGGCGTGGCGACGGCGCGGGCCACGTCTGCGTCCTGAGGCGCGGCACAGGCGGAAAGTCCGGCAATCGCCCCAAGGGCGACGAATCTGCGTCTGGTCAGCATGGGGTGTTCCTTTTCGTTCTGAACGGGATTGGCGCGAGGCGCCGCGTGTCCGGTCAGAAGGATCGGGGAGGGTCGCCGGGCGGCGCCTGGGAAAGCCCGGTCGCGCCCCAGCCGTCTGCGGCGCGCTGAATGGGCGTCGAGGCACTGTATGCTGGAGGCTGCGCCGATGCGTTCAAGGCGATGTCTAGCCCGCAGGCCGATCCGGGCAGGTTGGCGGTGCGGCACTTCTTCTTGACGAAGACCTTCACCGTATCGGGGGAGGGGAGAACCGCCTGATCATCAGAAGCGGCGTGAGGCCGCGCGAAAGTGTAGACCCCGAATGCCTTGCTCGAGCCGCTCGCAGAGAACGCAGCGGCGTATGCTCCCCAAGGCAGAATGGTGAGGACCAAGAGCACGAGAAACAAGGATCGGGCCAATCGCATAACCTCCGACTCGCGAAAATCGCGCTGGGAGTCGAGACCTATCGTGTTCACAAATGCGCGCGCAGGCTAATGCTTGCCACTCATCCTGTTCCGGTACCGTCATTTCGGCCCCGAACTGGGCGACTGGGTGTTCTGGCCGAATTCATGTCGAGGCGCGGAGCGAACCCCGCGCCTCTCTGCCTTGATCAGGCTTCGATCCACCACTTGTAATGGTGGTGTTCCATCGTCGCGTGAATCTGCATGCCGCGGACGTATTCGCGATGGTGGTTGAAGACGGATCGCCAGTAGGGCTGAATCAGCACGCCCTCGTCCTGAAGCAGCTTCTCGATCTTGGCCATTACCTCGCGCCGCGCATCCGCATCCGCGATCGACATTGCCTCGGCGAGAAGCGCGTCGAACTCAGCATTGCGGAAGGCGGTCTCGTTCCAGGCAGCGCCCGACGTGTAGGCGAGCGACAGAACCTGAACGCCGAGCGGGCGCATGTTCCAGTCCGTGGCCGAGAACGGATGCTTGGTCCAGTCGTTCCAGAAGGTCGCCCCGGGCAGGACCTTTCGCGTCACGTTCATGCCCGCGTCGCGCATCTGCCCCGCAACGGCATCGCAGGTCGCCGCCTGCCAGCCGTCATCGACCGAGATCAGTTCGAACTCGGTGTCGCCGTGGCCCGCCTCGTCCAGCATCGCCTTCGCCGCGGCCGGATCGACTGCCAGAGGCGGAAGTTCGGCATATTCCGGGTGAATCGGGCAGACATGGTGGTTTTCCCCCAGTGTGCCGAGATTGGCGTAACCGAGTTCTAGAACCACGGCATTGTCGACGGCCATCTGGATCGCCTTGCGCACCTTGATGTCGTTGTAGGGTTCGGAATCCTGATTGAAGCGCACAGTGATCGTGTTGGCGGTGGTGGCTTCCGTCCGGGTCCAGCCGATGCCGTCGAAAATCTCGACGAAATCGGTGTCGGTGCGGTGGGTCGCGTCGATTTCCTCTGAGTCGGCCGCGGCCAGGAAAGATGACGGGTCGGTGCCGAGATCGATGTACTCGATCTGGTCGAGATAGGGGCCGCCATAGACATCGGTGCCCCACCAGGTGTGATCGGCGTTGCGAACCAGAACCTGCGTGACGCCGACCTCGTTGGTATCCGGCAGGTAGGGCCCGGTGCCGATCGGGTTCGCCGCCGGGTCGCCACCATCATAGCTCGAATGCACGATCGCGGCCGGGTAGTCGGCCATGCCCGGAACGATCGTGATGTCGGGTCTGCCGAGCACCAGCTTTACGGTATGCGGATCGACGACCGTGATCCCGCCTTCCCGCGCCTGTCCGGTCTCGGCATCGATCAGGCTTTCCATGCGCGCCGCCATGGAGTTGCCTTCGACCGACTTGTCGCACCAGCGGGCGATGTTGTTGGCCACATCCTCGGCGGTGAAGTCGTCGCCGTTGTTCCACTTCACACCCTTGCGGATGTTGAGAGTGTATTCGGTCGCGTCCTCATTTACCTCCCAGCTTTCCAGCAGCATGCCGCGGATCGAGCCGTCGTTGTTGTACTCGACGAGATACTCGAGCCAGCCGCGGCTGAAGTTGGCCATCTCGGCCCAGTCATAGGTGCGGGGATCCTTGAGACCCTTGGTCTCCATCTGCACGCGAAGCGTGCCGCCTGGGGTGCCCGCTTCCTGAGCGATGGCCGGAGCCTCAAGGCCAAGAAGGCCGTAAGCGGCAGCGGTCGATACGCCCAGAGCCGAAACCCGCGTCAAGAACTCGCGGCGGCTGAGCGTACCGTCCTGCACTTCCCCGGCATAACGCGGCGCAGCCGGATGCAGTCGGCCCGTTTTGGTGTCGTCGATCATCGATTTCTCTCCCATAGGCATCTCTCTTCCCCGACATGCGTTCACGAGGAAGATTCGCTGGCTATCATCGAAGCCTGCGATCTTCGGCAGGCGCCCCTTTTGGACTGCCGAATGCCTATGTCCGTCCACACGTTTTCGTCACGAATTGTCGCGAAACGACATTTTCCTGCATCGCCTCATGAAAAAGCGCGACATGCCGCCAATTGTGCCGGGCGGTTGGTTTGAGAAGAAGCGCACAAAGCGTGGCATCGACCATCCCGCTGCCCAGCGGGGGGCGGTGAGTTACCGCCCCCGGTTCCAGTTCCTCAGTTTCTTGGCCGCGTCGAGGAATTGCTCGCAATCTTGGGAGTTGGACAACTGCACGATCGCGTCGTCGCCATCAGAATCGCATCCGCAATGTGAAAGCAGTGCGGCGCCTTCTTCGCTGTGGGCGATGTATTTGCCAAATTGATAGGCGTCGTTAACGAACGTGCGCGCCGCGTATGACGACTTCAAAATCTCGATGCCCTCGGTCGAGCCGACGATGGCGACGGCGTCGTAGAGCACCGCTGGTGCGCCGTCGATCTTCTGCTGGGCGGACAGATGAGTGCCGTCCGACAAGGTGACGCCACCCACTGCGGGCGCGACAACCTCGATCATGGCGCCAAGGTTTTCGGCCGCCTCCTTGAGGCCCGAGACGATATCGGCGTCCGCGCCTTCGGCAACCAGCAATCCCAGTTTGCGGCCGGCGAAGCTGTCGGGGCCGTTCTTCAGGATCGAGAGCTTGTCCGAAACCGGCAGGTCGATCGGTGCGCGCGCAGGCTCGGCCGCTTCAGGCAAATCGCCAAGACGCAGCCCGTTCGCGACGCTCTGGGCAAGGCCTTCGTCGATGTTCAGAAGATGGCTCACGACCCGTTCGCGGATCGCGGGTGTTTCCACCTTGGAAAGCTCAAAGACGAGGGCGTCGGCGATGTGGGATTGTTCGACATCGGTCTGACTTTTGTAGAACTGCCGTGCCTGGCTGTAGTGGTCGGCGAAGGTCTCTGGCCGGATGCGCCGTTTGTCGCCCTGCTCGCGCACTGGGGCGCTCTTGAAGCCACCGATCGAGTCCGCGCGCGGGCCGCCGTCCTTCCAGGAATTCGGCTCGTAGTTCGCGCGTCCAGTCGGGTTGTGCATGGCCATGTGGCCGTCCTGCTGGAAGTGATGCATCGGGCATCGGGGCGCATTGATCGGGATATGGGTGAAGTTCGGGCCACCCAGCCGCTTGGTCTGCGTATCGAGGTAGGAGAAGTTCCTGCCCTGCAGCAGCGGGTCGTTCGTGAAGTCGACGCCGGGCACGATGTTCTGGGTACAGAACGCCACCTGCTCGGTCTCTGCGAAGAAGTTGTCGACCATGCGGTCCAGAACGAGCCGACCGACAATGCGGACCGGCACCTGTTCTTCGGGGATGAGTTTCGTCGCGTCGAGAACGTCGAATTCGAACGAATCCGCGAAGTCGTCATCGAAAACCTGAACGCCCAGCTCCCACTCGGGATAGTCGCCCGACTGGATCGCGCCCCACAGATCGCGGCGGTGGAAATCCGGATCGGCGCCGTTGATCTTGACCGCTTCGTCCCAGATCACCGATTGCAGACCCTGCTTCGGTTTCCAGTGGAACTTCACGAAAGTTCCCTTTCCGTCGGCATTCACGAAGCGGAACGTGTGCACGCCAAAGCCTTCCATGAACCGGAAGGACCGAGGGATGGCACGGTCGGACATGGCCCACATGACCATATGCATCGATTCCGGCATGAGGGAGATAAAGTCCCAGAAGTTGTCATGCGCCGACTGCGCCTGCGGAAACCCACGGTCAGGCTCGGGTTTGACCGAATGGACGAGGTCAGGAAACTTCATCGCATCCTGAATGAAGAAAACAGGGATGTTGTTGCCGACGATGTCCCAATTGCCTTCATCGGTATAAAGCTTAACCGCAAATCCGCGCACATCACGCGCAAGATCGGGTGAACCCTTGCTGCCTGCAACGGTCGAGAACCGCACGAAGGCCGGGACCTTGGTGCCCTTTTCCTGGAACAGGCTGGCGGACGTGAGTTCTGGAATGGCCTCAGTCACTTCAAGATAACCGTGTGCGCCGTAACCACGGGCGTGGACGACCCGTTCGGGAATGCGTTCATGATCGAAATGGAAGATCTTTTCGCGCATCACGAAATCTTCGAGGAGCGCCGGTCCTCGGGCACCCGCCCGCAGTGTGTTCTGATCGTCGGAAATCGGCACACCCTGCGCCGTGGTCATTCTTTGCGTATCGCCGGAAGGCTGCTGGTGCACTTCGCCGGCCTTGCCGGTTTCATGCTTGTGATCAGTCGTGTCGTCGCCGGACTGCGAGGTCGAGGAAGGGTCGAACGTGGGCCGGTTGTTCATGACAGATCCTTTTGGCTGGTTTGCGATGCGGACTCGCCCTTGCGGAGCGAGTGACGCAATGAAAACGCCAGACCTGACCAGATGGTTCCGATGAGTTTTGCCGCTTAGCCCATGCGGTCGATTACGCCCTTCGCCCAGCGATTGGCTGCGTCGCCAAAGCAGTCATGAAGCGAGTCCGCTGCCACGACGCTGCCAAGTGCAAGGCGCCCCAGAAGGCACAGCCCCGGTTTGACCTGCCCGTCCTTGCCGATCACGCTGCCGTCCTCGGCGGTGTACGCCGCAAGACCCTCGGCAATCGTGCTCAGGCGTCCCTCAGCCACCAGATCGGACACCAGGCTTGCCGTGACGCTGGAAAGGTCAGGTGACGGAAGGACGGCGTCGATCATGACCGATGCCCGCGCCGAGTCGGCTTCGCCTTTCAAGTTCCAGCCAGTCGCAGTCATCTCGATATCGGGATCGGCGGACAGGTCCAGATCGACAATGTCGGCTTCGATCAGCCCGACCAGTTCGTGGGCGGCTGACAAGGGCGGACCATAGGAATAACGCTTCAGCCCCTCGTCGAAATCGATGATCGCCTTCGCGGTGTCGGCAGGGGTTCGTGCGGGATTGTAGCCCGCCCTGAGTTCGTTCTGCCATTTCCGCCAGACCTGCCCGACGGTGTAGCCGACCGTCGGCGGGCACGACCCATCGGCCAATGCCATGCCCGAACGCAACGTGTCGTAGGGCCCGCCCGTTTCCTGCGACCCCGGAGAGGCCCATTCCGTTTCCAGCCAGTCGGAAACACCATGCGCGTCCGCTTCGCCGCCACACTGGCGCAAGATGCGCGTGACTGCGGGCACCAGCGCGGCATTGATAAGCCGCGTTCCGGCGTCTGGGCTTACAGTCGCCGCTTTGGCGATCGCGTCCTCAAAGGCCCGCGTTTCGTCCGGCAGAGGTTCGAACCGCGCATCCAGGGCCTCGGTCTCGGGCTTTGGAAAGGGCGGCTTGCCGTCGAGTGAAAAGGGCAGGATTGCTCTGGGTTCGCGCCCCGATGCCAGATAGCGTCCCTGTTGAAACCGCCCGCCCTGAGCCACTGTCAGAACGCGAAGGACGTCGAAGGCAGACAAGCCCAATCCGCGGATCGCGACGACCTTGCCGGTCCAGTCCGAGGCGGCCTTCGCGAGGCGCCTCGCCGGGTAGGCCTGCGCCAGTTCGCCCGCCGATTGCTTGGCGTGTTCTTGCCATTCGCCCCATTGGTCATCCGGCGTGACCTCCGGCTGGCCAAGCGTCAACAGCACCTCGTCGTAGGGTCCGCGCCACTGGCCGTCGACCCTTAGCCGCCAGCCTTCATCGTCCCCTCCCAGGACTTCAACCCGCTTGGCGTGGCGAACGATCTTCAGAATGCCGAGGTCCAGCAAGTCCGCGTACCGGGCCTCCAGATAACGGCCAAGGTCAACCCGTGTCGGAAAAGCGTCCGGGTCGGGCGCTTGCTTCAGCCAATCGGCAAAGCTGCCGCAACGCGAGAAGCCGGGCGGGCGAATGGAGATGTCGCGCATCGGAATGTTCAGCAGGCAGAGCGGGCTTTCGTCGGGGTCGAAGTTCGGACCCGCGCCGGCGGCCGGAAACGGATCGAAGACGTCGACGGACAAGGAGCAACCAGCGGCCTGCGCCCGCGCCGCGAGCGCCTCGAGAGCACCTAGGCCGCGCGGCCCCATGCCGACAACCGCGATCCGCGCGGATCCTTCGCCTTGCTTCATTTGCTTGCTTTCATTTCCGTCATTGGTGTCCTCGCGCACTATCGGCGCAGCAGACTATACGCATCCCGGCGGCAGAGTGTTGCACAATAGAGTTGGCAAGGGCCGAATTTTGCCGCCAGCGGTAGAGCAGCGCTTTCGATCAGTGCCGGATGGAATGGCCGCTCTGCCGCTTCCCTTCGACTTCTCGGCAGCACTTTCTCTTTGAACGCTCTACTCCTTCGAGCGCCCTTGATGACACCTGCGGAACCGGCGATCGTCACATCTAATGCCGAACGGCTACCCGCGGCCGGGATTTCAGATACAGCTCCGACCGCTTTTGAATCAGGACGAGCAGCATGGCCCAAGTATATCGCGTCTTCGGTTTCGCCGTGTTCGCCTTGGTCGCACTGGGCGGGACTGCCTGGGCCGCGACGGCGCTCTGGGTGCATCTGAACGGCGCTTGGCTTTACGCGGCTTGGTGCGCGCTCGGCGTCGGACTAATCGTTGTGGGGCTGGCGCGAATGCGCTCTCGGCGCGCGGGATGGACGCTGCTCGTTCTCGCGGCGTTGGCCGTCGGTGGCTGGTATCAGACGATTGCCCCGCGTGAGGATCGCGACTGGGATTTCGACGTGCAGCGCGGCGTGAAGGCCGAAGTTTCGGGCGATACGGTCAAGCTTCGCGACGTTCGCGATTTCGATTGGATCACCAAGGATGAGGCGCAAGAGCGATGGATCAGCGCGCAGTACGACCTGACCAGACTTCAAAGCGTCGACATGCTGACATCGGTCTGGGACAGCCCGGACATCGCGCATCTTCTCGTGAGTTTTGGGTTCGACGACGGAGAGCATGTCGTCTTCTCAGTCGAGATCCGGCGCGAAGCGGGCGAGAAATTCAACCAGATTGGCGGCTTTTTTCGTCAATTCGAACTGGTGCTGATTGCAGCAACCGAAGAAGACATCGTCAAGCTGCGCACCAACTACCGCCAGGAACAGGTGAGCCTTTATCCGATCAAGCTCGACGCCGAACAGCGACGCAAACTGTTCATGTCCTATCTCGCGCTGGCCCAGCGGCTCGAGAAACGTCCCGAATTCTACAATACGCTGACGGCGAACTGCACGACGGTGGTTTATCAGCTGGCACAGGTCCTCAAGCCCGATCTGCCGATCGATTGGCGGATCATAATGTCAGGATACCTGCCCGACTACATCGACTCGCTTGGCGTTCTGGGCGGTGAGGGGCCTATGGAGTCGCGCCGCCGGGCCGCCCTGATCACCATGAGGGCACAGGCTGCCGCTGCGGGTGCCGATTTCTCCGAGGTTATTCGGAAGCCCTGACAGGGACGCGCTGCTTCCCGGCAACTGCTTTACTTCGGCTTTTGACATCTGCCTTTGCAGGCTGTCCCATCTTGCGCCAAGTTGACGGGGGACGTGCACGATCGAGTGCAGCGCGTTCGCAGCGTGGTGGGAAATCTGGAGTGAAGCGATGAACCTTGTGACGTTCAAAGGATCGATATTTCTGCTGGCGGCGCTCTTCCATTCCTTCTTCGCACCGATCCCTGCTCGTGCCGACGACCCTATCGGAAGCGCGATCGACGGTGTTCCGATCTTTGACGCGCACATGCACTACAAGGAACCAGCCTGGAAAGCATACTCCGTCCAAAGCGTCGTCGAACTGATGGACAGGAATGGCGTTGCCATGGCGCTTGTGTCTTCGACGCCTGATGAGGGTACGATCATGCTGTGGGAGTATGCACCCAACCGCATCGTCCCCGAGCTACGCCCCTATCACGGCGACGCGGGTTCCTCGAATTGGACCAAGGCCCCGGATATGAAAAGCTATCTGGCGCGGCGCCTGAAAGCCTATCCGCACGAGGGTATAGGTGAGTTCCACATCCACAATCTGGACGTCTCGGATGAACCATTGTTCCGCGAAGTCATTGCGATGGCGAAAGAGCGAGATATCTACCTGCATGTTCACTCCGGCGCAGCGCCGGTCCGCTGGCTTTATGAACTCGACCCGGACATAAAAGTCATATGGGCCCATGCTGGCCTCGGCGAACGGGCCAGCACTGTCTACGACGTGATGCGCGACCACCCGACCCTCGTAGCCGACACCTCGTTGCGAGAACATGAGATCCTTGGAACGGGTGACGCGTTGGATCCGGATTGGAAGAAGATAATCATGTCGTTTCAGGATCGCCTGATGGTGGGAAGCGACACATGGGTGAACAGCCAGTGGGACCGCTACGGATCCATCATGGCATCCAACCGGGCATGGCTATCTAGACTGCCCCGCGATGTGGCGGAAAAAATCGCTTACAGGAACGCGGAGCGACTGTTCGGACGCGAGATATCCCGCCAGCAAATCGGAACCAGATAAGGCTTCCGGGCCGTCGGCGTCGTCAGGATGCCGTGTCGTACCGCCCCAGAAAGGCGTCGAAAACCGCAAGGGTGCGGCGTGCAATGCCGGTCCAGCCGAAGGTGCGGCGGGCAAATCGGGCGCCCTCGACCATGAGCTTCTCGCGCAGCCAGGAATGCTGCATCGGCATGTTGACCATCGCCGCGAACTCTCGTGGCCGGGTGGGATCTGCGATCAGCGCATGGCGCCCGAACTCGATCTGCTCATGAAGTCCGCCGCGGGTGGTCAGCACCGTGGGCGTGCCACAGCACATCGCCTCGACCGCGGTCATCCCGAAAGGCTCATAGCGCGAGGGTAAGGCGAAGACGCCCGGCGCGCGGTAGTAGTCGGCAAGATCGTCGTCGGAAATGTAGCCGCGCCAGGAAATGGCATCCGAGACGCCCAGCTCGGCGGCCTGCTTCTTCCATGTTTCAACGAGCTTCTTGTCCTCGGTAGAATTCGCGCCCGCTGCAAGCACCAGCCGTGCCTCAGGCTGCAACTCGCGCAGGTGGGGCAGGGCTTGGATCATCAGGTCGTAGCCCTTGTTCGTCGCCGCGCGACCGACAACGTAGACGTCGTTCTGCGACATGCCGAGCCTTGCGCGGACCTCGTCCAACTGCATAGGCGTGATCGCGGTAAAGCGTTGTTCGTCGATCCCGGGCGGGATCATCGTGATGTGCTCACTCGGCAGGTCGTAGTGATCCTCGATGATCTGCGCCTGCTGCTCGGAGGTGACGATGATATGGTCGCAATTCCGGTAAAGCACGAATTCCTTCTGGATGCGTTCTTCGAACCGGTAGTTGGCCTTCTTGCCTTCGCCGAGGCTTTTCATGTCCTTCGCTTTCCACCAGCCAAGCGAATGCGGCGTGTGGATATGCGGAATCTGGAGTTCCTCGGCGATCTTCTGGCCCGCCACCCCGGCATCCCAGTAATGGCTGTTCACCACATCGTAGCGCAGCCCGTGACGCCGGACCGCGGCAAGCACGTTCGACACGAAGTCGCCGTACCAGTCGTGCATGTCTTCCTTGCGGATGAAGTCGGGGCCACCGAACGGAATGCGGCGGACACGAAGGTTTTCGTTGATGACGTCCTCAGCCGGCTGATCCTCGAAACGCCGCGTCATGACATCGACATTGTAGCCGAGCCGGGCGAAACGCTTGGCGAGCTCCATCACGAAAACGACCTGCCCGCCTGTATCCGGCTTGCCGAGTTCGGGTGTGCCGGCAACATAGCCGTGCAGCGAGATCATCATGAGTGAACCGGAGATGCTGCCTGCCATGGGTGTTCCTGCTTGTTTCGTTTCAGTAGTCGGGGGGCGGGATGATGCCGAATTCCACAAGTCCCTCCAATACCCCAGCCGCATGGTGATCACGGGCATGAAAGAACGTCCCCGGCGGCAGCGCGGCAACCAGTTCGGAGCGCGCGTTGCCGACAACAATCCGGTTAGGAACGGCCTTCATCATCGCTACATCATTGCCGCTATCGCCAGCGGCTACCACCAGTTCGAGATCATAGCCAAGTTCACCGGCCAGAAACACCGTGGCGGCGCCTTTTCCGGCGCCCGGCGGGATCACGTCGAAATCGTCCGACCCAGACGCGATGATCTGACACTCGAAGGGCGCGAGAGCCTGCCGGGCTTCCGGCTGCGCATCGGGCGGCACCGCGAAGCTCACCTTGTAAGCGGTCTGAAACTCCGCGGCGTGAGGTCGGTGGCCCAGCGCTGCGAGTGCCTCGAACACGTCGTTCCCGGGCCAGTCGGAAAAATGCGGCGGGAGTCGTTTGCCGCCGACGGTTATTTCGGTTCCGAGCGCGGTGATGATCGCGTCAGGGACCAGATTAGGCGGAAAATCGTCGCGCAATGTTTCGGCCACACTGCCGGAGGGCCGGGAGGAGTTCACCGCGAAACAGAGGCGATCTCGGTTCCGGATCACTGCTTCGGCCAGGCGAGATAAAGCAGCGTCATCGCCTGTCAGTGTATCGTCGATATCACTAACCAGAAGCCACGGAGAATTCCGGGCACCGGTCATCATGAGGCCGCGGACTCGTCCAGCGTGACGTCGAGAGTTTCGGTTGAGCGTGTCGCTGTATAGACAGCTTCTTCCTCGGCAACCGGGCGGCGCAGCCACTCCATGCTGATGTTTTCGAGCTTCAGTTGCGCCGACTCTGTGTAGAATCCCACGCGGCCCGCGCTGTATGTATCGTCCACGACCGATAGAGTGACCTGACCGTTGATCGAAAACTCGATATAGGCGCCATGAGTGACGACCTCGATCTGTAGGGGGTGCGCAGGATCAAGCGCGACGTAGTTACCGGCCTGAAGCGTCTCGTACTGGAAAGCGAATTCGAACTCGGGACGCGGATTGGCGCCCCATCGTCTTAGCTGCGCGTAGCCTTTGACTAGGTCGAGAGACAGGAAGTAGCCGTCGCCCTCCTCCGAGACGCGCAGGACCATGCCGCACTTGCCCACGCCCTCGAGTTTGACGGTTGCGCGTAGCCGGAAATCCTCGTGCTCGCCCGGCAGAAGAAACGCCTCGAACCCGCTTGGGCAGGCGACATGGATCGACCCGTCGTCGCCGCTAATCGCTGCGTGAGAGTTGCCGAACAGGGCATCGAATTCAGCTGGATTCGTTATGTCGAAAGAATGGTGAACGAGGGCATCGAAACCCTTGAACGATTTCAGCAGCAACCGCCCGTTCTTGTCTGTGACCAGCTCTTTGGGTGGCGGCAACAGCCGAGCCACGGTTTCGCGGCCATAGATGGTTTCCTTGCGCTGGAAGAAGTTGAAAAGCAGATAGCGGCCGTCGCTTCGGCAAACCCTTGCCGCGTAATTACCCTTGGGCAATAGCACGTTGTCGGCAAAGTTCTGATAGGGGCCCTCGATCTTGTCCGCATACCAGTAATGAACCTTGGTATCCTCGCGGATCGATCCGATCAGATAGAACCGGCCGTCCTGATGAACGAGGTTCGGTACTTCGACGTCATCGTAAAGCCCCGGTTTGTAAAGCGGCGCCGCGAATTCGAACCGGTCAGGCGCGGTTTCCCGAGCGAGGCCAACGCATCCCCGACGGACGACCGGTCCGTTCTTCACGCGTGCTGATGCCATGAGCAGCCGGTCACCGCTTACAGGGTCGTGATAGAAGAACGGATCGCGGAAACTGACCCATTTCCGGCCCTCGTCGATATCGGATTCGTACCAGGGACCTTTGATTTCCAGCGGGTAATCGCCGGACTCGCAGCGTTTCCATGTGTACAGATCGTCGGACCGCGCCAGACCAATGCGCTGGACGCGTCCATACTCGGCACGCGAAAGACCAGTGTAGAACATCCGCCAAGAGCCTGGGCGCTCTGGGTCGGGCGTCACATGCATCGTCCAGAGCATGTCATCATCCCATTGGCCGGGATCCCCCACAAACAGCGCATTTGCGACGCGCCGCCACGTCATGCCGTCCTTGCTCACCGCATGCGCGATGAAATCATGGTTTGGAAGGACGAGGTGAAACAGGTGGTAAAGGCCTTGGTGAAAGACAACATCGACGTCACCAATGTCCGAGCGCAGAAAGCCGTGTGAAGCGTACATGACGCAAGCATGTCCCGGTTTCCGGGCGAATGCAATTTTGATTGCATGGGTCGTTGGCGCTCCATCCACAGATCGCTTGTCGCAATGACGCGTCGAAAGGATCTGCATCGTCCGTCATGCAATCTGCCCAATCGTTGGGCACAACCTTTCGGGCGTCCTCATACGGCGCGCCGCTCTACCGAGGCGCTGCGCTTACCAGTATGCAGCTAGATAATATCAGCGGCGGAGGCAGCCAGTCGGAGCGTCGTCCTCATTCGCCGGGAGCCGTCGAACCGGGCGCGCCCTTGGGGGCTGTGGGCTGGGCTTTCGCCATGCGCTGGTCCACGTCAGCCTCGCCATCTATCTGCTTGGGCATCACCAGCGCGAGTCCCGAAACGAGGCACGCGAGCGCCGCCCATACCCATAGGGTCATTTGCTCGTTCAAGAGCAGGACGCTCCAAAGGATGCCACCCGCGGTCATCGAATAGCCCGCCTGGCTTGCGAACACAGCGCCGGTGGTGCGGATCGCGTAGATCAGGAGCACGGTCGAAAAAGCGCTGAGCGCGGCGATGAGGAGGAAGGCCCAGCCGAATCCCGCGATCGCCTCGGCCGGCGAGATGAAGGAGCCAGTTGCGAAAGTCACCGGCGCGAGAGTGAGCGCCGCAGCGATGGTGATGCCGGTGGCGGAGCCGAAGATGTCTGCATCTGTTTCGGGCAGGGCGGCTATGACGATGTCTTCCAGCGCGTAGCAGAAGGGCACGGCCAGCGTGACCAGTATCCAGAACCAGCTGGCTACTCCCGAATTATCGCTGCCTGGCACCATGATGAGCGCAACGCAGGCAAGACCTAGACTGAGGCCGAGGAAGCGTTTCAGGCTTGGTGCCTCAAGCCCCATCGAGGCGGCGATGATGAAGACGATGAAACTTTCGGCGGCGAGCACGATGGCGATGATCATTGCTGGAACGTTCCCCGCAGCCCAGAACAGGAAGAGTTGCGGAAGCACGCAGCCGATGAGGCCAAGGATCAAGTAGCTTCGGATCGCTGGCCCAGTCGCGTGCGGGTAACGCCCGGTCAGGAGGGACGCCATCATCATCAGAACCGCGCTTAGGCTGATCGTCCAGAACGCCACGCCGAGGGGCTTCAGCCCGTCCAGCATGATGATACGCGACAGG
Source organism: uncultured Rhodobacterales bacterium (assembly GCA_965368915.1). Classification (GTDB taxonomy): domain Bacteria; phylum Pseudomonadota; class Alphaproteobacteria; order Rhodobacterales; family Rhodobacteraceae; genus Albidovulum. The sequence continues at coordinate 29,489 of CBDUOT010000001.1, read as the reverse complement.
GATGGGACCAGGCCCCATGCGGCGCCAAGCACCAGAAGCAGAAACCCGCCTTTCAGCAGACTGATCTGCTGCCGGAGGATCTGTTCGCGGCGATAAACCTCGCCAGCCATCTGCAGGAAGACCCGCGCGAGGTTGCCGAGTTGGTCGTCTCGTCGAGCAATATCGTCGAGGCCGAGCCTTGCCGGATCGAAGTCCTTGCCTTCAACGACTCCTGAGGCGGCGGCGAGCCGGTCAACCTGGTGGAGGTACTCGAGTTCCTTGTCGCGGTACCGCTTGCGTTCGAGCCCTGCGCCAAGGCGCGCCTTCAGCAGAACCGGGTTGAACGCCTTGGTCAGGAAGTCGTCGGCCCCGAGTTCGATTGCACGGACCGCATCTTCGGTATCCTCGAGCGCGGAAATGACAATTACGGGGATGTCGCGCAGGGCGGGGTCGGCCTTGATCGCGGCAAGAACCTGAAAGCCGTTCATCTCGGGCATGACGATGTCGAGCAGCACGACGTCGAACCGGTCCCGTCTGAGCGCGTCGAGGCATTCCTGCCCGCTCGCCACGGTTTCCACCCCGTGGCCGAGGTTTTGTACCGCCAGCGCAAGCTTCATACGATTTGTCTTGTGATCGTCGACCACAAGCACACGTCCCTGAGCCTCAGCCATAGTCCCCCCCGGTTTATTGATTTCAGCGCATCTGCATTTTCTGCAGCTCCTCTCGCGCTGCGCCGAACGACACGGCCGCGCTCTCGGACAACGCTGCCGCGCCGATGACGTCGCCCTCGCGCCCCTTCGCTTCGATCTCGCGGCACAGATGCGATAGCTCAAGCGCGCCGAAATCGGCGGCGCTCGACTTCATTGTATGTGCGGCCTGACGCAAGCCCTCTGCATCGCCGTTGCGCACTGCATCTTCGATTTTGGCGATCAGATCCGGGCCTTCCTCAAGAAAACTCTCGATCAGTTCGCCCAAGGCTTCCCGGTCGCCGCCGATTGTGTCGAGAAGCGTGTCGAGAGCCGCGGGATCAAAGGTTGCGCGCGTTGCGTCGGACATCTTTTCGGTCTCCTTCATTTTCGCGTCGGAGCAGGCTTGCAGTGCCTTGACCAGCGCATCGACGCGAATTGGCTTGCTGACGTAGTCGCACATACCCGCTTCGATAAACCGTTCGCGGTCCCCGTCCATGGCGTTCGCGGTGACCGCGATGATCCTTGGGCGCGTTTGCTCGGGATGATCGGCGATGATCCGGCGCGTGGCTTCCATGCCGTCCATTTCCGGCATCTCGATATCCATCAGGACGACGTCGTAGGGCTGACGCGCCACCGCCTCGACCACTTCGCGGCCATTGCCCGCGACGTCGGATTGGTATCCGAGCCGCTTAAGGATCATCCGCCCGAGTTTCTGGTTCGTCACATGGTCGTCGGCAAGAAGGATGCGCAGAGGCAATCGCTCCGCCAAGGTCTCGTCGAAGGTCGGCTTCTTGCGTTGCGCCCGGTCGATGACCCGGATTGGCTTGCCTGCGAAGAGACTGACGAGCGTGTTCAGAAGGGGCGAGGGCTTGACCGGCTTGGCGAGAACTTCGGCGAAATCCGCCTTGGCAAGTTCGCCGGGACTATGGTCGTTCGACTGGCCGAGCGAGGACAGGAGGATCAGTGGCATGCCCTTCCCTGCCGCGGTCCCCCGCAGCTTCTGAGCGAGATCCACACCGTCCAATCCGGGCATATGCATGTCGAGGATCGCAACGTCGAACCTCTCGCCCCCGGCCACCATCCGGAGCGCTTCTTCTGGCACCTCGACGGCGACCGGCTCCATCGCCCAGCTTGTGGTCTGGCGCGTCAACAGCACCCGGTTCGTCTGATTGTCGTCGACGATGAGCACCCGCTTGCCTTCAAGGTCGGGTCGCGCTTCGTTCAGGTTCACCGTTCCGATCGTTTCGCCCTTGGGTGCAGTGAGCGTGAAACGGAAGGTCGTACCCTCGCCGGGTTCGCTCTCGACCCAGATCCGTCCGCCCATGAGATTCACCAGCCGTTGACTGATTGCGAGGCCGAGGCCTGTGCCACCGTATCGCCGCGTCGTGGTCGCATCGACCTGGCTGAAAGACTGGAAAAGGCGGTCCTTGCGGTCGGCGGGAATGCCGATTCCGGTATCGCGCACTGCGAAGAGCAGTTCGCATTCGCCCTTGGGAACGTCATCCGACCCGGGCGCGACGGTTAGTACGACCTCGCCCTTCTCGGTGAACTTGATCGCGTTGTTGATGAGGTTCAGGAGCACCTGCCGAAGCCTTGTGACGTCCGAGACGATGGTCTCAGGCACGCCCGGCTCGATGTAGTAGGCCAGATCCAGCCCCTTTCGCGCCGCTGCCATCGCGACGAGATCCAGCGCACCCTCGACGCAATCGCGCAGATTGAAGGCCACGCGCTCGAGTTCCAGCTTGCCTGCCTCAACCTTGGAATAGTCGAGGATGTCGTTGATGACCGTCAGCAGGCTTTCGGCGCTTTCGTTGATCGTGCGGGCGAAGTCCATCTGCTCGGGCGAAAGGTCGGTGTCCATGAGAAGGTTGCTCATCCCGATGACCCCGTTCATCGGCGTGCGGATCTCATGGCTCATATTGGCGAGGAACTGGCTTTTCGCGGTCGTGGCCTTCAGCGCCACATCTCGCGCTTCGGCGAGGCTGTCGACCAGTTCCTGCAGCTTTGCCTCACGCTCCTTCATCTCGGTGATATCGGTGAAGACGCCAACGATTCCGCCGGCTTCGGTGGGCTGTTCGCTGATTTTCATCCAGGTGCCGTTGCTGCGCTTCTGCTCGAACGGACCTTCGGGATTGCGGTGCTGACGGATGCGGTTCTCGGCCCATCCTGCGGTGGCACCATCTATGATTCCTGAATTTGCCACGTGCTCGGAAATTTCGGTGAAGGTGCATCCGGGGCGAATGTCAAAGCCGATCTTGGCATACATTTGCTTGTAACGTTCATTGCAGATGACCAGCCGGTCCTCGGCATCAAAGAGCGCGAAGCCCTCGCTGATCGCCTCGATCGCCTCGGTCAGTTGCACCTGAAGCCGCTTGATCTCGCGGTCCGCTTCTTCGCGGGCCGCCGCCAGGCGTTCGCGTTCGGCAAGACTGTCACGGAAGAGGCCGAGCGTCCGGGTCATCGCGCCGATCTCGTCATGGCCGGGCTTTGGCAATTCGGCCGCAAGGTTGCCCCCGGTGATCTCTTTCATCGCGGCCAAGAGCCGTCTGAGAGGCGAAGTGATGGAACCGACGACCAACAGCGTCAGCAAAAGCCCGACAAGCCCTGCCGCGATGACGATGCCGGTTGAAAGCCTGACCGCTTGGGCCGCTTCTGAATGGGCGGCATTGCTCTTGGCGACTGCTGCGGCCTCCAGCTCGGCCACCAGTTCGCCAAGCTCGGCATCGACACGACGAATATGCTGCTGTCCCTTCGCGACCAGCGAATTGCCGAGGACCCGCTGATCCTCGGTATAGGCATCGACAGCAAGGAAGGATTGTTCCAGCAGCCCGTCGATCTCGGTACGGATCACCGCGACATGATCGGATGCGACTGGCTCAAGAACGGCGAGTTCGGCCTCCAGTGCCTCGCGCGCGGTCAGCGCGTTCTGCTCGGAGCGCATGAGGAGGCTGACGGACAGATCCGACAGCCAATACTTCAGTTCCCCGAAATGGGTGCTCGCGGCGTGGGCGTGCGTAAGAACCCCGATTGCAGAGGCACCTTCGGAAATCGCCTCGGCATTACGCGAAAGTCGCGATGACAAAAGCGCATTGGTCGCGATGAGGAACGCGAGTAGCACTGCGGAAAGGAAGACGAGCCGCGCGAGGATCGAGATCCTAGCCATTCGTTTTCCCCGGCTGCGGCGCGACGCTCACATACACTGCGAATATGTCGCCCGTGGCGACCATCTCAGCGAAACAAGCTTATGCTGATGACCCCGCCGAGATCGCCAAGCCGACCGCCTTCCTTCGGGTAGCCCGTGACGTCGATCTCGCCTGCCGGTTCGCCGTGGCAGGCAAGGCATCCTTCGCTGTAATATTCCGGGACCAGAATTCGGTAGGCGGGCCGTCCGTTCAGTTCTGCTTCGGCCGCGAAAACCTGGCCCTCGGGCCAGTCAGGCGCGGAAAGATCGGCACGGATTACCCCGGTTTCCCATTCGTCAGGGCGGGCCTTGCGGTTGCGGACCAGTTCTGGTGGCGCTGTGACCTTGATCACCGCCTCATCTCCGACAAGTCCGGCAAAACGTTCGTTCACGAGCCGCCCGAAAACCGCGGGTACAAAGCCTTTGAAGCCCACTCCATCTTGGTTGATTGTCGCCTGGTTGGCGGCCATCACTTCGCTTATCGCGGCCATCTGTGCAGAGATAAGCCGCGCTTCGCGCTCATCCTGACCATCATGAAGTGGTTTCGTTCCGTTCGCCGCCAAATAGGATTCAGTCGCCTCCGCGAGAACACGGTCGCCGGTCAGCCGCTTGTCGCCGCCGGCCGGATCGTTGATCAGGTCCTGGTTCGACGCGATGACAGTCCGGGCCGAACGCAGCAGAGAGGCAAGTTTCAATGCGGTTTCCATGTCCGCATCTGTAGTGGACTGCGCCAATGCAGCCGAAACCGGGAAACTGATCTGTGCAACCAGAAGCGAAAACAAAATCCTCGTTAAACAAAAGCGTCGTTGTTCGCGCATATTCCCCTCACCTTGGTACTGGCGCGAAATTGCCGCGCTTTTTCCGTTGAGAGATCAATCCAGTCATAGTGGATACCCGGTTCTCACCTGTCAATTGTGAGGCGCGGATAGATGCGCCGCAGCCATTTAGATGAGTTTGGTGAACCGAGAACCTCGCATGGCGAGAAGCGAAGCCACTTCTTCAACCGGGCCGGGGAGCGAAATGAATCGTGCCCCCCGACAGATCAATACGTCGCCGACTTCATTCGGTGATGAACCCGCGCAGCATCTGGGCTTCCTGACCTTCCATGTGCTTCTGCGCGATCTGCATATGGGACAGCATGATCGTTCGGGCGGCATCCGCGTCGCCTTCGCGCAGAGCCTGCACGAGCCGCTCCTGGTGGTCGCGCCCGCGTTCCCAAAGTTCCACATTCGGGGGCGAGTACAGTCTGCGATAGACCGTGAGGTCAGCGAGCATGCTGACGATGAAATCGATCAGGAAGGCCAGCATCGCATTCTCCGAGTGCGAGGCAAGCAAGCCATGGAACCGAAGCGAACGGACATGGTAGTCGCGCTCCTCCTCGAGTGTCTGCGAAGGTTCCGAATAGGTAGCAATGTTGGTTTCGAGTTCGTCGAGCGCCGCATCACTGAGGCGCCCGGCGAGAGAGGCGGCGACCTCGGGTTCGAGAATGCGGCGCAGTTGGTAGATGTCGGCTATGGTCAGGTTCTTGAAGTAGAAGTAGTTGCCCAGAAGTGCGCGGGCGCGCTCCTTGGACACTTCATGGACGAAACTGCCGCCGCGCGGTCCCGTCCGCGTGGTGATCAAACCCTGCGCCTCCAGAAGCCGCATCGCCTCGCGAATCGTGCCCTTGGACATACCGAAACGTGTGATCAGTTCCGGCTCGCTCGGCAAACGGTCACCCGCCTGCAATCCGTGTTCGACCACCCAGCGCTTGATGGCTTCGGCGACCTGAACCGGGCGGCTCGAGCGCGATTCATCCTTCGATCGGGTAGTGGCAGGCGGCAAGCTGGTCATCTCCCATTTGTTGAAGTCGTGGCTCGGTTGTCCTGCAATGCTCGGTCGCTCGTGGGCAGCGTCCGGCGAAGGCGCATCCGGGCGGCGGGTTGAGCGGGTCGGGCAACTCGCTGTCCTTCTGTTCGGGTGCGGCGAGAGGTCGGCCCACCACCGGCGCGCTGTCGGCGAGGAGCTTTGTATAGGGGTGCTTCGGGCTCTTGAAAATCCTTTCGGCCCTGCCGATTTCCACCACCGAGCCGAAGTAGAGGACGACAACCCGGTCACTCACGGCCTCGACGACGGCCAGATCGTGACTGATGAACAGATAGGTCAGATTGAACCGGTTCTTGAGATCAGCGAGCAGGTTCAGCACCTGAGCCTGAACCGAGACATCGAGCGCCGAGACCGGCTCGTCCAGAATAATGATGCGCGCGTCGGCGGCCAATGCACGCGCAATACCGATCCTCTGCGCCTGGCCACCCGAGAATTCGTGCGGGTACCGGTCGAGGAACTCTTCGCGCAGGTTTACGGCATCGAAGATCTCGCGGATGCGGGTGCCGCGCTGGGCCTTGTCCATTTTGTGCAGGCGCTTCAGCGGCGCTTCCATTATCTGGCGGACCGTCTTGCGCGGGTTGAGGCTGCTGATCGGATCCTGAAAGACGTATTGAATCATGCGGCCGAACGCGGCGGGGTCGGCGTTGTCGAGCGCCTTGCCCTCGATCTCTATCCGGCCGGTTGTCGGTGGCAGAAGCCCGACGAGCATCCGGGCGAAGGTGGACTTTCCACAACCGGATTCCCCTACGACGCCCAGCGTTTCGCCAGTCGAGACCGCGAATGACACGGGTCGGACCGCGCGGACGCCGGGCTTTTCCGGACCGAGAAGCGTTCGCCCCCGGGAAAAGGTCTTCGACAGATTCTCAACCCGCAGAGCGTGCATGGATACCCTCCTCGGGGAAGTGACAGCGCACCGCACGCGATCCGCTGGCGGTCAGGGCAACCTCTCCCACGCGACAGGGATCTCTCGCCTTGTCGCAGCGTGGTGCGAAGGCACAGCCTTCGGGCAGATCATCGACCGCCGGCGGCATACCGGGGATCGCTGCCAGTTTTCGTCTTCCTTGACCCAATTCAGGCACGCAGGCGATCAGGCGCTTGGTGTAGGGATGGGCTGGCGCGGCGAGCACCGCCTTGGTAGGCCCTTCTTCCACGATCCGGCCTGCATACATAACCGCCACTCGGTCGCACAGTTGGGCCACGACACCGAAGTCATGCGTGATGAAGATGATGGCGAGACCCCGGTCGCGCCGGAGATCGTCGAGGAGCGCGAGAATCTGCGCCTGTACCGTCACATCGAGCGCGGTTGTCGGTTCGTCCGCGATGATCACGTCGGGATCGTTGGCGAGCGCCATCGCGATGCCGACCCGCTGCCGCATCCCTCCAGACATTTCATGCGGAAAGTTCCCAATTCGGCTTTCTGCATTCGGGATGCGCACGGCCTGCAGCAATTCGACCGCACGGGCGCGCGCCCTATCCTTGCTCACGCTCTCATGAGATTGGATCGCCTCGATGAGTTGGTCACCCACGCGGTAGAGCGGGTGCAGTGTCGAGAGCGGATCCTGGAAGATGTAAGCGACGCGGTTGCCGCGCTTCTGCCGCAGGGTCGCATAGGGCGCGCCGATCAGGTCCTCGCCTTCGAAGCGCACGGCACCGCCGGTGATGACACCGGGCGGCGAAGCGACAAGGCCCATCACGGAAAGTGCTGTGACGGACTTGCCTGAACCCGACTCGCCGATCACGCCGAGGCACTCACCGGGCTTAACCGCCAAACTGACGCCGCCGACGGCCTTGTAGATGCGTTCGCCAACGCGAAACTCGGTCTTCAGGCTCTGGATGGCCAGAAGATCGTCGGTGGCCCCGGGAACATCGCCTTTACGATCGACAAGCGTTGTCGCGCGCGGTCGGCTCAGCGCGCCAGACCGCAAGCGCGGGTCGAGCGCATCGCGCACGCCGTCGCCCAGAAGATTAATGCTCATCACGATCAGGAAGATCATGACGCCCGGCACGATCGATGTATGTGGCGAGGTGATCAGCGCCGAACGCGCCTCGCCCAGCATCGAGCCGAGATCGGCTTGCGGAGGTTGAGAGCCGAGGCCGAGGAACGAAAGCCCCGCCGTCTCAAGGATCATCCAACCAACCGTGGTCGACATCGCGATGACGATGACCGGCAGGACATTCGGCAAAAGCTCGAACAGAATGATGCGGGTGTTTCCCATTCCCGACAGCCGCGCCGCGTCGATGAACTCACGCCCGGCGAGGCCAACGGTAACGCCGCGGATGTTGCGCGCGAAGAACGGGATATTGACGGCGGCGACGGCGACCAAAGCGTTCATCAAGCCCGGCCCGAGTGCTGCAACGATGGCGAGAGCGAGCAGGATGTAGGGAAAGGCCATCAGCATGTCGACGCCGCGCATGATCAGGTTGTCTGTCCGGCCCCCGAAATAGCCGGCGATGATGCCGATCGCCGAGCCGATCGTGCCCGCGATCAAAGCGGCTGCGATGCCGATGGCAAGCGACAGCCGCGTTCCATGCAACAAACGTGACAGCAGGTCGCGGCCCAGATGATCGGTGCCAAGGATGTGCCCCTCGCTAAAGGGTCGTATGAAACGATCTCCTGTCGAGGTGATGTTTGGCGCCTGCAACGGCAAGAGCGGTGCGATGATCGCTGCGACAAGGACGAACGCCAGAACGACGGCCCCCATCGCGGCCAGCCGGTTGCGGAACAGCAGCTTCAGGAACCCGCTCACGTCTTGATCCTTGGGTCGAGAAGGCTTTGGGCGACATCGACTGCGATGTTGAACATCACGTAGCAGGCCGCGACGAGGACCACGCCGCCCTGAACCAGCAGGATGTCACGCTTGAGGATTGCATCGACAAGCATGCGGCCCACGCCGGGCCACTGGAATACGATCTCGATGTAGACCGCGCCCGACAGGACAAAGCCCGCCTGGATGCCCAGAATCGGAATGATCGAGACCATGGCGGCACGAAGGGCGTGACCCATGATCACCCGCCGTTCCGGAACGCCCTTGGCGCGCGCCGTGCGGATGTAGTCCTGCCGGAGCACCTCCAGCATCGCGGAGCGCGAGAGGCGCGCGATGACCCCGGTGGCCACGGCGGACAGCGCGAGCGCGGGCATTATCAGGTGGTAAAGAAGGTCCGGCAAATCCCCCCCACCGTATATCGCGTACATGCCCGAGACAGGCAGCCAGCGCAGGTTCACGGCGAAGAGGAGGATCATCATCATGCCGAGGAAAAAGGACGGTACCGAGATGCCGATGAGAACCGTGAAGGTAATCACCTTGTCGGCCAGCCCGTATTGCCGCGCAGCCGACACGACGCCGGCAAGAATGCCCAGAACCGCGCAGAGAACGAAGGACACGCCAGCAAGAATGAGCGTCGCGTTGAAGCGCTCCAGCACCTCGTCCAGAACCGGTCGGTTGAGCGAGAATGATCGCCCGAAGTCACCGGTAAGCATGTTGCCGAGCCAGATGAAGTAGCGCTGAACCAGAGGCTTATCGAGCCCGAGATCGCGGTTCAGCTTCTCGACGTTTTCCGGCGTCGCGTAGCTGCCGAGGATCGCGGTGGCCGGATCGCCCGGGATCATAGCCATGATCAGGAAGACGATGATCGTGATACCGAGCAAAACGGGCACGGCCGAGATCAGTCGCTTGAATATGTAGCTGCCCACCTCTCGCCTCCGGAGGGAACGGGGCACGTGCCCTTGCAAGACACGGCGCCAGACTTCGGGTGATCGCAGGGCGGGCGGAGCGCAGTGTTTGGCCCCGCCCGTTCGTTCAGTTCTTCACCACATCCTGCAGATGCAGCAGGAAGGACGGCTCAAGCTGGAAGTTCTCCACGCGGTCGCTGGTCACGGCGTTCTGTTTCCAGTTTGCGACGAAGACCCAGGGTGCATCCTCCTTCACGATCGTCTGCATCTCTCGGTAAAGGCGCGCGCGCTCCTCCTGATCAGTCGAGGTCCGCGCGGCTTCGAGAAGCTGGTCGACTTCGGGGTTCGAATAGTAGCCCGAGTTGAAGCCGCCCTTGTCGGGCCATGCCTCGGTACGAAGCGCGAGATAGGGCAGAGTGTCGGGATCATTCGTCATCCACGCCATCTCGGCCATGTCCGCTTTGCCTTCGAGGCCGGGGTTCACCTCTCCGAGGAAGGTGTTCCACTCATAGGTCTCGATCTTCACATCGAGCCCGACTGCCGCCAGATCGGCCTGAATTGCGGTGCCCATCGGAACGGGATCGAGCATGCCCGAACCACCCTCGGTCACGTAGAAGGTCAGAGACGCGCCTTCCGCGCCTGCTTCGGCCAGAAGCGCCTTGGCTTTCTCGGGATCGTAGGGATAGGGATCGAGGTCGCTGTTGTAAGCCCAGGCGAAGGCCGGCGGCGTCGGACCGGCGGCCACGTCGGCAGTGCCTTCGAGGACGTCGTTGACGATGGCTTCCTTGTTGATCGCGTAGTTCGCGGCCTGGCGCACGCGTTGATCGGCGAATGGCCCTTCCTTGGCGTTCAGAATCAGGAACCACAAGTGCGGGCCCGCCTGCTCGACGATGTTGAAGGCATCTCCGCCGAACTGCGAGAGCGACGTGGGCGGCACCTCGACCATCATGTCGATCCCACCGGCAAGCATCTCGGCAACGCGGGTGTTGGCGTCGGTGATCGGCCGGAAGACAACCGCGTCCGTCCCTGCCGGGTCACCCCAGTAGTCCGGGTTCCGCTCGATGACGACGGCTTCGTTCGACCTCCATTCAGCAAACTTGAACGGTCCCGTGCCGGATGGGCTGCGGCCGAAATCGGCGCCATTCGCCTCCACGGCGGCGGGCGACACGATGAGACCCGTCGGATAGGCGAGGTTCGAAAGGAACGGTGCGTAAGGCGCGTTCAGCGTGAACTTCACCGTCAGTTCGTCGACCGCTTCGGTAGTCTCGACTGCGCTGAAGAAGAAGGCGAGCGGGAAAGGTCCGGTATCGTGGAAGGGATGGGATTCATCCAGCATCCGGTCGAAATTGAACTTCACGGCCTCGGCGTTGAAAGGTGTTCCGTCATGGAATGTGACGCCTTCGCGCAGGGTGAAGGTGTATTCCGTTCCGTCCTCACTGATCGCCCAGTCGGTCGCAAGCCCCGGTTCGACTTCCAGTGTGCCGGATTTATAGCGCACCAATCCCTCGTACAGGTTCACGAGAATACGGAAGTCGTTCACTGCAGTCACAGCCGCCGGGTCGAGCGATTTCGGTTCGGCAATCTGGCCGACGATCAGGACACCCGAAGGCGTCTGCGCCTCTGCCATTTGCCAAGGCATACCCAAAGCCAGCGCGGCGCCGACAGCGGCGAACAGCCCCCGGCGCGTCCAGTTGAAGAGTTTCATCGGGCCTTCTCCCAAGTTGGCATATCGGGCCTATTTATCATGATAAATTGCAAAGGTCAATTTTTCATGATAAATACGAAACATAATGCAATCGGCAGAGACATGACGTTTTCGATTCTTGCGCGAGACCCTGAAACCGGCGCAATTGGCGGTGCCGCCGCGACCGGCAGTCTATGCGTGGGCGGATGGGTGCTACGAGGCCACTTCGACGCGGGCCTTTCCGCAAGCCAGGGGGCTGCACCCAGTACGCTCTGGGGTGAAGCGGTGCTCGAGTCGATGCGCGCTGGGCGCTCTCCGCAAGAGGCTGTTGATGCCGAGACGGAGGCGGATCGCGGGCGCGAGTATCGGCAACTCGCCGCACTTTCACCGGACGGTCGGGTCGCAGCCTTCACCGGGAAGCAGAACACACCAGCGATGGGCAGCCGATTCGTCCAAGGTGGCGTGGTTACGGGCAACCTGCTTTCGTCCGAAGCCGTGCTCGACGCGATCGCGGAGAGCTTTCTTGCTGCCGAAGGCTGCTTCGCGCGCCGACTGCTGAAGGCCTTGAAGGCAGGCGATGAGTCAGGAGGAGACTCTCGCGGGCTTATGTCAGCGGCGCTTCTCGTACTTTCGCCGGATCGCGCGCCGTTGACCCTGCGAATCGATGATAGCAAGACACCACTGCACGACCTTGAGCGCCTCTATCAGAGATCGACATCAGGCGACTATTACGAATGGAGCCTGCAAGTGCCGACGCTCAACGATCCGGAACGCGTGCTTGAATGACGCTTGGGCGGATAGCTGACTGGAGGCGTGTTGCGGGCGCATGAGTTCGCAGAGGCGGAGTAGGTGACCGTTATCGCTTCGCGCTTCCGCGTAAGCAAACCCTCTGACGGTGGCGGCCAAGAGAGAAGGCGTCGCGTTGCGCTGATCGCATACGGAGCTCAGAACTTACTGGACGCCCGCAGTCACGACGAGCCAGTCGTGACTCGCGCGATAGGCGCAGGCGATACCGTCGGTCAGCATGGCCTGCGCGCCAATTGGGGCCAGCGCTTCGTGCCTGCAGCGCCTGAGGCAGCAGACATATGCGGTTGACCTAACCGAGCCCGTCAAAGAACGGGATCGGCCCTGTCGGGGCGGCACGGAGGCTAAAAAACGTCCGTCCGCCGAAAAGCTCTCAGAAGTCGAGGTTCTCCACACTCAACGCGTTCGTCTGAATGAACTCGCGGCGCGGCTCTACCACGTCGCCCATCAGCTTCGTGAAGAGGTCGTCTGCTTCGGCCAGATCCTCGATCCGGACTTGATTCAGTACGCGCGCCGAAGGGTCGAGCGTGGTTTCCCAAAGCTGACCCGGGTTCATCTCGCCCAGACCCTTGTAGCGCTGAAGAGTCAGGCCCTTCTCGCCTTCCTCAAGGATGGCTGACAGAAGCTCCATCGGGCCGTGAATCAGCTGCTCTCTGTCGCGGCGGACAAGCCGTGCCTGCGCGCCATAGACCTCGCGGAGGCTGTCGGTATGGGTAGCAAGCCGCCGCGCCTCGCCCGAGCGAAGAACTTGCCCATCGAGTGTGCGGACTTCCTCGACGCCGCGCACGGACCGGGTGAAGCGCAGCCCGTGGTCCTGCGTGGGCCGGCCCTGCCAGCCGCGTTCGTATTCCACCGCGACCTCGTCGAGCCGCTTTGCGACCTCGTCTGCCACACCTTGTGCATCGGCATCGACACGCCCGGGCAAGAGTGCGCCCGCGATCGTTGCCTGTTCGAGGATGCGCATGGGGTAATGCGTAGGAAACGCCTGCAGAATACGGCGCACGACGCGCGCCTCATCGACGACGCGGGCAAGATCCTGACCGGTGATCTCCTCGCCTGAGCCAAGCTTGAGCACGGCACCTTCTACGCCTTGGCCGATGAGATAGTCCTCAAGCGCTGCCTGATCTTTCAGGTAGACCTCCGATTTGCCGCGCGCGACCTTGTAGAGCGGCGGTTCGGCAATGAAGAGGTGGCCGTGCTCGATCAGTTCCGGCATCTGGCGGAAGAAGAAGGTCAGAAGCAGCGTGCGGATGTGGGCGCCGTCGACATCGGCGTCGGTCATGATGATGATCTTGTGATAGCGCAACTTGCCGAGATTGAACTCGTCGCGCCCGATCCCCGTGCCGAGCGCCGTGATCAAAGTACCGATCTGTTCGGATGACAGCATCCGGTCGAAGCGGGCGCGCTCTACGTTCAGGATCTTGCCGCGGAGCGGCAGCACCGCCTGGTTCTTGCGCTCGCGCCCCTGCTTGGCAGAGCCGCCGGCGCTGTCACCCTCGACAAGGAAAAGCTCCGACAGGGCCGGGTCCTTTTCCTGACAGTCGGCGAGTTTTCCGGGTAGGGAGGCCACGTCCATGGCCGTCTTGCGCCGCGTCAATTCGCGGGCCTTGCGCGCCGCCTCTCGGGCCAGAGCGGCCTCGATGATCTTGCCGACGATGACCTTGGCCTCGTTCGGGTGCTCTTCGAACCACTCGCCGAGCTTTTCGTTCACAAGGGCCTCGACGGCCGGGCGCACTTCAGAGCTGACCAGCTTGTCCTTCGTCTGGGATGAGAACTTCGGATCCGGCACCTTCACCGAAAGAACGCAGGTCAGTCCCTCCCGGGCGTCGTCTCCGGTGAAGTCGACCTTTTCGCGCTTGGCGATGCCCGAAGTCTGGGCGTAGCTGTTGATCGTCCGCGTCAACGCTCCTCGGAAGCCAGCGAGGTGTGTGCCGCCGTCGCGCTGCGGGATGTTGTTCGTGAACGGCAGCACCGTCTCGTGATAGCTGTCGTTCCACCACATGGCGACTTCAACGCCGATGCCGCCGCGTTCGCCGGTGATGAAGATCGGCTCTTCCATGGCCGAGGTCTTGTGCCGGTCGAGATACTTCACGAATTCCCGAACACCGCCGTCGTAGAATAGCTCTGTGCGCTGAAGTTCGGCGCCGCGGTTGTCTTCGAGGATGATCTTTACCCCGGAATTCAGGAAGGCAAGTTCGCGCAGCCGCGTTTCCAGCGTCTTGAAGACGTAATCGAGGTTGGAGAAGGTGCCATTCGGATCGTTGACCTTGGAGGCAGCGAGGAAACGGACTTCGGTGCCTTTTTCACCGGGGGCGGCATCGCCCACAACGCGAAGGGGTTCTACCGTCTCGCCTTTTTCGAACTTCGCGTAGTGTTCCTTGCCGTTGCGCCAGATTCGCAGTTCCAGCCAGTCGGAAAGTGCGTTCACCACGGAAACGCCCACGCCGTGAAGGCCGCCCGATACCTTGTAGCTGTTCTGGTCGAACTTGCCGCCGGCATGGAGCTGGGTCATGATGACCTCGGCGGCAGAGACGCCCTCCGTCGGGTGCATGTCGGTCGGAATGCCGCGACCATTATCGCGCACCGAGACGGAATCGTCGGCGTGTATCCGCACCCTTACGAAGTCCGCGTGACCAGCCAAAGCCTCGTCGATGCCATTGTCCACGACTTCGTAGACCATGTGATGCAGGCCCGAGCCGTCATCCGTGTCGCCGATATACATGCCAGGACGCTTGCGCACCGCTTCCAAGCCCTTGAGAACCTTGATGGAATCGGCGCCGTATTCGTTCGGCTTCTGTATCTCTTCGGTCATTCCCGCTCGCCTCGGTTTTTGCTGTCCATCTTATAGGTGCTCCGGGGGGGATTGTCACGCCGATGACACAAGATTTGGTGGGCGGGCACGTTGAACGGCAGACGCAAGCGCAAGGTGGAACCCATGCCGCGCTCCCCGCGTTGCACAGGTGTAGCAACAGCATCGGAGATACCATGTTCAGCAAGACCTTTTCCGCCCTCGCCATCCTGTCGGCTTTCGTCCTTTCCGCGTGCGAAACGGTCGAAGGCGCCGGGCGTGATATCGAGTCCGCCGGTGAGGCGGTGACGGACGCCGCGCAGGACGCGCAGTAGGGGCCGATCAGACCTGCGCCAGCAATGATCGACGCGACCCGTCGACGTCAGCTGGCGTAGGTCGAACCCTCGTCGTCCAGGATCGCCTTGAGTTCGGCCAGATGCCGCTCTGCCTGATCGGGATAGTCGTCAAGCTCTTGCGCGGTCTTCTCCGCGACCTCCGCGCTCAGCACACGCAGAGGCTGGCCCGTTTGCAGCGCGCGGATGTATGTTTCTGCGGCGCGCTCGAAATAGTAGAGCCGGTTGAACGTATCGGCCACGTCGCTTCCGATCACCAGCACCCCGTGGTTGCCCATGATCATGACCTTGATCTTCGGATCGTTCAGCATGCCCGCGCAGCGTGCGCCTTCATCTTCGAACGCAAGCCCCCCGAAATCTCCGTCCACAACGTGGCGGCCGTAGAATGTCGCGGTGTTCTGGTCGATCGGCGGCAGCGTACTGTCGGCCAGGCAGGCCAGCACCGTCGCGTGGATCGAGTGAACGTGCATCACGCAGCGGGCATGAGGGCATAGGCGGTGGATCGAGCCGTGCAGCCCCCATGCGGTCGGATCCGGCGCGTCAGGGCGGTCCATCGTCTTGGGATCGTTCGCATCGAGGAGCAGAAGGTCCGACGCCTTGATCCGGCTGAAATGAACCTGGTTTGGGTTCATGAGGAACTTCGAACCATCTTCGTCGACGGCGAGGCTGAAATGGTTGGCAACCGCCTCGTGCATGTTCAGCCGAGCGGTCCAGCGGAAGGCGGCGGCCATGTCGACGCGCGCTTGCCAATGTTCCATGTTCGCGCCGGGCTTAATCTTCGCTTGCTGATTCATCGTGCCCTCCTGATCCTGTCACATTGATTTTTGTGCCAAGAACGGCAGTTTTACCAGAAATGGATTCACGGCCATATCGTCAAAGCTCTTGAGCCTTCGTCGACGAGGTCAGCCCCAGTCGAGTACGACCTTGCCGCTTTTGCCCGAACGCATGATCTCGAATCCATCGCGGAACTGATCGACAGGAAAGCGGTGCGTGATGACCTTCCTGATGTCGAGCCCGTTTTCCAGCATCGCGATCATCTTGTACCAGGTCTCGAAGATCTCGCGACCGTACACGCCCTTGATCGTGATGGCCTTGAAGACGATGCGGCTCCAGTCGACCGGCGACTTGCCCGGCGGGATGCCCAGCATCGCGATCCGCCCGCCCATGACGAGGTTTTCCACCATCTGGTCGAACGCGGCCTGGTTTCCAGACATCTCCAGCCCCACATCGAAGCCTTCCTTCATCCGTAGCGCGCCCTCGACTTCGCGCAGGTCTTGCTTGGCGACGTTCACCGGGACCACGTCGGTGACCTGCGCCGCGAGATCGAGACGGTCCTGATTAACGTCGGTGATGACGACATGCCGTGCGCCGACATGGCGGGCAACGGCGGCGGCCATGATGCCGATCGGTCCCGCGCCGGTGATCAGCACGTCCTCGCCGACCAGATCGAAGCTCAGCGCGGTGTGGACCGCGTTGCCCAAGGGGTCGAGGATCGCGCCGATATCGTCATCGATCTCATCGGGGAGTGGCACCACGTTGAAGGCAGGAAGCTTCAAGTACTCTGCGAAGGCGCCGTGCTCGTTGACGCCGATCCCGCGGGTGGCGGGGTCGAGGTGGAACTTGCCCGCCCTGCTCTGACGCGATTGCTTGCCGATCAGGTGCCCTTCTCCCGAACATCGCTGGCCGATGGTCAGTCCTTCGACATTCCGCCCGATCTCAACGATTTCGCCCGCGAATTCGTGACCTGTCACGAGACCCACGGGAACGGTCTTCGCCGCCCATTCGTCCCAGTTCCAGATGTGGATGTCGGTGCCGCAGATCCCGGTCTTGCGAATGCGGATCAGGACGTCGTCCGGCCCGATCTCGGGGACCGCGCGATGCTCCATCCAAAGCCCCGGCTCCGGCTTCGCCTTCACCAACGTCTTCATGTCGTTGCGCATCAGATCGCCCCCACGGCTTTGCCCGCGCTTTTGAAAGCACCGAGCGCGAAATCGAGATCGTCGCGGCTGAGCCGCGCATTCATTTGTGTGCGGATGCGCGCCTGCCCCTTCGGGACGACCGGGAAGAAGAAGCCCGAGACATAGACGCCGCGGTCATAAAGTTCTGTCGCCATGGCCTGCGCCAGCTTCGCATCGCCCAGCATGACCGGAATGATGGGATGCTCACCGGGAAGAAGCGTGAAGCCGGCATCCTCAAGTCCCGCGCGCCAGTAACGGGCATTCTCAAACAGCTGCGTGCGCAGATCGTCCGCCGCTTCCACAAGGTCGATGGCCGCAATCCCTGCGGCGACCACAGCGGGCGGCAGTGCGTTCGAGAAGAGGTAGGGCCGTGCGCGCTGGCGCAGAAGGTCGATGACGGGCTGCGGGCCGGCGATGTAGCCGCCAAGGGCCCCGCCCAAGGCCTTACCGAGCGTGCCGGTCAGGATATCGACATCGACCCCCGCATGGGCGGGCGTGCCCGCGCCCTTCGGACCCATGAAGCCGGTCGCGTGACAGTCGTCGACCATCACGAGTGCACCGTACTTTTCGGCAAGCGCCACAATCTCGGGCAGTTTCGCGAGGTATCCGTCCATTGAAAAGACGCCGTCCGTCGCGATCATGACGAAGCGCGCGCCGTCATTCCGCGCGGCTTTCAGCTGCGTCTCCAGATCCGCCATGTCTGAGTTCGCGTAGCGATAGCGCTTGGCCTTGCAGAGGCGAATGCCGTCGATGATCGAGGCGTGGTTCAGCGCGTCCGATATCACCGCGTCCTCGGGTCCGAGGAGAGGCTCGAACAAGCCGCCATTCGCATCGAAACAGGCGGCGAAGAGTATGGAATCGTCCTTTCCGAGGAATCGGGCGATCCGGTCCTCGAGCTGCCGGTGCAGGTCCTGAGTGCCGCAAATGAACCGGACCGAGGCCATGCCGTAGCCGTGATCGTCCATCGCGGACTTGGCCGCCTCGATCAGCTTCGGATGGTTGGCCAATCCGAGGTAGTTGTTCGCGCAAAGGTTCAGCATATCGCGCCCGGCGACCTTAACGTGCGCTCCTTGCGCTGAGGAGATCAGCCGCTCGCGCTTGTAAAGGCCATCAGCTTCGATTCCGCCGAGTACTCCGGTCAGATGGTCGAGGAAAGCGGTGTTTTCCGGCATTACAGAAACTCCTCCGATATGGCGGAACAATGCCTCGCCCTTGCTGTGCTGTCAATATGTCGGAATAGAATCCGCTATCAAGGAAATCCCGTTATCTCGCACAATTCTCTAGGGGGATATGTGAACGAAAATAGCCTTTGCTTTTAACTGTTCTGAACGATGAGGATTGCGCGCGCCGCGCCGCCCTCGGCTTCGATCCGGTGCGGCCGGTCGGCAAAGTAGCGCGCCGTATCGCCCACGCCGAGACGCTGCGACTCGTCGCCGGAAACGACCGTGACCGCGCCCTCAAGCACCGTCAAATGCTCCCGGCACCCCGGCCCGTGCGCGTCGCTGACGAGTTTTCCATCTACGTTGAACACAAGATCATACACCTCGTGGGTGCCAGCGGCGTCGGCTGGAGAGAGGATCCGGATCCTCACGCCCTGCCCGCGACCTGCAATCACTGGCGCCGCGTCGGCGCGGATTACTTCGATTCCCGACGCGGTGCGCCCTTCCAGAAGGCCGGCAAAGTCGACTTGCAGTGCCTGGGTGAGGTTCCAGAGCGTAGAAACGGTAGGGCTCGACTCACCACGCTCGATCTGGCTGACCATGGAGCGCGACACGCCCGACAGCTTGGCCACCGCGTCCAGGCTCAGTCCCTTCGACTTCCGTGCCGATTTTAGCGAAGCGGCGAGTCGGTCGTGGATATCGGGGCGCGTGTTCATTGGCTGAAGGTGATCTTCCCACCCGAAAACGTCAACGGGGCAGCATCTCTGTCCCGTCCGGGTCGGCAGCTTCCGTCTGAAGCCAGTCGCGAAAGGCTTGAAGCGGCGGATACCATGCCCCGACAGAGGGCCAGACAAGGTAATAGCTTCCCTCACCCCGGACCGATCCCCCAAGGATTTCAACAAGACGCCCCTCGGCAAGCTCGGGCTTGGCGAGGAATTCGGGCAGCAACGCGACGCCGAGCCCGTGGATAACCGCCTGAATCATCGGGGCGAATTGGTCGAAGAGCATGCCTTGGGGCACGTTCTCGGTGACGCCGTGATGGGAAAACCAAGACGACCAGGCGTTCGGGCGCGTTTCGAGCTGCAAGAGGGGAAAGCCGATCAGGTCCCGCGCGGAAGAGACGGACTGCTTGGCAAGAAACGACGGCGCACAACATGCCACGAGCCGCTCATCAAAGAGCTTTATAGACCCTGTTCCAGCCCAATTCTGTTCTCCGTAGTGGATCGCCGCATCGTATCCTTCTTCTTCAAAATCGAAGGGTTTGAGGCGCGTCCCAAGATTGATCGTGATGCCCGGATGCTCGGCCAGGAACCGCGGCAGCCGCGGTGCCAGCCAGCGGGTGCCGAACGTCGGCAGGATCGCCAAGGACAAGGTTCCGCCCCCTGTGCTGGACCGAACGCGCATAGAACCCCGCGAGATCAGATCAAGTGCTTTTGCGACGTCGCGTGCATAAGCCAGCGCATGGTCAGTCGGCACCAGCCTTCGCCTTTCGCGGAGAAAAAGAGTTACGCCGAGTTGCGACTCGAGGTTCTGTATCAAACGGCTGACCGCGCCTTGCGTCAGGTCGAGGTCCTGCGCCGCCGCAAGCGTCGAACCGGTGCGGATCACCGACTCAAAGGCCGTAAGCAGAGAGATGGACGGAAGAAGCCGTCGGGGCGTCGCCAAGTATGAGCTCCATGCATATAATAGCGTGAGAATAGCGATCCCAATGGCAGGAACAATGGCCCATAATGCATAAAAGGCTAAGTGAGTCCGCGCCATGTCCGATCCGTTCCGCCGCTCTGCGCGCATCAACGCGGTTGAGCTTTCAGAGATCCTGAAGATTTCCGAATTGGCAGAAGCGCTGCAGCGAGAAGGCCGCGACGTCATTACGCTCGGCACCGGGGAACCGGACTTCCCCACGCCTTCGCATGTGATCGAGGCGGCGCACGAGGCCGCCTTGGCAGGTGAGACGATCTATACGCTCACCGCCGGGACGATCGAGCTTCGCAGCGCCATTGCCGAAGCTTGCCAGCGGGAGAGCGGCTACAAGCCTGAAATCGGTGAAATCATAGTCTGCACCGGCGCAAAGCAGGTTCTATACAACGCATTCGCGGCAACGCTTGACCCCGGAGACGAGGTTCTGATCGTCGCGCCCTACTGGACAAGCTATCCCGACATTATCACGGTCTGCGACGGTAAGCCGGTTGTGCTTCCAACAACCGCAGACACCGGCTTTCGCGTCACGCCAGAGCAGCTTCGCGCCGCAATCGGGCCTAGGACGCGATGGCTGCTGCTAAACTCACCGTCCAATCCGTCCGGTGCGGTTTACTCAAAGGACGATCTTGAAGCGCTTGCGGACGTTCTGCGCGACGCACCGCATGTCGGCATCATGATCGATGAGATCTACCAGCACATTTCTTATGTTCCCTTCCATTCCTTCCGCGCCGTCGCGCCTGACTTGGCCGACAGGACGCTGATCGTGAATGGTGTGTCCAAGAGCTACGCAATGACCGGCTGGCGCATCGGTTGGGGGATCGGACCAAAGCGTCTGACCGCGGCGATGCTTGCGATTCAGAGCCAGATCACTTCTGGCGCAACTTCTGTCAGTCAGGCTGCCGCCGCTGCCGCTCTGACTGGCGACCAGCAGCTTCTCGCGGAAAGGTGCGACGACTTCCGCGCGCGCCGGGACATGCTGGCGGAACGGCTCAACACGAGTGGGATCCTCCAATGCGATACTGCCGACGGCGCTTTCTATCTGTTCCCGGATTGCACAGCGGCCTTTGGCAAAACCACTGCGAGGGGCCGACGAATCGAGACTGATGCGGATTTCTGCGAAGCTCTGCTTGAAGAAGAAGGCGTGGCGCTCGTCCCCGGCCGTGCCTTTGGTACACCGGGCCACGTTCGGCTCTCTTACGCCTATTCCCACGCCTCCCTGAACGAGGCATCAAACCGAATCGCGCGTTTCTGCGCATCGCTCAGATGAGGACCCCATGGCTTTGAAACCCAAAGACGCCCCCGACCTGTCGCGCTTTGACTGGGAAGATGCCTTCCGACTCGATGATCAGCTTTCGGAAGAAGAGAGAATGCTGCGCGACGGTGCGCGCGCTTACGCGCAGGAGAAGCTTCAGACCCGCGTCATCGACGCGTATCGAGAAGAGACGACCGATCCCGACATCTTTCGCGAAATGGGAGAAATGGGGCTGCTCGGCGTCACGGTCCCGGAAGAGTACGGCGGGATCGGCGCCTCCTATGTCTCCTACGGGCTCGTTGCGCGCGAGGTGGAGCGCGTCGACAGTGGCTATCGGTCGATGATGTCTGTGCAGTCCTCGCTGGTGATGTATCCGATCTATGCCTACGGATCCGAGGAGCAGCGGAAGAAATACCTGCCTAAACTGGCATCAGGCGAATTCATAGGCTGCTTCGGCCTGACCGAACCCGACGCAGGCTCGGACCCGGCGGGTATGAAAACCCGCGCGACGAAGACTGAAAGCGGCTACGTCCTGAACGGGTCGAAGATGTGGATCTCGAATGCCCCCATCGCGGACGTCTTCGTTGTGTGGGCGAAGTCCGATGCCCATGGTGGCAAGATCCGTGGTTTCGTGCTCGACAAGGGAATGAAGGGTCTGTCCGCGCCAAAGATCGGCGGGAAACTCTCGCTTCGCGCCTCGATTACGGGCGAGATCGTAATGGAGAATGTCGAGGTCGGCGAGGACGCCCTGTTGCCGAATGTCGAGGGTCTGAAAGGGCCGTTCGGCTGTCTAAACCGGGCGCGCTACGGCATTTCCTGGGGCGTTTTGGGTGCGGCCGAGTTCTGCTGGCATGCCGCCCGGCAATACGGTCTCGACCGGAAGCAGTTCAATCGTCCGTTGGCACAGACCCAGCTCTACCAAAAGAAGTTGGCCGACATGATGACGGAGATATCGCTCGGCCTGCAGGCCAGCTTGCGTGTCGGTCGGTTGATGGACGAGGCAAAGGCCGCGCCCGAGATGATCTCTATCGTCAAGCGCAACAATTGCGGCAAGGCCTTGGATATCGCCCGGATGGCGCGCGACATGCATGGCGGGAACGGTATTCAGGAGGAGTTCCAGATCATGCGCCATGCGATGAACCTTGAAACCGTGAACACCTACGAAGGCACGCACGACGTGCATGCGCTTATCCTCGGGCGCGCGATCACGGGGCTTCAGGCGTTTTTCTGAGTTCCATTGCTCAAACAAGGTAAAGGCAAGCAGGTGAGAGCATGGACCGCGCCGAGATCGTTCACGAAAACTTCCTGAGGCGTGTCGCGGCGGCTGATCTTCCGGCCGGTGCGCCCCCATCCGGCCCGCTTGCGCCTGTCGACGCGGTCGCGATCTACCGTGCGGCCTGCCTGAGCCGTGCGCTCGACCGGGAAAGCCGCGCAATGCAGAAGGCCGGGCAAGGGTTCTATACGATCGGCTCGTCCGGGCATGAGGGTATGGCGGCTGTGGCTACGGCCCTGCGCCCCACCGACATGGCGTTTCTGCACTACCGGGACGCGGCCTTTCAGATCGCGCGCGCGGGGCAGGTTCCCGGCCAGTCCATTGCCTGGGACATGCTTCTGAGCTTCGCGGCCTCGTCGGACGACCCCATTTCCGGCGGACGGCACAAGGTTCTTGGTTCCAAGGCTCTGAACATCCCGCCTCAGACATCGACCATCGCCTCGCACCTGCCGAAAGCGGTAGGGGCCGCCTACGCAATCGGCGCGGCGCGGCGGCACAAGCCTGAACATCAGTCGATGTCTGAGGATGCTATCGTTTACTGCTCATTCGGTGACGCATCGGCAAACCACTCTACTGCGCAAGGGGCGTTCAACACCGCGCAGTGGACTGCTTATCAGTCGATCCCCCTGCCGCTTCTCTTCGTCTGCGAAGACAACGGGATCGGGATTTCGACGAAGACGCCGACCGGCTGGATCGCAGCCACCTTTCAAAATCGGCCGGGGCTTAAATACTTCCATTGCAACGGGTTGGATATCTACGAGACGTTCCGGGTGGCGTCGGAAGCCGCGCATTACGTCCGCACGCGGAAAAAGCCGGCATTCCTGCACGTCGGCACCGTACGTCTTTACGGTCATGCGGGCGCTGACGTCCCCACAACCTATCTCAGCCGAGATGAGGTCGAAGCCGAGGAGGCGAACGACCCGCTTCTGCATTCGGTTCGGCTGATGGATCAGGCCGGTGCGCTGGCGCCCGAAGGTGCGCTCAGGATCTACAAGGAGACGAATGCCCGTGTAACGCGGATCGCTGGCGAGGCGGTGAAAAGGCCAAGACTGAAGACGGCCAATGATGTCATGGCGAGCCTGATCCCACCCAAGCGGGCTTGCCGCCCGACCAACGGGCCCGCAGCCGAGGCGCGGGAAGCTGCGTTTGGCAGCGACCTCAAGGCGATGAAAGAGCCCCAGATCATGTCGCGGCTTATCAATTGGGCGCTGACCGACCTGATGCTGGAACACCCCGAGATCGTGATGATGGGCGAGGACGTCGGCCGGAAAGGGGGCGTCTACGGTGTGACCCAGAAGCTCACCCAGCGCTTCGGGCCGGACCGCATGATCGACACGCTTCTCGACGAACAGTCGATCCTCGGCCTCGCCATCGGCATGGCGCAGAACGGCTTCGTTCCGATGCCGGAGATTCAGTTCCTCGCCTACCTGCACAATGCGGAGGATCAGATCAGGGGCGAGGCGGCGACCTTACCCTTCTTCTCGAACGGTCAGTTTACGAATCCTATGGTCCTCAGGATTGCGGGGCTTGGCTATCAGAAGGGCTTTGGTGGTCACTTCCATAACGACAACTCGGTCGCCGTGATCCGCGACATCCCCGGAGTGATCTTCGCATGCCCATCGAACGGCGCGGACGCGGCGAGGATGCTGCGCGAAAGCGTGCGCCTTGCGCGGGAGGAGCAGCGGGTCGTGGTATTCCTGGAGCCCATCGCGCTTTACCCCATGCGGGACCTTCACGCAGAGAAGGATGGCGGCTGGATGAGTGTCTATCCTGCCCAAAATGAGGTGATTTCGCTGGGCGAGGTCGGGGTGCACGGCGACGGCAAAGATCTTGCAATCGTGACGTTTGGGAACGGCTATTATCTTTCGCGGCAGGCTGAACGGCGGCTTGCCGAAAGCGGCGTCAAGGCTCGGGTGATCGACATGCGCTGGCTGTCGCCCTTGCCCGCGGACGCGTTGATCCAGGCCGTGGGCGGGGCAGAGCGCATCCTGATCGTTGACGAAACACGCCGATCCGGCGGCATCGCAGAAGCGCTCATGGCGCTTTTCACCGAGCGCGCCGATGTGCCACATGCCCGCCTGACCGCCGAAGACAGCTTCATCGCGACAGGCCCGGCCTATGCCGCCACGATGCCGTCCGCAGACGGCATCTACGATGTTGCAATGTCGATGGTCGGAGGGGCGAAATGAGAACCGCCGTCGTCATCTGCCCGGGGCGAGGCACCTACACGAAGACCGAACTTGGCTATCTGAAGCGGCACTTCGGCGACCGCGCGCTTCTCGGGGCGTTCGACCGCACTCGCGAGGGTATGGGGCAAGAATCGCTATCGTCTCTCGACGGCGCAGCAACCTATTCCGTTGCGAAGCACACGCGGGGCGACAATGCCTCGGCGTTAATCTATGCGGCCACGCTGGGGGATTTCCGTTCCATCGACGCCGGCAAGATCGACGTCGTCGCCGTAACCGGCAACTCGATGGGCTGGTACTCCGCGCTCGCCTGTGGTGGCGCGCTTTCCGCAGAAGCTGGCTTCGAGGTTACCAACACGATGGGCACCCTTATGCAGGAAGCCCTGATCGGTGGGCAGCTTATCTATCCGTTCGTGGACGAGGACTGGCGTTCCGATCCCGGCCGCAAGGCAGAGCTACTTGCGCTTGTGACGGAAATTGCCAAGCGAGAGGGGCACGTTCTGACCCTGTCGATCGACCTCGGAGGAATGCTGGTTCTGGCCGGTAACGAAGCGGGTTTGACCGCGTTCGAAGTCGCCGTTCCGCAGGTACAGGGTCGATTCCCGATGCGACTGGCCAATCACGCCGCATTTCATTCGCAGCTTCAGACACCGGTCGCTGAGCGTGGCCGCGCGCGGCTCTCACCCTCGCTCTTCGGTCAGCCCGAATTGCCACTGATCGACGGGCGTGGCGCCATCTGGTGGCCCGGTGCGACCGATGTCGATGCGCTCTGGGACTACACTTTGGGGCACCAAGTGACCGAGACCTACGATTTCACCCATGCGATCCGGATCGCGGCGCGCGAATTCGCGCCCGACCTTTTCATCATCACAGGCCCCGGCACGACGCTGGGCGGGGCCGTCGCCCAGTCCCTGATCCTTTCGGACTGGCGCGGTATGGGCTCCAAGACTGATTTTCAAACGCGCCAACAGGCGGAGCCGCTCTTGGTCTCCATGGGAATGGAAGATCAGCGGACCTCCGTCATCAAGGGAGACTGACATGACGCATGACGACGTGCTGAAGGCCGCGGGCCTTTCAAAATCGGAGCTGACGGGCGGGACGCTTGTGGTGCATTCGCCGATTGACGGGGCGGAAGTGGCCAAAGTCCGCGAAACCGACCCGGCTGACATGCCGAAGGTGATCGCGCAGGCGCAGGAAGCCTTCAAGGCGTGGCGACAGGTTCCCGCCCCTCGCCGGGGTGAACTTGTCCGCCTGCTGGGCGAAGAACTGCGCGCTTCCAAGGAAGCGTTGGGTGCCGTCGTGACGCTGGAAGCTGGCAAGATCACGTCGGAAGGCCTCGGCGAAGTGCAGGAGATGATCGACATCTGCGATTTTGCCGTTGGGCTTTCGCGGCAGATCTACGGGTTGACCATCGCGTCTGAACGCCCCGGCCACCGGATGATGGAAACCTGGCACCCGCTTGGCCCCTGCGCGGTTATCACTGCCTTCAATTTCCCGGTTGCGGTCTGGTCGTGGAACGCGGCGCTCGCACTGATCTGCGGCAACCCGGTGATCTGGAAACCGTCCGAAAAGACACCGCTGACCGCTATGGCGACGATGAAGATCATGGAACGCGCGCTCATGCGCTTCGGAGACGCACCCGAGGGGCTTTGCCAGCTGGTCGTCGGCGGGCCCGCTATTGGCGAGGCTCTGGTAGAGTCCAAGGACGTACCGATCGTCTCGGCCACCGGTTCGACCCGCATGGGGTCAATTGTCGGTCCGAAGGTCATGGCGCGTTTCGGTCGCCCGATCCTTGAACTCGGCGGCAACAACGCGATGATCGTAGCGCCCTCGGCTGATCTCGACATGGCAGTGCGCGCGATCGTCTTTTCGGCCGTCGGGACCGCTGGGCAGCGCTGCACGTCGCTTCGCCGACTGATCGTCCACAATTCGATCAGGGATGATCTGGTGGCGAAGCTGACCAAGGCCTATGCGTCCCTGCCCATCGGCGACCCACGCAAGGAAGGCGTTCTCGTTGGCCCGCTCATTGACCACGCGTCACGCGACCGGATGCAGGCGGCGCTGGAGAAGGCGAAATCCGAAGGCGGGATGGTTCACGGGGGCAAGGTCGTGGCGGAAGGCGTGCCGCAGGGTGGCGCCTATGTCTCTCCCGCCGTTGCGGAGATGCCTGAACAGACCGAGACGGTGCGGACCGAAACCTTCGCCCCAATCCTCTACGTACTGGGCTACGAAACGCTTGATGAGGCGATCGCGCTGCACAACGACGTGCCGCAAGGCCTGTCTTCGTGCATTTTCACCCTGAACATGCGCGAGGCCGAGACCTTCCTGTCGGCCACGGGTTCCGATTGCGGCATCGCCAACGTCAATATCGGCCCCTCGGGCGCAGAGATCGGCGGTGCGTTCGGCGGCGAGAAGGAAACCGGCGGCGGTCGCGAAAGCGGCTCGGACGCCTGGAAGGGCTACATGCGGCGGCAGACGAACACGGTGAACTACTCGGCTGAGCTGCCTCTGGCGCAGGGTGTGAAGTTCGACTTTTGAATCGGCTCTGATTCACCTTGAATTGCTTTGCGGCCCGGCACGTCGAAATGGCGCGCCGGGCCGTCACTTATTAGCGCAATAGCGCGAATTTCGTCGGAATGACCGGAGAAATCGCCAACGCCTAAGGCGAATGTGACGATGAGAGCAATCGAAACCGGTCGACTGGACGCAAGACCGGAAGAGGAGAGTATCGATGTCATTCAGAAAAATTGCGGTGCTTGGGCTCGGTAAGGTAGGGCATCTTGCGGCAGAACTTCTTTCAGGGGCGGGGTTCGAAGTGACCGGCGTGGACGCCCGCCCGGTTTCGGGCTGCCCTTTCCCGGTCGTGGTCGCCGATCTGACAGATACCGAGAGTCTGAAAGGCATTCTGAAGGATCAGGAGGCCGTTCTTTCCTGCCTGCCGTATCACCTGAACATCGGTATTTCGACCGTCGCGCATGGCCTTGGCCTGCATTATTTCGACCTCACCGAGGACGTGCCGACCACCCAGCATATCCGCGAACTAGCCAAGACCGCCAAGGGCATCATGGCCCCGCAATGCGGACTTGCGCCCGGCTTCGTCGGCATCGTCGGCGCGCATCTGGCCGACATGTTCGAGAAGGCTCGATCGATCCGCCTCCGCGTCGGCGCGTTGCCGCAGAACCCCACGGGCCTTCTCGGCTACGCGTTCAACTGGTCGCCCGAAGGCGTCGTGAACGAGTATCTCAACGACTGCGAGGTGATCGAGGAAGGCGTCCACAAGACCGTGTCCGCGATGGAATGGCTGGAGACGATCTATATAGACGGCGTGAAGCTTGAAGCCTTCACCACCTCCGGCGGGCTTGGCACGATGTGCGAAACCTATGCCGACCGGGTCGAGAATCTTGACTACAAGACGATGCGCTATCCGGGTCATGTCCAGCTCATGAACTTCTTCTTCCATGAGCTTCTGATGCGCGAGAACCGCGAGATGGCGGGCAAGATCCTGACCCACGCGAAGCCGCCGGTGGACGAAGACGTCGTCTACGTCCACGTTGCGGCCGAGGGTTGGACCGAAGGGCAGCTCAGACGGAAGGAATACGTCCGCGCCTACTACCCGCTGGAGATCGAGGGGAAACGGCGCACCGCAATCGCGTGGACGACCTCGGCTTCCGTCGTCGCGGTGATCGAGATGGTGCGCGACGGCGCGCTGCCTTCAAAAGGGTTCCTCAAGCAGGAAGAGATCCCGCTCATGCCCTACCTCGAGACGCGGACCGGGAGCTACTACAAGACCGGCCACCGGGGTCGCGGCGCGTAAACCGTGGAGTCCCATCGCGGGACTCGGCGCGCGCTGGTATAGTCGCCCCGAACATGCGCGAGGGAGAGTGGCTATGACTGGCAAGATCAGAACAACGAACGGGCGCGGACGGCTGTTCGACAGCGTGCTCGACACGATCGGGGATACGCCGGTGATCCGGGTGAACAACCTGGGTCCCGACCACGTCACGCTTTACGTGAAGGCCGAAGCCTACAATCCGGCCGCCTCGGTCAAGGACAGGCTGGCTGTGAACATCATCGAGGCCGCCGAACGCGAGGGCCGGTTGAAGCCGGGCCAGACGGTTGTCGAGGCGACGTCGGGCAATACGGGTATCGGTCTTGCGATGGTCTGCGCGCAGAAGGGATACCCGCTTGTCGTGACGATGGCCGAGAGTTTCTCGGTCGAGCGGCGCAGGCTGATGCGGATGCTCGGCGCGAAGGTCATTCTCACGCCCAAGGCCCAGAAGGGCACCGGCATGTACAACAAGGCGGTCGAACTGGCCAAGAGGCACGGCTGGTTCCTCGCCCGGCAGTTCGAAACGAAGGACAACGCTGACATTCACGAGGCGACGACGGCGCGGGAGATCCTGTCGGACTTCGCGGGCCAGCGGCTCGACTACTTCGTTACCGGCTATGGGACCGGCGGAACGGTGACGGGCGTGGGGCGGGTGATGAGGAAGGAAAGGCCCGATCTTAAGATCATCCTTTCGGAGCCCGCCAACGCTGCGCTGGTGGCGAGCGGGACGGCACAAGAGCGGGGGCCGGACGGGGCGCCGGCTGTCAGCCACCCCGCGTTCGAGCCGCATCCGATTCAGGGATGGACGCCCGATTTCATCCCCGCCGTTCTGCAGGAAAGCCTCGACAAGGGGTTCTACGATGAACTGATCCCGGTGACCGGTCCGGATGGGGTCGAGTGGGCGCGCAAGCTCGCCCAGAAAGAGGGCATCTTCACCGGCATTTCCGGAGGCGCCACATTCGCCGTCGCGATCGGCGTCGCCGAGAAGGCCGCGCAGGGATCGGTGATCCTTGCCATGCTGCCGGATACAGGGGAACGCTACCTGTCGACACCGCTGTTCGAGGGGATCGGCGAGGACATGGATGAGGATGAGCTGAAGATCTCCCGCTCCACGCCCAA